>CAZFGN010000001.1:0-19746 GCA_964518695.1 uncultured Candidatus Saccharibacteria bacterium
TTGTTATTGAAGGGGTGTTTGATTTCTTTCATTTCGGTTATCAAGTCCGCCCTCTCTACAAAAGCCTCATGTGCGTCTCTCCCAGTAAAAATAACAAATTTTTCTGGCGGTAAATCTTTAACTATTTTCAAAACTTCTTCGGCGGTTAATAGACCCAAAGAAACTGCGACGTTTACTTCGTCAAGAATTATTAAGTCCCTCTTGGGCAATTCTTCTTTAAAGTAATTCAGGGCTTCTCTAGCGGCTTTAGCGTGCTCTTCTTTAGGCAATTGATCCCCCAAGATACCTACAAAACCCAAACCCATTTTTTTAAGTTCGAAATTACTATGGCCGGTTGTTCCATCTTTTCCGCCGGAGGAAGATCCGCTTTTCATGGAAATTTCTGCGAAATCCTCGCCTGATTTCCAAGGACCTTTAATAAATTGAATCATTAAAACATTCTTCCCGCGTCCGACTGCTCTCATCGCTTGCCCCAAAGAAGCGGTGGTTTTACCTTTGCCATTGCCTGTAAAAATTATAAGCATGATTTAAGTGTGATCTATGTAACTTGGCAGACCTTTAAGATCTTTGATTATAGCAACCGCAGCAATAGTGCCATCGCTAACCGATTTTGTGATTTGGTTTACTCCACCCCTTGCCATGCCAACAGTCCAAACTTTGGGACGACTGGCGCGCATATTTTCATCAACTTTTATAAAATTGCCGCTTGTTTCTAGGCCTAACTGTCTTGCGAAATCAAGTGAGGAAGCCACCCCTAAAGAAACAAACAGGGCGTCTAAGTTCAGCTCCGAGTCATTATCTAAGATCGCTCTTTTAGCCAGATTACCGTCTCCTTTTATCTCTTTTATTTTACCTTTGATTACTTCAATGTTCTTAGACCGGAGTAAGTTTGTGTAAGCCTCTGACATGTTTATTTCCGGACCTTGGGAGATTATCCTAACAGATTTAGCATAAGCCGAAAGTTCCGCGGCCTCTTCGGCCGCCAGATTGCCGTTCCCTAGAACAGTAACATCTTGACCTTTGTAAATAGGCCCGTCGCAAAGGGCGCAATAATGAACACCTTTGTTTGTATATTCTTTTTCGCCAGGTACACTCGCTTTCAGATAGTTAGCGCCATGGGCTAAAACTAGATTTCTACAATTGAACTCTTGTAAGCTAGCTGTTTTAACCGAAAAAACACCATCTCTTTCTTCTATGTGAGTAACCTCTTGTTTTTCGTACACAACATTATGATTTTTCGCTTGTACAACCATATTGTCGAGAAGAGTTCTGCCGGAAATGCCATCCGGAAAACCGGGGAAATTGCGGATATCAACCGCGTAAGCTAAACCACTTTCATTATCAATTCCTATTACTAGTACAGTGACGCCTGCTCTTACAAGAAAAATAGATGTGGACCACGCCGCCGGTCCAGCACCCACTACAATTACATCGTAGTCTTTTTTCACGATCTAAGTTTACCAGGCTTGTGATCACCGCAACAAGTCTTCAACTAATTATGCCTCCACCGAGCACGCGACCACTAGGTGAATAGATTACCGCTGATTGTCCCGGAGCTACAAATTTCTGCGGCTTATCGAATTCAAGCCTATAACTGGAGTTTCCCAATCTACTTATGATCGCCGTAGAAAGCGGCTGGCGATAGCGAACTCTTGCTAAAACACGGAGGGGTGATTTAGGAATGCCGCTTATCCAGTTTACAGAAGTAAGACTAATTTCTTTCTTGAATAAATCAGAATTGTCGCTACCTTCAGCTAAAACAATTGTATTACTCGAAGCATTTTTCTCGGAAATATAATACGGTTTACCACCTGCGAATCCGATTCCATGGCGTTGGCCAACAGTGTAGAAATGGATGCCCTCATGTTCACCAAGAACAAGTCCGTCAGTGCTAACGATTAAACCTGTCTTAGGAGGCAACCATTCTCCTAAGAATTCTTTTAGGGTTACCTTACCCACAAAACAAAGGCCTTGTGAATCTTTCTTATTGGCTGTAGGCAAATCTGCTTTTTCAGCTAGTCTACGAACATTGGATTTCAAATAATCTCCTACAGGAAACAAGCAATGCTTTAGTTCGTTTTGAGTCAAGGTCCAGAGAAAATAAGACTGATCTTTGTTCTTATCTTTGGCTTCATAGAGAACAAATGTATCCCCTATTTTTTTCAGTTTCACGTAGTGGCCGGTAGCAATGTAATCGGCTCCCATTGCCAAAGCTTTTTTTAAAAACAAACCGAATTTGATTTCACGATTGCACATCACATCCGGATTAGGGGTTAAACCTCCAGAATAATTCTCTACCATATAATCAACAACAAGCGATTTATATTCTTTCTCCAAATCAAAAATGTAGAAAGGGATGCCCAAATGTTCCGCCACCAGACGTGCATCCTCGGCCTCTTTAACATCGCAACCGAGCCTATTCCAACAACGAAGATGAATACCTACAACATCAAAACCTTGATTCTTGAGCAAGTGAGCCGCGATTGATGAATCTACTCCGCCGGAAAGCCCGATGAAAACTTTATGCTTTTTCAACCCTTTCAACATAGGCGCCAGTTTCTGTATTTATCCTGATGATATCATCAACATTAATGAAAAGCGGAACGTTAACTTTAGCACCAGACTCTATTGTTACAGCCTTGTTGCCGCCAGAGGCAGTGTCTCCTTTGATGGCAGGTGGAGCTTCAATAACCTTATATTCAGCTTTAATGGGTAGTTTTGTGCCTACAACTTCTCCATTAAAGGTAAGAGCCGTTAAAATAATATTCGGCATAAGATACCCAATTTGACCCTGAAGCTTCTCTTCTTCTATCTTGAATCTCTTTGAGGGGTCGTGAGGATAAGAGAACCAATGCTCACCCTTGTGCCCGTAGAGATATTTTAAATCGCGTTTTTCTATCTCGGCTTCATAGATAGAATCGTTTTGATGGAAGGTCCTGTCTTGAACAGCTCCGGTCACCATATTTCTTAATTTGGTTTTACTGACCGGTTTTCTCTGTTGCATTCTCAAAAATTCGTATTCCAAAACTTCCCAAGGCTTACCTTCCACAATAATAAAAACTCCGGGTTTTAATTCGTTATATGAAAGCATTATTGAATTTATTTTTCTTTCCTTTCTCCGTCTCGCTCAAGTCCCTCGCCTAGATTCGGAGAGAACGACGACGAAGCGGGTTTATCAACCGATCTAGAGAGGACTTCGCGCAATTCTTCCAAATTCACCTGTTTTCTCTCTTTTTTAGGCGTCTCTAGAATCTCAAGCGATTGTTCGGATCTGCGATCTCCTTTCTTTATGATTTCTTCTCTGCCACCGGACCACTCTTCGTCTATTTTTTCAGTCACAGCCTCAGATGAAATGGCGTATTTTCTGCGGTTATTTTCTATGATGACATCGATAGGAGATTGTTCTTTTTGATCTTTAGGGGATAAAGTCTCGGCGGAAAAAGGATGAGAAGTAACGCCATCGATCATTAATTTTATATAAATATTATGATTGGGCAAGTTTACTAAATCGTTTGCGTTGAATTCGGGGTTGAATTCCTTTTCTAAAAATTCAGCATCTTCAGCTCCCACTCTAAAAGAAACAATCGTGCCAATGTTGCCAAAAATGGCAGGCCTGACTTTTTCATCTAACTGTTCTATGTATTGATGGGCAAGTACTAAATTAAGGCGGTATTTTCTCGCTTCTGAAAGGATGCTAGCGAATGATTCGGTAGAGAAATTCTGAAATTCGTCAATATAGAGGTAGAAATCCTTTCTTTCTTGTTCAGGGATATTCACTCTACCCATAGCGGCTAATTGCATTTTGGTTATAAGCATAGCCCCCAAGAGGGCGGAGTTATCTTCACCGATGCGTCCTTTCGCCAGATTAGCTATAAAAATTTTACTGTCGTCCATAATTTTTCTTATATCTATCGTGGAATGAGGTTGGCCAATAATATTTCTTATTAATGGATTAGCCGAAAACTGGCCCACTTTATTCAAGATGGCGGCGGTCGCTTCCGTTTCCAGTTTTTGAGTGTAACGGGCAAATTCATTAAGCCAAAAACTTTTAATAATAGGGTCGCTCAACCCGCTTACCACCTGTTTACGGTAATCTTTGTCGGTCAAAAGGCGCATTATGCCCAATAGGGTGGAACCCGGATACTCGAGGAGAGAAAGTAGGGAATTGTTTAGAATATATTCCATCCTCGCTGACCAAACATCCGGCCAAATTTTTTTGAATATACCCATCAATCCTGAAGCCACGATATGATGATACTCGTCCCCTACTCTTTCTAAGGGATTGAAACCAAAAGGATGTTTTATGTCAGCCGGATTGAAATAAATGACATCGTCTATCCTATTTTCCGGAATAAAGTTAAGAATTTTTTCAGCGAAGTCCCCATGCGGATCAACCAAACCGACACCACGGCCGGATATAATATCTTCTATAACCATATTTTCCATCATAGTGGTTTTGCCACTACCAGTTTTACCAATAACATAAATATGGCGACGTCGATCGTCTGTTTTGATTCCAAACTTAACTTGTCTATTCCTGAAATTTGTCTGCCCTAAAGGCGTAATTATTTCTTTCATAAGATTCAACCAATAATAGGTAAGCTCGATGGGGCACTTCCCTTTTTAGCTTCTAAACGTTCTAAGCTCGTCGCTCCCACTATTGTTATTGGGGGATGATATATTGTTGCCAATTCTTCAACTGAAAGTATACAAGTCTTGAAACGTAAAGAGAAAGGTCGCTTTGGTTCTAAAGGCATTTCTCGATCTAAATAACTTTTGAATAGCTTCTTTTTGCGCCTTAATAACCTCGGTATACGATAGAATAGACCCACAGCTCTCGGCACCGTAATAGTCCCAGGATTAGGACGAAAAGAGTTAAGATTTTGGGTCCTGAACTGATTAATAGCACCCATCACCGCGGAGACATTGGAACCCGTGAAAGAATCTTTTTTATCTAAGTAAATGAACCGTAGGATAGTTTCGAATCCGGGCTTAGATGTTTTGTTTTCAACCGCTTTCAAAAAGTCTTGTTCGCCAGGGCTAAGTCTTGCTGCGTTAGATGGTTTTGCTTCACCACCCCCTCCAGACCAAACAGGATATTTAGCTGGTGCCCAAATTAAATTTTTTAAGAATTCCATGAATACGTCAACTATTCCACTCCCCGATGTTTTAGCGTTTCTACCCATAACTTTATTGATTACCTCCTCGGCTTCAGTTTTCCAATTATCACCTGTTGGTCTAATGAGAATCTCTAACCAAATCATCTCATCATCTTTAAGGCCGGCCATTGTTTCAGAAATAGTAGCTATCGGATCCAACCTTCTCTCTTCAATAATATCTTCGAAAAATTGATAGGTTTTAATGGGATAATAATTCTCTCTCGCCAAAATAAAATCGGCGCCAAAAATATCAAAGGTATCATTTGGCAAATCGCCACCAAATCTGCGAACGTAATCTTCTGTTACATGTATTTCCGTTTCAGGATATTGAGCAAAAAAAGCAGATTCAACGAGGGGCTTATGTTTCTCTGGTATGTAAGCGTAAAAGTGCATGCCTTGAGCAAAACCAACCATTTCGAAGGACATCCATTCTTCTACCTTGCCAAACCACCACTTATCAATCCATTTGAATCCAAAACTGTAAGTAGCGTAAAGACTCGCGAAAACCTGTTCCATGGATTTTGGAGATCTCAAGTTTTCTTTTGGAATTTTGATTTCCAAGTTTATCCACTTTATTTCGTTTATAAATTTTCTGCGTATTTTCATCAGCCACCAATTTTTCACCCAAATAAGGAGTAGATAAGAAGCTGCAAACAGAACAATAAGCCACGTCCATTTATCGAAGAATACGGCTGTAGTCGCAAAAATTTCGTCAAGCATTACTTTCTCAAGTGTTCTTTGAGGGCGTAAGTCCCACGGCTAACTAAAACAAATCTTGGATCTTTGATAAGCTCGTTGTGGACAGTAGCAGGATGAGATTGTTTTTTCGTCAGATTATTAACTAAAGAAGCTATCTCTTTAAAGTGGAGTGGGGCGTTCGCATATTTCATAACCAGGAAACTTTTATCCCTTACCGTTTTTGGATTTACATTAATCCAATGTTTAGCCCCTAAATCGCCCCGAGGACCTACTCCAAAACGTTTAGAGGCGGATAGATAATTTACTATTAAAACTTCTGGCAAGTTAAATTTATTAGTTGCTGTTTCCAGAAATCTCGCAAAGTCATGCTGTTTGAATTTCAATAGACTATGAATTACATCCGAAGCTAATTGATATGCCCTTTTATCATTATGCCAAATATCATGCCAGTCATTATTGTGAGGAATTATTTCGGGCTCACCAATCACCTTAACCAAAAGGTGAAGTTCGTTTGACAAAACACCCTCTTCGTATTTTACTCCAAAAAGTGTCCGTAAATCTCTAACTAACAAATCTCCACGCCTCAAATTGCCGATCCTATTTAGATAATCATTAATAAGCTTAAGAACAATTTGAGATTCCTTTTGATCTATAGATTTTCTTATGTTCTCCAAACAACTTTCTTCGATTTGCCTAACTCGCTCGCGAGTTAAGCCATAAGAATGTCCTAAAGAAGCTAAAGTTTTAACTTTTTCGCCGTAGAGACCGTAACGGTTTGTTAAAACTTTAGCAGACCTATCATCCAGTCGTCCAATAGATTCGTCTATGATTTTTCTGATTCTTAAGGGTGTACCAAGCATGTTATAACATTACAACTTTTTTATATTGAAGTCAAGTCAATCTAAGTCTATCTCTTTTTAGATCGGCTTAAGTTGTGCCAAACTACCAATAGGGGGCTCGCCACGAAGATGGAAGAATAGGTTCCAAATACAGTACCTATAAGGATCACGAGAATAAAGTACTGTAAGCTAATCGGGCCGAGTAAATATAAGGCGAGAAGGACAAGAACCAACGTAAGTGATGTATTGATTGACCTTATAAAGGTTTCGTTCACACTTTTATTGACAGTTTCATCCAAATTTAGTTCGACCTGTTTTGACTTTAAAAGTTTTTCACGTATTCGATCAAAAACAACTATAGTGTCATGTACTGAAAAGCCCATAACTACGAGTAAAGCTACAATGAAATTCGTGTCCATCGCCACCCCGATAAATTTTCCTAAAGCCGCGAATACACCGGCAGGGATAATAACGTCATGAGCTAAGGTTAATAAAGTTATAACGCCGTACTTCCAGGAACTGACTGGTCTGGACACTTTTCTAAAAACGATGGCCACATAAATAGAAATGGCGGCCATAACTAGGACTACAGCCGTGATGGACTTTCTCCTTAATTCTTGCGAAACAGAGGGGCTAACTCTCTGGAAATCAAAATCCTCCGCACCGCTGAAACTCTTCTCAATCGCGCTGAAATGGGTTTGTCTCTCACTATCTGGTATCTCCGGTAACGTAACCGCGTAGGTGTCACTCGCTCTATCAAAAGCAAGCCCAGAAACTTCAAGACCTAAGTTTGATCTAAAAAATTCTTCCAGTTTTTGAGCATCTGTGCCCGGAACTTTAATTTGCCACAGCGTCCCGCCCGTGAAATCCACCGCTAGGCTAAACCCAAAAACAATCATACTTACGATTCCAGCTATAACGAGAACGCCGGAAACGGTAAGAAATATTTTTTTATGTCCTATAACGTTTATCATCTTTATTTTGTCATAAATACCTTAAGCATGGTCCTCGTAACAAAGATTGCTGAAAACATACTCATTAATACACCGATGCCCAATGTTAGGGCAAAACCCTGGACAAAGCTTGAAGTGAAAAAGTAAAGAATCGCAGCGGTGATCATTGTACTTATATTCGAGTCCCTGATTGATAACCAAGCCCTTTTGAATCCCTCTTCTATGGCTGAATTTCTAGTTAACCCCTTCTTTAATTCCTCTTTGGTACGTTCAAAAATAAGGATATTCGCGTCCACCGCCATACCAACAGACAACACGAGACCAGCAATACCTGAAAGAGTCATAGTGAAGGACGGTATAAACCCCAAAAAGCCTGATTTAAAAACCGCCAAAGTTAAAGCAGTGTAAATAAACAAGGCTAAAGTAGCGAAGAAACCTAAAAGCCTGTAGTAGAGAATCATAAAAATCATCACTAATGCCGTACCTACCGCTCCCGCGAAAATGATTTTCTTTAAAGCGCCTTCTGCCGCCGACGCGCTAACGGTCCTTTGGTTAGCCAAGGAAATTGGTGCTGAAAGCGCTCCCGCGTTTAACCTTTGAATCAATTGTTTGGCCTCATCTATGGCGAAACCTCCACCACCGCCGGAAATAGTAGCTTTACCCCCGGAAATTTTCTGATTCACCGTAGGAGCATCGGTTAACTGGCCGTCAATAAATATACCTAATGGTTTGCCAACGTTAGCCCCGGTAATTTCCTCAAATATTTTTGCTCCTTCTTCGTTAAATTCTAAAGCAACTATAGATTTATTGAAATTATCAAACGCCGGAGAGGCCTTGCTGATAAATCTCCCCGTAAGTTGGGTAGGTACATAAGAGTTCATCCAAGCTACGTAATCTTCAACTTTTTGGGATTGGAAAAACTTTAATTGTGATTCTCTGACCTGCTCTACCGTTAAGTTTGGAGAAAGTATCCTAAAATCCAAGAGTGGCGTTTCACCTATTTGACGCACCGCGTCTTTTAAATCCTTGACGCCCGCCAAATCAACTATAAGCTCATAAGAATCTCCCCTTTGGGCAATAGTGATTTTGGGCTCGGCCACCCCATAGAGATTCACCCTCTTTTCGATAACTTCTCTTAAACCACCAATTACGGCTTCGTACTCACTAGGTTTAATTTTGCTCAAATCAACTTTGTAAGTTAAAGATGTTCCACCAACCAAATCCAATCCTAAACTCCATTCGTTACTAAGCCCAGACTTGCCAAGGATTTTTTCTACAACGGGCATCCATTTATCAGACGAGAAGACTCTTGAAATAGGACTAAGTATGACACCTGTAATTTTAAGATTCTGTTCGCGACTGTTATAGACAAAAACACCAGCCACTACAGAAATTAGGATAATAGATGCTAAGACTAATAAATTTTTTCTAAAACTTTTCATAAATTTGTCCCCCCACTAGGAATCGAACCTAGGTCAATTGCTTAAAAGGCAACTGCTTTACCATTAAGCTATGGGGGGATATCGCGCATAGCTTACGTCTCACGAAGGTTACGCTCACTTTGTAAGTTTTTCAAGTTCTTCGAGTAACGATTTTACTTCAGGAGTTATCTCTTTTGGCGTCCGAACATCAAATTTTACGACCAAATTGTTATTTTTTGTCATTCCTTCTCCTTTAATTCTTATCTCTTCGCTTAAATGATGACCCGGAGGTATTTTAACCTCCACCTTGCCGCCGCCCAAAGTATCAACCTGGATAGTTCTCCCCAAAAGGAGATCAATTATATTTATAGTAACAAAGGCATAAAGTTCTTGCCCCCTTCTTTCAAATTTGGAATGAGGCAAAACTTTAACTCTAACGTAAAGATCCCCAGTTTCAGCTTGTTTTTCCCCTGCCTCACCCATACTTTTTACTTTTATTATCTGACCCTCTTCTATACCAGGCCTAATCTCCAAAACCGTATTCCTCGAACCATAGACTCGGCCGCTTCCTTCACACTTCACACAGATCTTGTTTGGTATCTCTCCAAAACCACGACAATGCTTACAAACGACAACTTGCATAAAACTGCCGAAGAAAGTATTACGTGATTCTCTTATCTCACCTCTGCCGCTACAGTACTCACACTTTTTAACTCCAGCTTCCGGATCAAACCCTAATCCTCCACAAGAAGAGCAGATAAGATGCGTTTCGTAATCTAAATTGACTTTCTTCCCAAGTTTAGCTTCTTCTAAAGTAACCGTTACGGTTATCTCTAGATCCGATCCTCTCTTATAAACTTTCCTTTTTGGCTTAACTCCCAAACCTTCGAAAAAAGCATCAAAAACATCGCCTAAGTCTCCCATATTTTCAAAGCCGCCAAAATTGACATCCCAATTTACGCCCTCGAAACCAGCTCCTCCATTCCAGGCCCCCCTTGTACTCCCGTCAGTAAAAACTCTCCCGAAACGATCGTATTCGGCGCGTTTTTTGGAATCAGAAAGAATCTGATAAGCTTCGTTTATCTCTTTGAACTTTTTCTCATTGCCTCCAAGTTTGTCAGGGTGATACTTGTGAGCTAACTTATGATAAGCTTTTTTGATCTCTTCGGGGGTGGCGTTTTTTAGAATACCTAAAAGTTTGTAATAGTTTTCCATACTTACTTTAATATTAGTATCTCCCGGCTACGAGATTCAAGTTGGACAACGAAAAAATTAGAAGCCAACAATATTTCATAAACTATAAAACATAAAAATGCAATAGGTAGATAAAGAAATGGTATTAGACTCTTCACGAAAAGATAAAGCGAAAGTGCCAGAACCATACTTACGATTAGGCGGCGATTCTCCGCAAGTCCAGCATATCCATAATTTAAGATATCGTAAATATTGGCGGAGACTGATTTTTTAAGATCTACCTCTCTATCTATATATTCTTCTATTTTTTCTTTAAGTTGACTTACTGCTCCAGCAGTTAATTGGTTCTGGGCCGACGGAGTGAGCTCATTAAAATCTTTAAGGTCGGCTTCGGTCAAATTAGAAATAGCAATATTATTTAAGAATTTATCAGTAGCTATAGAAGGAGAAAACGCAGGAATCAATGTTCTTACGAGCGGCGTTAAAGGACTTAAAAGTAAGTCGTTAAAATTTTTTTCCGTAAGAAAAGTACCCTGAAGAAAAAGCATAGCGCCAAAAAATAAAACGATCGCCGGTAAACCCGCTTTCAGCGAAAGGTGAGAACTCCTTAAGAAACGAACTTTAATGGTCGACTCGAGTTCTTTCCTTACATCAAAGCTTCCCTTGAACAACAGGATCAATAGAACAGATAAAACAATGACAGATAAACCGGAAAAGTTGCGGTAGAAAGGTAGAGCGAGAGCGAGGGATTCAAGAAGCGTAGCTAAAAACAGCTTATCGAAAGATTTAATAAATAAATTCTGAAGCGTAAAGATTATCAAAAAAACAATCGTTGAAATTGAAGCGTAGAGAAGCTCACTTGTACTCACCAGATAACCGGAGGAAAACGCGAAGATAACACCAGCAAAGATTACGATCGATATTTTTAAGATTGATCTATCAACGTCAACAACATCCGAGAAATTCTCTAGGGATGAATTATTCTTCATTCCCTTTATTATAGAGGGAACCACCTATTTTTTGAAGCTCTGAAGAGAGTTCGTTAACGGCAGCTTCGGTTAGATCTTTATCATCTTTTTTAAGAGTTTCTTTTACAGCCTCGATTTTAGTTTTCACGCTTTCTTTGATATCAGCAGGCACTTTATCCCCCCCTTCAATTAAAGCTTTTTCCGCCGTGTAGACGATATTTTCGGCCTTATTCTTAATTTCTACTAAGTCTTTTTTCTTTTTGTCCTCTTCTGCGTATTGGGCTGCTTCCATTCTAAGTTTTTCTACTTCTTCTTTAGAAAGGGAGGTGGTAGCTTCGATACGAACCGATTGACTTTTACCCGTAGCTTTATCAGCAGCTTTAACGTTTAGAATACCATTCGCGTCAATATCAAAAGTGACTTCCACTTGAGGTACACCTCGGGGGGCGGGCGGTAAACCATCCAACATGAACCTGGCCAAAGTCTTATTATCACCAGCCATCTCTCTTTCGCCCTGCAAAACATGAATCTCGACAGAAGTTTGATTATCAGTCGCGGTAGAAAAAACCTGGTTTTTGGCAGTGGGGATAGTCATATTTTTTTCTATGAGTTTGGTGAAGATCCCCCCCATAGTCTCGATACCCAAAGAAAGCGGGGTTACATCTAAGAGTAATACATCTTTAACATCTCCTTGGAATATGCCTGCTTGAACGGCAGCCCCTAGCGCTACAACTTCATCGGGATTTATGCCTCTGTGCGGTTCCTTACCGAAAAGAGCCTTGACCGCGTCTTGCATTGCCGGCATTCTAGTTTGCCCACCAACCAAAAGGATTTCGTTAACTTCTTCCAGTTTAAAGCCAGCTGACTTAACAGTAGCCCTAGTTAGCTCAATGGACTTATCAATGTAATCTTGAACCAGGGATTCAAGTTTAGCTCTTGTAAGTTTCATCAAGAAATGTTTCGGCCCGTTAGCGTCAGAACTTATGTAAGGCAGGTTAATTTCTGTCTCCATTGCGGCGGATAGTTCGTGCTTAGCTCTTTCAACAGCTTCCTTCAATCTCTGCAATGCCAAAGGATCCTTGGAGATATCTATGCCCTCTTGTTTTTTATACTCGTTTACTATGTAATCAGTTATTCTCTTATCAAAATCGTCTCCTCCCAAGTGAGTATCGCCGCCTGTCGCCTTAACCTCGACTGTGTCATCCCCTACCTCAAGAACAGATACATCAAAAGTGCCACCACCAAAGTCGTAAACAACTATTTTCTCATCTTTCTGTCTATTTAATCCATAAGCTAAAGCCGCCGCGGTGGGTTCGTTTAATATTCTACGAACTTGGAACCCTGCTATTTCACCAGCATTTTTGGTAGCCTGTCTTTGAGAGTCATCGAAATAGGCAGGCACGGTTATTACAACCTCGTCTATCTTTTCCCCAAGTTTAGCCTCGGCATCAGCTTTTAGCTTTGCCAAGACCATTGCTGAAACCTCTTCAGGTTTATACCACCTATCTCCTATTTTGATTTCCACGCCGCCATCCGTACCTTCCTTTAATTCATAAGGAAGAGTCTTTTTATCACGCTCCACATCTCCGTCAGAAAATTTTCTGCCAATGAGCCGCTTTACCGAGAAGATGGTGTTTTGAGGATTAGTAATAGCTTGCCTTTTCGCTAGAAGGCCAACTAATCTCTCATTTGACCTGGAGATACCAACAATTGATGGAGTAGTCCTTCCGCCTTCGGCATTCTCCAAAATTACCGGCTCACCCCCCGTAACCACAGCTATCGCAGAATTCGTTGTCCCTAAATCAATCCCTAATATTTTGCTCATTTCTTACTTAAACAATTTTACTCTTACCGGCCTTAAAACTTTATCATACATCATATACCCAGTCTCAACCTCTTCGGCAACGCTTCCCGAAACGCCTACTCCCTCTATTGAGGCGACAGCTTCGTGATGCAACGGATCAAACTTATCATTAACCGCAACCTTTATTCTTACTAAACCCCGACGTTTCAGTATATCTTCAAGCTGGCTTTTTATCATATAGAACCCTTTTTCAACCGGACCAATCTTTTCCAGAGCTATCATACCTAAATCAATGCTATCAAGAACGGAAACAAGCTCCTTTATAACATCGTCATTGCCAAACTTAGCTACTTCTTCCAGTCTCTTTAATTCTTCTTTTTTATAGTTTATTAAATCAGCCTTACTTCGACGCCAGCCGTCCAAATATTCATCTTTTTCTTTAGAAACCTTTTCGAGTTCTTCTTTCAAAATCTTGGCTTCATCCACTCCCTCAAGCAACTCCGGTTCTTTAATTTCCTCTTCTTTTTTTTCTTCGTCACTCATAAAATAGTTAGTAAATTCGTTCAAAATTTAATTGAGATAAGCTATATTGTCAAGCCCTCGTAAATGGTTCCAAGTTATTAAAATGAAAACACCGCGTTTTTAAGGAGATAGTGCTAATTCCGCCTTTCTAAGGCGTTAGTCAACGTTTCCGCGTCGGCGAACTCGATTTCACCTCCGGTTGGTATGCCTCTACCTAAACGAGAAATTTTGTTGGTGAATCTTTGAAGTTCTTTTCCAATGATAGAGGCATTCAAATCACCATAGGTAGTTGGATTTATGGCTATAATAATTTCCTCTGCCTTACCACTTAGTTTTTTTTCGATCCAATTTTTTAAACTTTGGATCCTCAACTTTTGGTCGGATTCCAAAATACCATTTTTGTGTAGATCACCTAAGATCAGGTAACGACCGGCAAACTTGCCGGTGTTTTCGATAGATAAGAGATCGGTTTCTTTTTCCACTACGGCTATTAATTTCTCGTTTCTCTTGGTATCACCACAAATATTACAGAGCCCATTTACGTTTTCATGAATATAAAAACACTGTTTGCAAATTTTAATTCCTCTCAATTCTGCCAAGGCCCTAGCGGCTTCGGTTTCAAAAGCTACTCCTTCACGAATAAAATAAAAAGCCAATCGTATAGCTTGACGCGGCCCTATGCCTGGGAGTTCAGAAAAAATGTCAACAAATTTTTTAATGGCTTCCGGAGTTTTCATCTCGCTTGTCTAGATTAAAAAAACTAACTTTCTGTTTATCAAAAAATAAACTTACGGATCCCGTTGGACCATTGCGGTGTTTAGCTACCAATATGTCAACAACATTTTGGTCTTCAGTAGAAACGTCGTTTCGTCCGACATCTTTAGGATAGAGGAAAAGCACCACGTCGGCATCTTGTTCAATAGAACCGGACTCCCTAAGATCTGAGAGCCTCGGCATTTTTATCTCACGCTGATCAACGGCCCTTGAAAGTTGGGACACGGCGATTACCGGCACGTTAAGTTCTCTCGCCAGACCCTTCAGACCCCTAGAAATTTCCGTGACTTGTTGAACCACAGACTCATAATTGGTTCTCGGTTGAATCAGTTGAAGGTAGTCTATAATCAACAAACCTAAAGACTTATTCTCTGCCTGCAAACGTCTCGCCATAGAACGCATCTGAACAACATTAGGAGAAGGCGTATCGTCAATAAACAAAGGGGCGTTCGATAACTTATCTAGGGCCGCCTGCATCATTTCAAACTCTAATTCATCTTTTAGTCTACCAGTACGCAATTTCCAAAGATCGACTTGAGCTTCAGCGGCAATGAATCTGTCAATGACTTGTTCCCGACTCATTTCCAGGGAAAAAACTCCTACGCTTTGGCCATACTTTACAGCAGCGTTCCTAGCGATATCCATCACGAAAGCGGTCTTTCCGTAAGATGGCCTAGCGCCAACTATAATTAAATCTGATTTTTGAAGACCCGATAATATACTGTCCAATTGAGTAAAACCAGTAGGTACACCTCTTAATCTACCATCATCACCGTGATGTAACTTTTCAATTCGTTCATAAGCTCCTTTGAGTTCCTCTTTAATAGAAACAAAATTCTTATGAATGCCTTGTTGGGAAATAGAAAATATCCTTTGTTCAACTGAATCGAGGATGTCCTCCAACTCGTTTTCAGGATGAAAAGCATTTTCACTAATCTCTGCGGAAGCATTAATTAACTCTCTTAAAATCCTTTTTTCTTTGACTATCTTTCCGTAATTAAGTACATGGGAAGCGGTAGGGACGGAGTTCACGAGTTCCGTAAGATAAGCAGACCCGCCAATTTCTTTTAGAGTCTCGTTTTTTCTCAAATCCGCGGTGACAGTTAAAATATCAATTGGCTCATGTTTCTCCCAAAGCTTGAAAATGGTTTCATATATCAGGCTATGCGCTTTCTTATAAAAATCGCTGGGGTTTAAAATATCCACCACAGAGAAAATGGCGTCTTTGTCTATCATCAGAGCGCCAAGCACTGACTGCTCGGCATCCAAGTCCTGCGGTGGAAGTTTTATGTCTTTATTCTTAGGCATTTGAAACGCGCGGCCCCCCTTCGGCATCCTCTATTCTATATCCTAAGCTTTCTATCTTTTTTCTCAAAGCGTCCGCCTGAATAAACTGTTGAAGAGATCTTAGCTTCTCTCTAGATTCCACTAATTTCACCACATTTTGAGGCACGGTAATACCAACTGACTTGGTTTTCTTAAATCCCAAGCCCAAGACTTGGTCGAATCCCAAAACAAGCTTTTTCTTTAAAGCAGGATCTAAAACACTGTCTTTTAAGGCATCCCATAAAACCTTCAAGGCCTTCGGTGTATTTAAATCATTGTTGATGGCCTCTTTAAATTTTAATTCGTACAGATTGCGTCTCTTTAGCATATCCTTATCGAACTTGTAACCCGCATGGTAGCTAAAACCCGCGATAATTTTATGAGAATTTTCTAAAGCGGTTTGGGCTGATCTAAGACTATCCCAAGTGAAGTTGAGTTTTTTACGATAGTGGGTTCCTAAAACAAGGTAGCGAAAGGCTAATGGATCGAAGTTTTTCTCGATTAGCGTCGCAAGGGTGTAAAAATTCCCCGTGGATTTCGCCATTTTAGCTTCGTTAATCAACAAGAACTCACCGTGCATCCAGAACCGAGCGAGAGACTTTCCATAAGCGCCCTCGGATTGTGCAATTTCGTTAGTATGGTGAACGTTAATATGGTCAACACCTCCGGTATGAATATCAAATGGCTGCCCCAGATATTTTGTCGAAATCGCGGAACATTCTATATGCCATCCAGGAAAACCGTAACCCCAAGGAGATTTCCAGCGCATGATATGGTTTTCAAATCGTCCGACGAGCTTGAACCAAAGCGCGAAATCATGCGGATTTCTTTTTTCCGGGTCCACCACAACTTCGTCGCGCGCTCCGATAATTTTTTCACCTAACTTCTGGCGCGACAACTCCGTATAATTCTTAAATTTCGAGACGTCAAAATAAATCGCTTGCGCAGTTTCGTAAGCGTAGCCCTTTTTAAAAAGCCTTTGAATAAGCACAATCTGTTCTCTTATATTTTTAGTCGCGGGAGAGAGAATATTTGGCTTTTTAATATTCAATCTTTTGATATCAGCCGAAAAAGCCTCTGTATAAAATTTAGCGATGTCCCAAACGGATTTTTTACCTTTCCGAGCAACGCTCTCTAATTTATCTTCGCCCGCATCGGCATCAGAAGTAAGATGTCCAACATCAGTAATGTTCATTACTTGACGCACTCTGCGCCCATCGTATTCAAGCGTCCGGCGTAAGATGTCTTCAAATATATACGTCCGTAGGTTTCCGATATGGGCATAATTATAAACAGTCGGTCCGCAGGTATACAGACCAACCTGTCCTTTATGGAGGGGTTTAAAAACTTCTTTTCTGCGGTGAAGAGTATTGTATAGAAGCATCACACAAAATTATAGCACAGGATTACTATCAACAAGCTAGTATACTATAACACCGATCGGTGTTATAGTATAGTGGTTGGAATTTATTAAAGAAAATTTAATAGGAGAAAATCAATAAGCGGCTGAAAATTTAGCCGCTTATTTTTATTATTTCCGCTTCAGTGAAACCTTGACGATGACCTTTTTTCTTGCGGTATCTCGCTTTAGCGTGATATTTGAAAACTATCTTCTTGCGATCGCGGGCTTGTCTTATAATCTTAGCCTCAACTTTAGCACCCATAAGATACGGGCGACCGAGCTTAAAACTTGTCTCATCGCTTATAAGGAGAATTTTATCGAAAGCAAAACTATTTCCGGGAACGACTTCCAGTTTTTCAACTTTAATTTTATCGCCAACAGATACTTTATATTGTTTCCCGCCAGTTTCTATTACAGCAAACATCGGAATCTATAATAAGTTAATTGAGCGATGAAATCAAGTAAGAAGCGCCAAGGACTAAAATAGCCAAAATGAGAGAAATGCCAGAGAAGATATATGATAGAATCATTTCCTTGCCGTACAAACGGTAGGCAAGTACAAAATTGATGGCAACAACTACGATACCAATAATAATGGTATTGAAAGCATTGCTTGCCTCGCCTATAAAATCGACTTGGCCAAGGTTATTAAAATGGAGAATAAAAGGTCCTTCGATGTTATAAAGCCCAGCCGAGATTATAACGGAAGCTATTAATAAAAAGGCTAGACTCAATCCAAAAAGAGAAACGATTATCCAGTTTTTAATCATAGTAGCCCCAAGGGGAATCGAACCCCTGTTTTGGCCTTGAGAAGGCCACGTCCTAGCCGCTAGACGATGGGGCCGGAATTAGCCTGTTAGCCACTTGCCATATTGTCTCACCAGCAGCTCTTTGGCAAGCTCCGGTTTCGCCATAATTTCCAAGACAATTTTTTCCATCCTCATGGATTGTGATCCCTTGACTAATATTAGATCGCGGTTTTCTATTATTTTTTGAATTCTTTGTCCGGCTTCTTTTACATCACTGAAACTATAGATATCTTTTGGCGGAAAACCTGCTTTTCTTGCTCCTTCAGCTATAAAACGAGCTTTAGCTCCCACTGTTACTAGTATGCAAGCAACACCTATCATTTTACGACCGATTTCTTCATGCGCATAAATAGTGTATTTACCCAGCTCCGCCATATCACCGATGACCGCGATCTTCCTTGGGGCAGATAAGTCTTTGATTATGCCTAAAGCGCCCTCCATTGCGAGCGGTGAGGAATTGTAAGTATCATCAAGTATATAACTGTTCTTAATTCCTTCTATAAGGCGGCATCTCCCAGGCTCGCCTCTGTATTGTAGAAGTGCTTCAGAAATATTAACCAAATTCATACCCTTAATCAAACCAACCGCAGCCGCAGCCGCGGCGGCGAAGCCTTCAGAAGCTCCAAAGATTTCATCAATTCTTACCGGCACAAAATTATCTTCGGTTTCTAACTTGAAAGATACACCTAGTGGTTTACCAAATTCATCACTTCTGTTTACGAAACTCGCAATCTTCAAATCTGCCCCTTCTCCAAAGCCATAAGTGGTGGTTTTGCCCTTAAAAAGATCTTTCATTTCTAAAGTAAAAGGATCGTCGAAATTTAATATCGCGAACTGACCTAAACGCAGCGCCCGAATAAGTTTAGATTTCTCTTTAGCCACTGCCTCGGGATCGCTGTAGAATTCAACGTGCACTGGGATACGACCAACCCCAGTCACTACAGCAACATCCGGCTTAGCAATAGAAAGAAGATAATCTATGTCACCAGGTCTATCGGCGGCATATTCAAGTACTAGAATTTCAGGATAAGACCTTGTCCATATAATTTGCCATATTCCAGCAAATAAAACCCTGAACCAGAACATTGCCCCGTGAGACGATTTGTAATCACCCAAAATGGCTAAAGGCACACCCAATTCATTATTCAGATTGCCACCTGCCATTCTAACTCTGAATTTGAATTTCAGAACAGTATAAATAGCTGATTTAGCAGAAGTTTTGCCGACACTTCCGGTGACCCCAATAATGAACGGCTTGTACTTTCTGATCGTGAGCTTAGCCAGAATCTTCAAGATTCGCTGCAGTTTTTTTAAGAAATAATCTTTCATAATTAATCATCCCTAACGGGGTAAATTATCAGGAGGCACATTATAGTAATTCAGGATAAACTGGGCTAAATCGCGGAATGCCGGTACAACCGTGAGCCCTGCGAGCGGCGCTCCCTCCGGCTTATCGAGCTTAATCAGAATAACAAATTTCGGATCGTAAGCTGGAGAAAAACCAACATAAGTATTTATGACCTCGTGGGTATAACCGCCCTTTTTGAAATCTGGAATTTGAGCCGTGCCAGTTTTCCCAGCAACGTTGTAGCTTTTGATCCTGGCAATTTCTGCTTTATCTACAGCACTTACCATCATGCCAACTGCTTTTCTCGAGGCCTCTTCGCTAATAACTCTGCGAACAACCTCCGGATCTTTTTCGGCATTCAAGTAAGGCTTCATCATAACGCCTTTATTAGCAATAGTCGACATTGCTCTTAAAAGATTGATTGGGGTCACCGATATGCCTTGCCCAAAAGAAGCGGTAGCAAAGTTTATGTCTCTTTTCTCAACCTCAAGTGGTTTTAAGCTTCCCGAAACTTCTCCAGGTAAGTCA
>CAZFGN010000001.1:19756-55573 GCA_964518695.1 uncultured Candidatus Saccharibacteria bacterium
AGAATTGTTTTGTAGTTCATTTCAACTCCAAACATAATCACGGTTGTAGTTTTGAATCCCTTTTAATATTAATAAATTCTTGCCAGAAAATTGGGTATCATAAAGATTTGGAAGGGCAGCGATATCTATTGTTTTATCTTTGAATCCAAAATTAACGAGATAGTTATAAAAAAGATCGTGGCCTAGAGTGCTTTCGGCAAAAGCCGCGCCGGTATTGATCGAACCTTCGATTACTTGAGTCATACTAATCTTGCCATGAGCTTTAAGATCCCAGTTCCTGATAGTCTTCCCGTTTAAAGTCAGGTAACCCACGTCTACATAAGTAGTATCAGGAGTGATCTTTCCCGCATCCAGTGCAGATGCCATAGTGATCATCTTAAAAATCGAACCAGGTTCATACACAGCTTCAAGAGCAGGATTCAAAAATATTCCTATCTCAAACTCATTATAAGAATTGGGGTCAAATGTTGGGGTACTCCCCATCGCCAAAATTTTTCCAGTCTTTGGATCTTCAACTATAACCGTTCCTCCTTGGGCTTTATATTTAGTAACGAGCGTACCTAGAATCTTTTCCGCCTCCTTTTGAATCTTTAAATCAATGGTTAATTTAAGATTCTTACCGTCCTCTGAAGAACGGGTTATCTTATCACCGTTAGATTCTCCAGAGGTGCCTTTTAACTCATCTCCATAGTAAAGTTCGACACCAGAGGCACCGCTTATTTTTTCGTCAGCAGAGACAAAACCTAAAAGATGAGAGGCGAGACTACCTAACGGATAAAATCTGGAACGGTCATACTTAACATTAACGCCTTCTTTAAAATCGTCGTTACTAGATTTGTATTTTGAAATTTCTTGAACTTGGTTATCAGTCGCTCTCTTTATAATAGACTCGAAAGGATCATTTTTCTTACTTAAGATCCCGATGAGCTCTTCCTTGCCTCTAAGACTAATTTCACTAAGTATTTGGGCTGTGCCCTCGACATCTTTGATTTTGACCGGATTCGCATAAACCATTGGGTATTCTTTGTTAATCGCCACTGGTACAAGAGATCCGTCTTTATCTCTAAAATAAATACTGCCTCTTACGGGATCCAATATGCCTGTTTGAAGATGACTAGCAAAAGCTTTGGCCTTGTATTGTTCGCCTTTCTCTATCTGAAGAGAATAAAGCTGGTAAACTAAAGCTGAATAAAGAAGGCTGAAAATAGCTATTAGAAATGTGATGCGAACTCCCATTGCGGATTTCTGTCTATGATTAGCCCTTTTTCTTGCGCTAGATCTTCTAATTTCTTTGAATCTATTACAGAGTAAAATCCATTCTTGAGTTCGGCATTCTGTACCCTTAATTCCTGAACTTCCACTTCTATCTTTGCCATGTTGTAAGTTAGGTTCACCGTCTTAGAATATATAAATACATATAGTCCGGCCGCGGATATTAAAAGGCCGCCGAATATAAATATTAAGTGAATGAAACTTTGATTTTTGCTTGGTTGTATTACTGTCATTTTAAAAAAGTATTTAGTATTTTGAAAAGTATGTAGTATTCAGCATTCAGCCGTGGATGAGAGCAGCGCGGAGTTTAGCGGAACGACTACGAGGATTAACCAGTATTTCTTCCCTTTCGGCAACTATTGGCTTTTTCGTAATAATTTGAATCAATCCTTGTTTCCCCATATCTCGAAAGTAGTTTTTAATCATCCGATCTTCTAAAGAATGAAACGAGATTATAACTATTACTCCGCCTGGTTTTAGAATATTGGGTAAACTTTTCAAAACAGACTCCAGGTTGCCCAGTTCGTTATTTATATAAATGCGTAACGCTTGAAAAATTCTTGTTGCCGGGTGTATCCTGCCGCGCTCATAGGATTTCGGCACCGCACCCCTTATGGCTTCCACGAGATCAAAGGTCGTAATAATCCTCTTTCTTCTCCTTATTTCAACTATCCTCTTTCCAATACTTCTCGCATATCTTTCTTCCCCGTATCGAAAAAATATATCCACTAACTCTTTCTCATTTTGTCCATTTATTATCTCGGCGGCTGTAGGACCTTCTTGTGCGTAACGCATTATTAGTGGCTCATCCTTCATAAAACTGAATCCCTTGCCAGAACTTTCTAATTGTTCCGAAGATAATCCTAGGTCTAAAAGCAGTCCATCTGCTTTGCCCTGTTTTTTATTTTTTAGAATTGCTGGCAAGTCAGCATAATTCCCCTCGATGAGATGAACTTTTACTTTTGGCGTCTGGCCAATCCGTGACTTCGAGCCGGTAATCATACTCTTGTCCCAATCTATTCCTAAAAATATTCCATTAGGTTCCAATCGTTTAACGATTTCTACAGCGTGTCCTCCGCCGTCTACCGTCCCATCGATAATAAATTTATCCGATAACGGAGAGAATATTTCTAAAACCTTATTTAAAAGAACTGGAACATGCACCATCAAATCCCCAATTCGCTTAGCTTTTCGGCAATTTCTTCAGACTGACTTTCGGTCTTCGCTTTATAATCGTTCCAACTCTTCATATCCCACACCTCCATTCTGTTATAAACTCCGGCCACCACGGCTTCTTTGTCTAGACAGGCATATTTCCTTAAATAATCAGGCATAAGAATTCTTCCTTGCATATCTAGACCCACATCCGATGCGCCAGAGAGCATAAGCCTTACAAAAGCCCTCGAATTGGCTTGAGCTAGAGGGAGATTAATAAGTTTCTGGGCTAATATCTCCCAATCTTTATTGGTGAATACGAATAAACAGTGGTCTAAACCTCTTGTGATGATGGCACCGCCCGAGAGTTTCGGCCTGAATTTGGCTGGAATCGCTATTCTGCCTTTGGAATCAATATTATGCCTAAATTCTCCTATAAACATAGCTAATCTTTATGTTATCCACAGAAATGGGTACTTATCCACATATTTATCCACAATTCCCCACACTTGTTTCAGTTTAATGCTCCCAGATTAAAAAGTCAAAAACAAAAAATATGCCGCCGTAGAGCGAAAAACCTTTTATTCATAAGGACTTGCTTACTTTATGGCACTAAAATTATGCACAGTTTATCCACTGATTGACGATTTAAGACTTTTTGAGGCTTTCCCCACACCGGAGATTTTTTTAAACTTACTGCACCTTACAAGCTTCTGGAGAGACTTTGGAAGGAGTAATAATCTCGAGTGTTTTCGCTGTTATTTTTTCCGTGATTGATTGTTCTGTATTGGCACGCTCGAGCTCTTTTAAGAGCTCCTTTGATGACACAAGGATCTCTTTAGTCTTAAGCACCTTTGAAGAATTTGACGAAGAGGCGCCAAGTTTACCGCTAACTCCTGAACCTGAATCTGAATCTGAAAATTGAGAGTCTATGTCCTGTATGTTTTCTGTGAGTCTTTCAATAAGAAAAGTTCTCCTATCGCGAGGATTTTCCGGCATAACCAAATCAACACCTTTCTTTAAAACAGCACCGGGCAACTCTTTAATTGAATTTTTATTATCTTGTGAGACATAACTCCCTAGACTAGTCACTTCGTCCTTAATATTTAAAGGAAGGTAGTTCCAAACAACGCTAAACCCTACTGCCAAGAGAAAAATATAAAAGAGAATTTTAAGCATGATTATTTAAATTCAGAGTATTTTTTTAGAACGGTTGCTTACAAGATGTAATAGGTAGAAAAAGATAATTGACCCGAGTAATAGAGCTACTTCGGCAACTCTGAAATAATGTTTAAAGAATATGAATAATGTGCTCGTTCCATAACCTAATCCGCCTATAATGCTAATCCAAAAAAATGAAGCGATAAGATCCGCCTTGAAGAATTCTTTGAATGGTATCTGAAGTTGGCCAGATCGCAACAATATAGGCCGGTGAAATCCATAGATGAACTTGGAAACGAAAATAGTGCGTAAGGAATGCAGTTTTAAATGATCATCAAACGGCTTACCAAGTTTCTCAAGCCAGTGATTCAGGAAAGGGAAGTTAATATGTAGATAGCTTCCTCCAAAATACCACATTGTGTCTCCTAGAAGCACCGCTGAAATAACAACAAGAAGCATATCTCCAAGATCGAATACTCCTTGGTGAATGAGAAAAGCAGCCGTAAAAAGAACTATTTCTCCCTCAAAGAGGAGCCCAATAAAAACCAGTAAATAGCCAAGTGGAGCCGAAATAGTAAAATAATGTAAAAATAAAGAGGACATATTAAGGTTTGATCAATTCATACAACTCATCTTCTAATTGAAAAAAATCAGGCGAACGTTTATTCCTGGGTCGATCTAGTTTATTAATCACCACTTTTTCTATCTTACCAGGTCTAGGAGTAAGAATAGCAATACGATCCGCAAGTTCTAGTGCTTCTTCAATAAGATGAGTTACCATCACCACAGTTAACTTTCTTTCGCGCCAAATTTTTAGGAGTTCTTTGCGAAGCGACTCAGCGGTAAATGAATCGAGCTCTGAAAACGGTTCGTCCATAAAGATTATTGTAGGATTTATAGCCAGGGCCCTCGCAAAACCGACCCGTTGGCGCATACCTCCAGATAACTCTCTTGGATACATATGTATCGAATCTTTGAGCCCAAACTGTTCTAACTCTTTTAAGACAATCAGTTTCTGTTCATGAGGTGGCATTCCTTTCGCCATAAGCCCGAGCGCCACATTTTCAAACACTGTTAACCAAGGTAAAAGAGCGAACTGCTGAAAAACAAAGCCAAAATTGCTTGGTTCAACACTTATCCCAAGCATTCGCTCTCCTCCGAACGATCTCTCTAGTCCCGCCATAATCCGAAGAAGCGTTGATTTACCAGATCCGGAAGGTCCAAGAATCACCAACAATTCACCTGATTGAATTTCAAGATTAATGTCCGAAAGCGCGACAAAACGCTTAGATAACCCATCTTCAAAAAATTTTGTTACATTGTTGAGAGTGATAATTGACTTCATTTAAATTAATCTTCCATCTTAAGATGACTCCAATCAAGCAGTTGTAGCCATATAAGTTTATTAATAGTGAAAATGAGAATCAAAAAACCGAGTATCCCGAAAGCGGTTATCACGGGATTGTGAGCAAAAGACTTAAAAAATTCTCCAAGACCAACTGGTATACCTATGATTATCTCTGTTGCAACCACTGCTTCCCATCCTTCTCCAAGACCAACGATAGAACCTGTAATAACCCCGGGCAAACTAACCGGAATAAGAAAATAACGGAGATAAGATAAGCCACGAAGGTCAAATATTTCCGTAGCTTCTTGCCAATCACGCCTGATAAGCTTGAGCGAACTAATAGTTGAGAAAAAAATCGGCCAGATCATAGTGCCAACTAAAAAGAAAATTACCGTGAAGTTCGATACCCCCCAAAAAAGAGTTACTAGCGGTAAAGCGGCAAAAGTAGGAAAACTTTGAAGCACATCAAATATTGGAAGGCTCACTATCGCTTTTTCACCTCGATAGAAAGAAACCGCTAAAATCCAACCAAGAATGACAGCAATTAAGTAGGCCGCAATGATTCTATAAAACGAGGAAGCGAGATCTCCTAATAGTTTTATTATTGAAATTTGAGCGAATCGAGAAAATAGTAAGAAGAAGATGAAAGGAACAATAATGAAGAGCATTACAAGGGCCAGGTGACGTTTGGTGTGGTATATTTTTAGATGTCTTTCGGTCATGTTTGATAGACCAATACTTATCAAGTCTAAATATAATAGGTAACGTGTTAATAATACCACGAAGAGTCTCAATACCCAGTGCGTCCTGCAGGGATCGAGCCTGCGGCCTCTGCAATGTGAATGCAGCGCTCTGCCACTGAGCTAAGGACGCCTATCTACCGGCTCGCTTCATGTAGAAGCGGAGGCAGGCCAACTTATATTAAACATAAAACAAAAAGGCGCCCTTTTCAAAGAACACCTTTTGTTGACAAAAACACTTTATTGCAATTCGACCGTGCCACCAGCTTCTTCAAGCTTCTTCTTAAGTTCTTCAGCTTCAGGCTTCTTCAAACCATCTTTCACAGTCGAAGGCGCGGCTTCTACCAAGTCTTTGGATTCTTTAAGCCCAAGACCAGTCGCCTCTCTTACAACTTTGATAACGTTTATTTTTTGTTCACCGAACCCTTTTAAGATAACGGCGAAGGTATCTTTGACCTCTTCGGTACCTGCTCCCACCGTACCCGCACTAGAGGCTACCGGCGCGGCAGCGCTTATTCCGAACTTCTCTTCCATAGCCTTAACTAAGTCGGCGAGCTCGAGAACCGTCATTTTTTCAATTTGGGAAATTACTTCGTCTTTATTCATTCTAACCATTCAATTTTTTCGACCTTTCTTGAAGAATCCACATAAGCGCCCTTAGGGGCGCGACTATCGTTCCAAGAACTTGACCCAGTAAAATTTCCCTAGATGGCAATTGTCCAATCCTTTTAATAAAATCTGCGTCCATTTTTTCGGCGTTATTCAAATCAAGGCCGCCAAGTATTTTAAAATTCTCTTTATCCTTAGCGAACTTATATATTGACCCAGCAGCTTCGAAAATGTCCCTTTTCGCAAAGACGGTTCCCAGTTGCATTTCGAACTCCTTAGGATCGAATTCTATGTCCCTTTCCTTTAAGAGAATCCTTAAGAATCTCTTTTTTATAACCTGAAATTTGGCTCCGGCATCCTTCAGTGTCAATCTCAAATTGCGCAAATCTTGCGCGGTTGTTCCACCGAAATCCGCAAAAATTAAGTTGGTGGAATCTTTCAACTCCTCTCTGCCCTTAGTTAATATATTGGATTTTTGATCTTTTGTTTTTGCCATTTTGTTTAACCTTGTTTACTTAAATAAAATCTGCGGTTCTTTCCGCAGACGAATAAGTCCTTAAGTGGTCTTATCCTAGGCGGGGCTTACGGTTTGCCCGCTGTCTATGGATTTGATTAATAATGCTTATATATTTTTAGTTACCTGGTGTTAATTTCATTGGGTTTAGTATAGTAAATTGGGTTAGAATAGTCAATCAATTACCTAAGCTTTACCTCTTTGTGCGGAGTGTGCTTCCGGCACCAAGAACAATGCTTCTTATATTCCAACTTCCGCTCCACCTGCTTCTTGTTTTTCCGGGTATAGTAATTTACCCGACTGCAGGCGGAACATTTTAATCTTATTAAATTATCTGAAATTTTTGATTGTGCCATATTTTTATTATATTTTTGCTGGAGCCCAAGAGAGGGATTGAACCTCCGACCTACTCCTTACCATGGAGTTGCTCTGCCACTGAGCTACTTGGGCGCCTGTCTCACGGTAGACAGGAGCCACCTCGCGGATTCGAACCGCGGACCTTCACTTTACAAAAGTGTTGCTCTACCAACTGAGCTAAGGTGGCAGACTGGTGCGCAGGGGAGGATTCGAACCTCCGTAGCCCGTAGGGCGTCAGATTTACAGTCTGATGCAATTGACCACTCTGCCACCTGCGCATCCCCCCTGAACTTCGTATTGATTTCCGACAACCATTATATCTTGTCCCCGCCATTATTCAACCGCTTGCTTATAAAGTTATCTGCTCTCATTACAAAAACCTTAAGACGTCTAAGCGTTTTATCTTTGAAAGCATTCAACTTTATATCTACGGCCTCTAAAGGAATGATAGCCCCTAAACGTCTTCTAAGGTAATTATTACTGGAAACACTCACCTCTTCTGTGTCAGAAACCCGAGGCATGGTTATAGCTACTAAATAAACTATAGTGCCCAAAGAAGACATTAAAGTAATTTGAATAAAGAGATCATATATCATCATATTTATGTATCGTATCTTATAAATCTTTCAACTTTAATGTTCTCTCCTACGAGCGCGATCACTCCTTTAATAATCTCTTCAATTGTCTTGCTCTCATCTTTAATGTAGTTCTGCGCTAAAAGAGAATCCACGCTATCCGGATTTGTAGCAACTATCTGCATAGCTAAATTATGAGCCAATTGTCTAAAGGGTTCGGAACGCGCCACGAAATCAGTTTCGGAACGAATCTCGAGAAGCGCTCCTACCCTGTCGTTGTGAACATAAGACTTAATGATACCGGAATGGGCAACTCTCTCCTTTCTGCTTTCGGCCTTCACTAGTCCCCTTTCCCTTATTAAAGAAGATGCTTTATCAAAATCTCCATCCGCATCAACAAGCGCCCGTTTACACTCCATAACTCCGGCCCCAGTTACCTCTCTCAACTTTTGGACGTCACTAGTTTTGAACATCTGTTTTTTAAAAAACTGCTTCTTGTGGTAAATCTGCTAAATCCATTTTAGAGGCTTCGGCGGCTTCTCTCCTTCCATCTTCTATGGCTTGACCCAGATATGAAGCAATGAACTCGATACTTTTTGGATTTCTATCATTGGAAACTATCGGATAGTTGGTATCTTCCGGATCGGCATTAGTGTTAGCAACGGCAATACTCGTTATGTTCATGCGTGAAGCTTCTCTCGCGGCAAGATCGTGACTTTTAAGATCGAAAATAATGATTATCTCGGGCAACTTATCCATTGTCTCTAAACCAGAAAAAAGTCTTTCTAACTTATTCATCTCCCGTTCTATATTCAATTTTTCTTTCTTAGTATACTTTTCCAATTTGCCTGTTTCTTTATCCAATCTCAGTTTCTTAAGATACTGGACTCTCGCGGAGATGGTTTTGAAATTAGTTAAAGTGCCGCCTAACCAACGTTCGGTAGCGTAAGGAATATTGAACTTAACTCCTAGGTCTCTCGCTACTGCCTTTACGGCCGGTGTAGTGCCAACAACCATTGGCAAACCCCCAGCCTTAACTTTTTCTTTTAAAATACTCGCGGCGTTTTTTATAGACTTTAAAGTTTGAACTAGATTTATGATTTGAATACCTGACTTGGCAGAAGATACATATGGCTTCATTTTGGGGTTAGCCTTAGACCGACTAAGTCCATAAAATAAACCTGCTTCCATCATCAGCCTTAATGTGACCTCTTCCTCTGGTGTAAATTCCGAAGCGGGTACTGCTTCATCAACCAAATTTTCAATTATCGTATCTTTCATACTAAACATAATATAGCGGGATTATTGATTCCCAACTACATAGGAAACACTATATAACTAAACCTTCTTATGTTCAAGTCTCCACCCTTGGATTGCCGCGTGATTACCTTTTAAAAGTAACTTGGGCACTAAATACTTTTTTCTTTTATACAAAAATGATTCCGGCCTCGTATAAACTGGAATTCCTATTCCTAAACGTCTTTCCTCAAGCGATCCCTCTTTACCCAAAACGCCCTTAATCTTTCGACTCACGGCATCTGCAACTACCATAGCCGGGAGCTCTCCGCCGCTTAGAACGTAAGGACCCACAGATATTTCTTCTGGCCCTAAGATCTTCTTTACCCGCTCATCTATGCCTTCGTAGTGACCACATATGAAAATGAAATGGTTATATGTTTTGTGCCAAGCTCTAGCGATTCTATCATCGAATTGTTTACCGGCTGGTGAAAATAGAACTATTTTAGTTTTAGGTTTCCTGTTTTTTCTTTTTATATACTCGACCGCTTTTACAATCGGAGCTATTTTTATTACCATCCCCGGGCCGCCGCCATACACACGGTCATCAACCTTGCCATGTTTTTTATCCTCCGAGAAGTCTCTAAGATTGTGGACGGTAAATTTAACCAGCTTTTTATTCACTGCTCTTCCCAAAATAGAACTACTTAAATAAGGGGTAAACATTTCAGGAAATAAAGTAATGATATCAAATTTCTTCATAACTCAATTAAATTATAGGCACATATATAAAAATATAATATACAAAGCCCCCGCTTTTAAGAAGTGGGGGCGATGCTCACTAGTTCCCTCTCGTTTACAAATCTTTTATATCTTCAATTACCTTGTCTACTGTACTAGTAACACTACTTTCTGTTCTAGCGCCTCCTTCTGGTTCTTCTATCTTGAGATTAACTCTCGCATTATTTTTGATGCCTACAATTCTCAAGAGAGCCCGTATAGCCTTCGCGGTGTTACCATCTCTCCCAATAATCTGCCCCATGTCTTGCGGGTTCACTTTGAGAAGAAGTAATACACCCATTTCATCAACCTTCCTTTCAACCTTTACGTCTTCAGGATGATCGACGATGGCTCGAACCAAAAATTCTACAAACTTCTGATCAGCAAATTCCATGTTTATCTTGTATTTCTGTATTTAAGAACGGGTTTACTTTCGACCTTTTGTATCAATCTTTGCTTTTTTGATGACATCCCCGGCTGTTTTCGTCGGTTGCGCGCCAACGCTTAACCAATACGCCACCCGATCACTCTTTATCTCAAATTTATTGGTATGTGGATTATACCAACCCAAATCTTCCATGGATTTGCCGGCCAACTTAGAGTGCTTCTCCTGAATAACAACCCTGAAGGATCGTTGATGAATCTTCCCTACGCTTTTTAGTTTAATAGCTAACATAGCTGTCGCAGATAGTAGATCAAAAAAGGCGCGAAGTCAATGCTCGCGCCTTTTCCCGCTAATCTTACGGATCAATCTACTACTATCACTTTGGTTCCTACCGCCGCCCATCCATAGAGCCATTCCGATTCATCGATAGGCAGATTAACACAACCGTGCGAACGCTTTCGCCCAAAGTCGTTGTGCCAGTAAGCCCCATGGATAGCTGCTCCACCCCATGTGAAATACATCGCCCAAGGAACTCCAGGAAGATCGTAGTAATCAGTCATTCCCGGAAGTGGTCCCTGCATATAACGAGACGGTTTTTTGTAGAGAATTTTGAATTCTCCCTTTGGCGTCTCTGTGCCATTGATGCCAGTAGAGATATATGCCTCTCTTACAACAATTTTACCGTAGTAAGCTTGATATTTTTGTTCCGATATATCAATAACGATCGTCTTTAAGGGATCAGACTTTAGTTCTTTAGGAATTTCGATACGTTTTACATAGTCTGCAGCTATGAACCAACGGCAATCTTTCTTGGGATCAATTTTAGGGCTCTTCCAATTTTCTCGGCATAATCTTTCCGGATATGGAATTGGAAAATCCTGTTTGATTCTGTACCACATCCGGCCATTTTTACCTTCGATCTCTCTATCTATTTCTACAATAGCTCCCAATCTAAGAACTTCAACTTTCTTAAAGCCGATCCCAGGGCCAAGCCTCACGTTTAGACAACCACCAGGCGCATCTTTGTAGAATCGGCAACTATCTATCGCTTGGACATAGCCATTCACAGCTTTGCCTTCTTCTACAGCTAAAGCAGATTCAGAACCAACTAAAAGCAGGCTGACCGCGATAAGCAGTAGTAATTGCTTCATAAAATTTTGTTAAAGGACTAGCCGTAAAGCTTCGGGATTATCCGAAGTTCGAGGCGTAATCCTTAAGTTAATTAATTAAGGACAAGGCCTCGAGCTTCGGCCGAAGCTGAAGTATTCACTATACAAATACAACCGAAGCAAGCTTTCGTCAACTATACTAAAACACCGATCGGTGTTTTGGTATACTGAATAAAAAGCGGTTTGAAAACTCAACCGAGTTTCAAAGAAAGCACTTTTGAAGTGCCGTCTCCCGACATAGTGACGCCGTAGAGAACGTTGGCTGCTTCCATGGTCGCCCTATTATGAGTAACTATAATAAATTGAGTTTTCTTTGCAAAATCTTTTAGTAGCGCGCTAAAACGTCTGGCATTGCTTTCATCTAGTGCCGCGTCAATCTCGTCTAAAACCAAAAAAGGAGGCGGAGAAACTGAGATAAGAGCGAAAAGCGCGGCAACAGAAACGAGAGCGCGTTCTCCTCCAGATAATACTTCTAAACCTTTTACTTTTTTTCTCGGCAGATTAATGTTTATATAAACTCCTGTTTCTAGTTCTTCTTCGCCATTGCCATCACTCGCACTAGCGCCATTTTCATCAACAACCTCTTCCTTAACATTATCCTTATTTTTTTCTTCGATCGTAAGCTTCGCCGTGCCTCCACCAAAGAGAAGGTGAATATATTTTGTAAACTCAACATTCATGTGATCTACAGCCGAAGTAAACTCATGACGAATTTTATAGTCCAGTTCCTTTATTAAATCCTTCAAATCGACTATGGCTTTTTCCAAATCCGTGATTTGGTTCGTAAGAAAAGTATGCCTCGTTTCCATCTCTTCATAATCTTTAACAACACTAGGATCAATATCACCTATGGCGGAGAGCTCTCCTCTCAAACGGAACATTCTCTTTATAACTGTCTCGTCATCGGTAGGAGATTGCCCGCTCAAACTTTCTGCCGCGGAGGAAAATTCAGAAATGTTTCTACCCATTTCAGTTATCTGATCACTCAAATCTTTCATTTTTATCTCTATTCTTTCGCGCTCGAAAAGGATAGCATTCTTCTTTTCTTGAAGAGATAAAAGTTTAGTTCTCCCTTCTTCAAAGGCCATAAAAGCTTCCTTAAAGTTTGTGTTAAAACCTTTTATATTTTCCGTAAACTCTGACTCTCTAAGTCCGATGTCCTCCAGCTCTTTTTTAATAATATCCAATTCTCCAACTAAACTAACTTTGGTATTGCTCAACTCGTCGGAAACGAGATTGTTTTTACCAAAAAGGTTCCCTATAAGGGATATAATCTTGCCTAAAGCGTCTTTTAACCTACCGATTTCGTCTTCTTTCAAAAAGTCCGTAGCGATACTTTTTATATCGTTTAAGGCACTTATCAGACTGGCTAATTCAAAAGTTTCCGGATTGGCGTTTAATTCCAATCGAGCTTCAATGCGACTCAATTCCTTTTCTAGAGTAAAACGACGATCTAGAAGTTCTTTTCTTTTGGCCTGAATACTTTTTATTTTCTCATTAGCAACCGGTTGGGAATTTTTGACCTTTTCAAGCTCTGACTCTAATTTTTCAATAACCGACTCTTCGTACCCTATTTCTTTTTCTAAATCCTTGATCGGCACAATCTGTGAGAGCAAATTTTTTAGAGTTTTTAACCTACCGCCGTAAAAATCATCTTCCAACTCGCGAAGCTCTTCGGCAACTTCTTTTCTTCCCTCATACTTCGCTATTTGTTTTTTTAACATCTTCAAGTGGGGAGAGAGTTCATCTATCAGGGCCTTAGCCTTTTCTAAATTGAAACTTGTGTTTTTCAATCTACGGTTTGCTTCCGCTTTTTTAAGCTCGTACTCCTTCAGCCCTAAAATCTCTTCGATCATCTGGCGTCTCTCAAAGGGGGTAGCATTTATGAAGATATCACTCTCTCCTTGACTTACTATATTCATGCCCCTCGCGCCCATTCGAGAACGGGCAAAGAAATCTATAATATCCTTGAGGCGCACTTCAGACTTGTTAAGAAATATCTGCGATTCGCCATCTCTTGAAACGCGCCTTCCAATAGAGACTTCTTTGTAATCAACCGGGAAAAAACCTGAAGAATTATCAAAAATAAGCGATGCTTGGGCTAAGCCAAGGCGAGGCCTGTCCTTGGTACCAGCGAAAATCAGATCTTCCAGTTTACCTCCCCTCAAGTTACGAGTATCTCTTTCACCTAAAAGCCACCTAATCGCGTCAGTAATGTTGGATTTACCAGAACCATTAGGTCCTACTACGGCCGTTACACCGTGACTTAAATCCAAATTTACCTTATCAGCGAATGATTTGAATCCCTGAAGTTCGAGTCGTTTCAAAAACATAATTCTATACTAATATTTTCGGTTACTATACTATCATAAAAAGAAAGAGTGACCTAGAGAACTTTGGCCACACGCCTTGGAATATCAGAGCTTTTTTTCTAAAAGTCTGTGTTTTGCGTGATGTAGCTGTCGCCTGCAAATCCTCCGCCGCCACCTCCGCCAGCCCTGAATCCTCCTGTCGCCCCTCCCGCGCTTCCCGCGACGCTGATACCACCTGCTGTTGTGAAATTCCAAGCTCCACCGGATTCTATTTACCTATTACCTATTAGTTTCTCCGCAGCCTGCAGCTCAGCATTTTGTTTAGAGTTACCTACCCCCTCCGACTTTAGCTCTTCTCCAAAATATAGACCAACTTTAAATATCCGTTGATGAGCCGGTCCTGACTCGCTCATAACTTTATAAGTTGGCGTTAAGCCATACTTATCTTGGGCAATTTCTTGGATTAAACTTTTGGCATCTTTGGCACCATTTTTAACCACTTCTTCCAAATGTTTCAGAATAAATGAACGAACGAATTTGCGGGTAACGTTATATCCACTATCAAGATATAATGCTCCTATCAAGGCCTCGAGACAATCACCTAAGATGGTTTCCCCACCGCCGGAAGAAATTTCCTTAAATTCTCCATGAGACGTCAGAATTTCTTCCGTGAGACCCACTTCCCTCGCCACTCTGCTTAACATCTTTGAGTTAACTAAAGCTGCCCTATAAACAGTAAGTTCACCTTCTTCTTTCTCGGGAAAACGCGCGAACAAATCTTCCGTAACCGAAAGTTCCAGAACAGCATCACCTAAAAACTCCAATCTTTCATTATTTCTAAAAGACCACTTTGGATTTTCGTTCAAATAAGAACGGTGAGTCAGAGCTTCATGGAACAGCTCCGGTTTATTAAACTTAACACCAAGTTTTTTTTCTAAATTGTTAAAATTGTGCGCCATATTTGTCAATTTCTAATTGATCTAATTTCTAATTGAATTTCAAGTATTGGGATTTAGAAATTTGGATCTAATTAGAAATTAGATATTAGGATTTAGAAATTTCGCGGCTTGGGCTTTGGTCCGGCTCGCCTATTTCTCGATAAATAGTTCCCAAAACACCGTTTATGAATTTACCAGAATTCTGTCCGCCGTAAGTTTTGGCTAGCTCAATAGCTTCGTTGATAGCGACTCGGGGAGGCACCTCTTTGCGATCAGCAAATAAAAGTTCATAGAGACCTAAACGCAGGACATTTCTATCTACTATTGCAAGTTGACTGACCGGCCACTCTGGGGCTGACTTAGCAATTATCTTATCTAACTCGTCGATTTTCTCTTTTACTCCCTCGGCAAGTTTTAGAGTAAACTCTTTTTCGTGAAAACCGGGCGCGAACTCTTTCAAGTTTTGTTCTACAGATTTTTTTAAATCAATAGAGCGATCATAAAAATCCCACTCGTATAAAGATTGCAATACTACAGCTCTACCGAGTTGTCTAGCTGCCATTTTCTATTTCGATTTAGATGGATAATAACCGCAGTGCCTGCAAGCTCTATGTGGTAATACAGCTGATTTACACTGGGAGCAAAGAGAAAGTTTTACAGGCTTTTTAGCCAAGTGGCTACGCCGCCTTCCTGTCTTCGATTTAGTATGATGTTTTACCGGTACGCCACCCATGTTTAAAAGTATATGGTATATAGTATTGATTATTTAGCAGTAATAGTCAATGTATTTTGAAGGTGCATCGATGAACATTGGAGATGCCATATTTTTTTATAGCTCTTAAATGACGTTTGGTTCCATATCCTTTATGTATATTAAAACCGTATTTAGGATAAAGTTTGTGCAATTTAACCATATATTTATCACGAGTAACTTTGGCTACAATAGAAGCTAACTTGATAGCGTTTATCTTTTCATCGCCCTTGATGATGGAATTTGGAATATGGAATTTGAGATTTAGGGATTTTGACAAGGACAATCCAGCATCGAGAAATATCTTATAGTTTTCGGTTTTGAACTTTGAATTTTTAATTAATTTAATGAAAGCGCGGGTCGCGGCCAGATTAGCAGAGGCGGAAATATTTATTTCATCAATTTTTTTAGGGGTAACTCTGCAGACGGCATAAAAAATTTCCTTTTCACTTTTTATAACTCGAAACCACTGTTCTCTGGCTTTAGGCGAAAGTTTTTTAGAATCGCGCAGATTTTTAAAACGTTTCTTTACCGACAAGGCAACAGCCGCCACCATTACCGGTCCAGCTAAAGAACCGCGTCCCACTTCATCAATGCCGATAATGTACATAAGGGTAATTTACAGTTTATAATATCATGAATTATGTCTAAGTTTGTCCACCTCCATACCCATAGCCATTATTCCCTTCTTGATGGACTATCGAAAATAGAAGCCTTGGTCAAAAGAACCAAAGAGCTGGGGATGGATGCTTTAGCTATAACTGACCATGGCAATCTTTACGGAGCAGTAGAGTTTTATAAAAAGGCTAAGGAAGCGGGCGTAAAACCCATAATCGGTTTGGAAACTTATGTCGCCAAAAACTCGCGTCTTTCCAAGATACCCAAAATTGATTCTGTAAGATACCACTTAACGCTTCTCGTCAAAAACGAAATTGGTTACAAAAATCTGGTTCGACTTTTAACGGCTTCGCATTTGGAAGGATTTTACTACAAACCAAGAATAGACAAGGAAATTTTAGAAAAATATCACGAAGGCATTATTTGTCTTTCTGGTTGTTTCTCCGGAGAGATAGGGAAACTTATATCATCCGGCAATATGAAAGAAGTCGAGGAAGTTGCTTCATATTACAAAAATATATTCCGCGAAGATTATTATCTGGAGATACAATCACATTCTCCGGAACTTCATGAAGGGCTTATTGTTTTATCAAAGAAACTTAATATACCACTCGTAGCCACACAAGATTCGCACTATCTCTTGGCAGAGGATAAACCGGTGCATGAAGTTCTCTTGGCTGTCCAAACTGGTAGCCATCTCGATAATGAAGACAGATTCACGTTCAATGACGCTAGGGCCTACTTTAAAAGCCCGGAAGAAATGGCGGAAGACTTTAAAGATCTGCCGGAAGCGATAGAAAACACGTCTGTTATCGCCGACAAATGCAATTTTGAATTCAAACTCGGGCAAACTCTTTTGCCTAAATATGAAGTTCCCGGAGGGGGCGATATTAGTGAGTATTTAAGAAGGCTTGCTCTGGAAAAGTTAGAATCACGAGTACCTAATGTAACTGATGAATTCAAGGATAGATTGGACTATGAACTTGATGTTATAGAAAAAACAGGGTTCGCCGATTATTTCTTAATAGTGCAAGACTTAGTAAACTGGGCTAAAAACCACGGTATAGTGGTGGGACCAGGTCGTGGCTCGGCAGCCGGAAGTTTAGTTTCGTTCGTGTTGGGGATAACTGATGTGGATCCTATAAAATATAACCTCCTTTTTGAGAGATTTTTGAACCCAGAGAGAATCTCCATGCCTGATATTGACATTGATTTTGCTGATCAACGTCGCGATGAAGTCTTGGGATACATCAAAGATAAATATGGAGATGACAAGGTGGCCCAGATTATAACTTTTGGGACTATGGCGGCACGGGCAGCGGTGCGTGATGCCGGACGTGCCATGGGAGTCGCCTACTCTTTCTGCGATGAGATAGCCAAGCTTATTCCTTTCCATGTTTCTACGGAAAAAGGGACTAATTTACCTAACGATTTAAAAACAGTGACCGAACTCAAAGAGCGCTACGAGAAAGATCCAGAAGCTAAGAAACTTCTTGATATGGCAATGTCGCTTGAGGGCGTAGTAAGGCACGCCTCGACGCATGCTTGCGGAGTGGTAATCTCTCCAGAACCCTTGACCGAATACATGCCCCTGCAGCGCTCTCCGCAAGATGAAACAGCGATTATCACTCAGTTCGAAATGCATAGCGTAGACGACTTGGGGCTTCTTAAAATAGATCTTTTGGGACTTCGCAATCTTACGATCATTGAAGAAACTCTGCGCCTTATAAAAGAAACCGGGCATGCAGATATAAAGATCTCCGAAATTCCATTAGATGACAAAAAAACTTTTGAAGTTTTACAAACCGGAGAAACCACTGGCGTGTTTCAATTTGAGTCCTCCGGTATGCGCCGTTATATGAAAGACCTGAAACCAACAGAGCTGGAGGATTTGACAGCGCTTGTCGCTTTGTTTCGTCCTGGACCAATGGAACTTATCCCGTCTTTTATCGCGAGAAAGTTCGGCAGAGAAAAAGTAGATTATCTTCATCCCCGACTGGAACCGATACTTAAGAATACTTATGGTGTAGGCGTCTACCAGGAACAGATGATGAGAATCGCAAGGGACTTAGCGGGGTTTACTTTAGCAGAAGCTGATACTTTGAGAAAAGCAATCGGTAAAAAGATAAAATCGTTACTTGACTCACAAAAAGAGAAGTTGACTAGCGGTATGATTAGGAATGGTATAGATAAAACGACGGCTGAAAAAATCTGGGAACTTTTTCCGCCTTTCGCAAGGTATGGTTTCAACCGCTCTCACGCGGTCTGTTACGCTCTTATCGGTTACCAAACTGCCTATCTTAAGGCGAACTATCCCGTGGAATATATGACCGCGCTTTTGAATAACGCCTCGGGCGATGTTGAAAGAATTTCTTTTTTGGTTAATGAAGCGAGGAGAGTAAATATTAAAGTTTTACCACCGGATGTGAACGCAAGTGTAGCGCAATTTGTATCCGAAGGTGAAAACGTCCGTTTCGGCATCATGGCCATTAAGAACATCGGCGCTCATATTACAAATATGCTAGTTAACGAGAGAATGAGAGGTGGCCCTTATCAAAGTCTATCTGACCTTATCACTAGGATCCAAGATCGAGACCTGAATAAAAAATCACTGGAGGCCCTGACTAAGAGCGGGGCGCTAGACTCATTGGGCATCGAAAGAATGGCAACATTAAAAAGCATCGAGGACGTTCTCAAATTTGGCAATGGCGTTAAACGTCAAAACGGCAATTCACAAACTAATCTTTTTGGAAATTTTGCGCCGCCGGAGATAAAACTGCAAAAAACAGAACCGGCCTCAAAGTTAGAACAACTTTCTTGGGAAAAAGAGCTTCTTGGACTTTATGTAACCGAACACCCGTTAAAAGATTTTTTATCAAAAATGGAATATAGCGGCAAGAAGTTACCAGCCATCAGAGAAACTTATGAACTTAAAAATGAAGGTAAAAACATAACTACTTATGGAATTGTTTCATCGATACAGCAGAAAACGACAAAGAACGGTAGCCGGATGATTTTTGCCAAAATCGAAGATTTAAACGATACTGTAGAGGTCCTTGTATTCAGTGATATTTTAGAAAAAGACCCGTCTGTTTGGAAAGAAGGTAATATTCTTCAAATCACAGGACGCATTTCAAGAAAAAACGGCGAACCCAAGATTCTATGCAACGAAGTCAAAAAATTAGCTCTCTAGATGAGAAAAAGCACTCTCTCGCGCATCTTCTAGCGGCCGCGGTCCTAAAAAAGTTCCCCACTGCTAAGCTTGGGATTGGACCGACAATAGAGAACGGTTTCTATTATGATTTTTTGTTGCCCCGTTCACTCACGCCAGAAGATTTAAAGGAGTTTGAGAAAAACATTCGGCGTTTTATCGGTGCGAAGCTTGCCTTTAAAGGCGAGAAAGTCGCGCCAGCAAAAGCGAGGGTTATATTCAAAGATCAGAAGTTTAAATTGGAACTTATCAAGGATTTCGTTAAGGAGAAGAAGTCCCTTACCGTCTATCGAACTGGTGACATATTTTTGGACCTCTGCCGCGGCGGACATGTCAAAAACACTTCCGAGATGAATCCAGATTCCTTTATGCTTGAAAAGATCGCGGGAGCCTATTGGCGAGGCGACGAAAAAAATCCTCAACTGCAGCGTATTTATGGTCTAGCCTTCGCTTCTAGAAAAGAGTTGGAGGAGTATCTAAAACTGCAAGAGGAGGCGAAAAAACGCGATCACCGCAAACTCGGCAAGGAATTAGAGCTTTTTATGATCAGCGAAGAAGTGGGGCCTGGTCTCCCACTATTCTATCCAAAGGGCACGATTTTGAGACGCATTGTTGAAAATTATATTACCGACCTACAAGAAAAACGCGGTTATATGCCCATTTGGATTCCGCACATCACGAAAGGAGAACTATATAAAATTTCTGGCCATTTGGATAAATACGACGAGATGTACCCCCCGATGGATCTTAAGGGTGAAGCGAAATACTATTTGAAACCGATGAATTGTCCTCACTTTATGATGCTCTACAAAAGTTTACAACATTCCTACCGTGATTTGCCGATCCGATACGTTTGCACTACCACCAATTACCGCTATGAGAAATCTGGCGAACTTTCGGGGCTAACGCGCGTAAGATCCCTTACTCAAGACGATTGCCATGTTTTCGCAATGTCGGACCAGATCGAGGGTGAGATTAATTTGATGCTGGATATGGTCGCGGAAGTTTATAAAACTTTCGGGTTTAATGATTTCTGGGTGCGTATCTCAACGCACGACCCGAAAAATAAAGAGAAGTACATAGGCGATCCTAAAATCTGGAGAAAATCAGAAACAGCTCTTAGACAACTTATTAAAAACCGTGGCTGGAAATATGACATTGGTATAGGCGAGGCAGCTTTTTATGGACCAAAGTTAGATTTTATCTTCAAGGATGTTTTAGGACGCGAGTGGCAGCTTTCCACTATCCAACTTGATATGAATTTGCCGAAAAGATTTGAATTGGAATACATCGACAAAAAGGGCGTAAAGTGTCAGCCGGTAGTTATCCATCGCGCGATTCTGGGTTCTACGGAAAGATTTCTCGGGATTTTGATAGAGCACTTCGCGGGAAACTTCCCGCTCTGGCTCGCGCCTGTCCAGGTAAAAATTTTAGCGGTAAGCGATAAACAGAAAGATTACGCGAGCAAGGTTCACCAAGATCTTATGGAAACCGGTATACGAGCGGAAATAGCTCCGAGCGATGAAACGCTAGGCAAAAGAATACGGGAAGCAGAAATGCAAAGAGTACCTTACATAGCCGTAGTCGGCGAGACAGAAATGAATAGAGGCACAGTTAACCTCCGCATCCGTGGCCAAGGACCTGGCGGCGAACAGAAAGTTGCAGACTTCATAGAAAAGATAAAACAGGAGGTTAAAAATTTAACTCTTAATTAAAGACTATACTAAAACATCGATCGGTGTTTTAGTATAGTAAATTGCATGATGGTAAAAAAACCTAAAGTTGTTGTTATTGTTGGACCTACATCGAGTGGTAAGAGCGATCTAGCTGTTGAAATTGCCAAACGCTTTTTGGGCGAGGTTATTTCTGCTGATTCTAGGCAAGTTTATAAAGGACTAGATATAGGCAGTGGCAAGATAACGAAGAATGAAATGAAAGGTATCCCTCATCATCTCTTGAGCGTCGCTTCTCCAAAATCTGTTTTCACGGCTTTGAAATACCAGAAACTCGCGAAGAATGCGATAGGAAAAGTTATTAGAAACAAGAAGTTACCTGTTATCTGCGGCGGAACGGGTTTTTATATCGATGCGCTCCTTTATGATTGGAAACTACCGGGAATTCCAGCGCAGAAAAAATTAAGAAACAACTTAAATAAAAAATCTAATGGAAAACTTTATCTTGCGCTTTCCAAGCTAGATCCGCAGAGAGCAGCGAACATAGATAGGAATAATAAAATCAGGCTTGTAAGGGCGCTCGAAATAATAATGACTTCTGGCGCTCCGGTTCCACCGCTTAAAGCAAGCAAAAACTTGCCGTACGACTTTCTAAAAATCGGTATAAAGATTAACTCCCTTGAGTTAAAATCTAGAATCAAAAAACGCCTTTTAAAAAGGCTGAGGATAGGCTTGGTGAAAGAAGTTAAGAATCTGCATTGTAATGGGTTATCTTGGAAAAGATTAGATGAACTCGGCTTGGAATACCGTTATGTTTCAAGATACATTCGAGGCATAATAAACTATAATGGAATGATTGAAAAAATAGAACGAGAAAGTTTTCGCTACGCCAAACGCCAAATGACTTGGTTCTCCGCCGGAGGCAGATCACCCTTCGGAAGAGATGGGGACAAAAATGCTATATGGATAAATGATCCTCAAACAGCTTTTTCAGTTGTTCAGGATTTCCTCGGCCGCGGAGTTCGGCCATAGCTTTGCCGATGAGAAACTGAAGAGTACTTCCTTTGCCCTTTTTGTAGTCTTTAATGGCTTTAGGATTAGCTTTAATAACCTTAAGCATCACTGATTCTAATTCCTCCTTATCCGTAACTTGTGTCAGATTTTCCTCCTTAATAACTACGCGGGGGTCGGCTCCAGTCTCCCACATCTTCACCAAAATATCTTTGGCGCTACGACTACTTAATATCCCATCTTGAATTAAATCCACTAAATCAGCAAAATTCTCCGGATTTACTTTTGACTCTTTAATATTTATGTTCTGTGCGTTAGCCATGCCCAGTATATCACTCGTAAGATAATTGAATATGAGTTGCGGCGTGGCGCGCTCCGCTTCGGAAACAGATTCTTCGTAAAACTCCGCGAGGTCTCTTCCGCTTACAAGAATGTTTACTTGTTCGAGAGCTAAACCATACTCTTTAACAAACCTTTCTCTTTTAGCGCCCGGCAATTCAGGTACTTCTAGGCGCAACCTCTCTGTTGTTTCCTCATTGATTTCAAGCGGTGGTAAATCTGGCTCTGGAATATACCTGTAATCATGAGCGTTTTCCTTAATTCTCTGCGAGAAAGTTATGCCTTTAACCTCATTCCAACCGCGAGTTTCTTGAATCACCTTACCACCAGATTCCAATATTTCAATTTGTCTTTTAGTCTCGTAGTTGATGGCATTTTGGACGGCACTGAAGGAATTTATATTTTTGACTTCCACTTTCGTTCCAAGCTCGCTAGTTTCTGAAACCGAGATATTGGCCTCAACACGCATTTGACCCTTTTCCATGTCTGCGTCTGAAATCCCTAAATAGCGCAAAGTAAGCTGTAACTCTTTAGCGAAGGCAAGCGCTCCATCAGCCGATTTAATGTCAGGTTCTGTAACCAATTCCATAAGTGGTATACCCGCGCGGTTGAAATCGACCAAAGAGCTTTCCCCAGAACCATGTTGAAGCCGTCCGGTATCTTCCTCCAGGTGAACGCGCGTAAGCCTGATCCCATTCAGTTTCCCGCCTTGTACCAAAGGTTCATCGTACTGCGATATTTGATATCCCTTTGGCAAATCAGGATAAAAATAACTTTTCCTGTCAAATTTGGAATGCGTTGGTATTTTCCCGCCCAATGCCAGACCTAATTTGATAACAGATTCAACTGCCTTCCCATTAATCGTGGGCAGAACCCCGGGATGAGCGAGGCAAATTGGACAAACGTTAATATTAGGACGTTTCTCGTCTGGGTTATTAAGACAATCGCAAAACATTTTTGACCGAGTTTTTAATTCGGCATGTATTTCAAGCCCAACTGTGAGTTTATAGTTAGACATAAACCATATTTATTGAACCAGCTCGTTTATCCTATATCTATACCCATTGATCGAGCAGTCCCCGCAATAATTTTTTCCGCGGCTTGCCGATCGTAGGCGTTCAAGTCAGCCATTTTACGTTCAGCTATCTTTCTTAGATCTTCGTTGGTAATTCTCCCTACCTTATTTTTATTAGGCGTCCCTGATCCCTTATCAATACCAGCGGCTTTCCGTAATAGGTCGGAGGCGGGCGGAGTTTTGAGCTTAAAGGCGAAACTTCTATCTTCATAAACGGTTATTTCAGCAGGTATAATATCACTACCCATTTCCTTGGTAGCTTCATTGAATTGTTTACAAAATTCTTGAATGTTGACACCATGCTGACCCAAAGCCGGACCGATCGGGGGGGCGGGGTTTGCCGCGTGAGCGGGAATCTGAAGTTTTAGTGTTGTTTTTATTTTTTTTGCAGCCATGTTTATTTAATATACAGTATATAGTATGTAGTATTCAGTCAAGATTACGTCTTCCTTACCTGCAAAGAATCCAACTCTATCGCCGTATCTCTTCCGAAAACCGGAACAAGAACCTTGACCCTACCCCTTGCCTCATCAACCTCGGAAACCTTACCATCGTAATCTTTGAATGGACCGTCTGTTATTCTAACAGTTTCGCCCATTCTAAAATCAACTTTAAATTTAGGTTCCTCACCGCTCATCCTCGCTTTCAAAGACTCAACCTCTTCGTAAGATAACGGCGTTGGGCTTGTCGTATCGGAGCCCACAAAACCGGTAACACGCGGGGTATTTCTTACTACATACCAAGAATCCGCTTCCATTATCATTTCAACTAAAACATAACCTGGATAAACTTTCTCCTCAACCGTTGTTCTTTTTCCATTCTTTATCTTAATTTTATTTTCTTTGGGCACGATGATATCGAAAATCTTATCACTCATGGCCAAAGATTCGACGCGCTGCTTTAAATATCGCGCAACAGCATCTTCGTAACCAGCGTAGGTGTGAACGGCATACCAACGCCTTAAGTCCGGTTTTTCTTCGTTAATAGTCTTTCTCATACCTTTAGTATTTTCTCAAGCAATGAAATGAAGAAATAATCTAGGGCTCCCAAAAACGCCGCTATTACTAGAGAAAAAGTAACAACTATGAAAACCATCTGTATAGCTTCTTTCCGGGTAGGCCAGTTAACGCGTTTGAACTCCTCGCGCGATTCCAACAGAAACAGCTTAATTTTCCCTATCATTTTATCAGTGTAAGGTTAGTCAAAATACGACTATAAATCAAGGTTCACCACCTGATGCCCTTTGCTCATAATAAAATGCTTTCGTGGCATAACATCAGAGCCCATAAGTATATCGAAGAGTTTATCCGCTTCCCTTGCATCTTCGATCGCAATCTGTTTTAGCGTTCTTGTTTCCGGGTCCATGGTAGTTTCCCAAAGTTGTTCGGGGTTCATTTCTCCCAACCCTTTGTATCGTTGAATATTAACCGAAGCTTTCAATTCTTTAAGAGCTCCCTCCTTTTCGATATCATCATAAGCGTATTTAATGGTTCTCCCGCTTTGAATACGATAGAGAGGCGGTGTAGCAATATAAAGATGGCCGGCTTCTATAAGTTTAGGGAAATGCCTGTAGAAAAGGCTTAGAAGCAGAGTACGGATGTGAGCGCCATCAACATCAGCATCGGTCATAATAATGATTTTGTTATAACGTAATTTAGTAATATCAAACTCTTCCGCGATTGCGGTTCCTAGAGCGATCACCAGAGACCTGATTTCTTTATTGCCCAATATCTTATCAACTCGGGCTTTCTCGACATTTAATATCTTACCTCTTAATGGAAGTATGGCCTGAAATTTTCTGTCTCTCCCTTGTTTAGCACTACCTCCAGCGGAATCACCTTCTACGAGAAAAAGCTCTCCCTCTTCTCTACTTTTCGTCTGGCAATCCGCTAATTTACCAGGAAGAGCTAACCCCTCAAGAGCACCTCTACGCAGGATGGTTTCTTTAGCGGCTTTTGCGGCCGCCCGAGCTTTAGCTGCCAAAAGCGCTCTACCTAATATAGATCTAGCATCATTGGGATGGGTTTCCAAGAAATTCTTGAGAGAATCGCCCACTACCGTTTCAACGGCGGTCCTTGCTTCAGTGTTCCCCAGGCGCGCTTTCGTTTGTCCTTCAAACTGCGGCTCGCGAATCTTCACGGATACTATAGCCGTCAGTCCTTCTCTTACGTCATCTCCAGATAGGTTCAATTCTTTTTCTTTGATGAACCCTTCGGTGCGAGCATATTCGTTTAGAACTCTCGTCAAGGCGGATCTGAAACCGGTCAAGTGCATACCCCCATCGCTCGTGCGAATATTATTAGCAAAAGACATTTCTTTGGTTTCAATCCCTTCGTTATAAGCAAAAGCTGTTTCTACTGCCACATTTTCCTGTTCCTTTTCAACATAAAAAGTGTTTTCGTGTACCAACTTCTCTCCATCTTCATTCAAATAATCAAGGAGGGATTTTATACCACCATCAAATTTAAAAGCATAGTAATAAGGCATATCTTCACGTTCATCGATAAAAACAATCCTTATACCTTTAGTAAGGTAGGCTTGCTCGCGTAGATGGTCAATAATACGACGGACTTCAAATTCTATTTTGGAGAAAATCAGTTTGTCTGGTAAAAAGGTTACTTTAGTGCCGGTGCGACTACACTTGCCTACTTCTTTAACTTTATACTTTGGTTTGCCCCTCTCATACTCCTGAACATACAATTTACCTTCGCGACAAACTTCAACTTTCAGCCACTCCGAAAGAGCGTTAACCACAGAAACACCTACGCCGTGAAGACCACCAGAAACTTTATAAGATTCTCCCCCAAACTTGCCACCGGCATGTAACGTTGTCATAACAGTTTCAAGCGCGGACTTCTTGGTATGTTTATGTACCTCGACTGGTATGCCACGGCCATTATCCAAAACGCTTATCACATTACCTTTTAAAAACCGGACTTCTATGTCGTTAGCAAAACCACCCATTGCTTCATCAATGGAGTTGTCTACAACTTCCCAAACAAGATGGTGCAAACCGGCAGTATCAGTCGTACCGATGTACATTCCGGGCCGCTTTCTAACAGGTTCTAGACCTTCTAAAACATAGATGTCATCAGCTGTATATGACCATTCTTTTTTCTCATTTTTAGCCATTGTTTAATATTACAAAATTAAAACGCCCGATTTTTAAGGCATTTAAATTATAACGTAAATCGAAGGTAAAAACAAGCTCCAAATTTGACTAAAATTGTTTTAAAGGGCTATATTTCTAGCGTCTAGAAAGGTCTTTTAAAAGGTCAGTAGGCGTTTATTCTTAACTTACTTTAAGTTATGCATATGCACATGTACAACGCACAAGATTTGTTTTGGATCGTAATGATTGTTGTCGTGATCATTATTGTGGTCGCGACAGAAATTGACGACCGTCATTAATGATTTTAGACGATAATTAAAATCCCTAAGAAATTCGACCTATAAGACAGTGGGTCGAATTTTATTTTCTCCACTAAAAATTACCTTAATTCGGCCTTAAATTGTGCTTCTGTTTGCTTATAAATCTCATTCTGAATAGCGTCAACTTCATCGCTTCTAAGAGTTCTGTCCGTGCTTCTATAGATAATACGGTAAGTATAGCTAGTTTTGTCAGGCCCGAATCTTTCTACATTCTCGTATTTATCAGAAAGTCGTACTTCTTCAACTAAACTCCCACCCAAATCTCTGATAAGATCAAAATAATTATTAGGTACAAAATTATTACTTACGATAAAAGAGATGTCGCGAGTAATTGGCGGATATTTGGAGACTTCTTTGTAAATATTCCCAAGGCGCAGTTGCTTGCTCACTCGATCATCTTTAGACCATAACAATCGAATATCTGGCAGTTCCATACTGATTATGGCCAATCGTTCTAATCCAAAGCCAAACGCCCAGCCGGTGTAGTTTGAGGAATCCACGCCCAATTTTTCCAACACACTCCCCTTTACCACGCCGCTACCAAGAACTTCAACCCAACTGCCTTTTTTATCAACCTCCATTTCAATACTCGGGTGAGTATAAGGAAAATTATCAACGTTAAAGCGATATTTAACGTCCTTGCCAAAAACAGTTTGAGCAATTTTCAATAAAATATTTTTGAGGTCGTGAACCGCGACAATCCCTTGAGCTTTAGGAATAAGATAATACCCATCCATCTGATGAAATACATTCATGTGATGCCGGTCAATCTCGTCCTTGCGGTACACTTTGCCGTATGTCAGTACCCCGAGCGGTAAATTTTCTTGTATTTTTTTCTTCGCATATTGAGAGGTGAGGTAGTAGTACCAGGACACGGTGGTGTGGGTGCGCAATATGTAAGCATCATTCACATAGTAAGTATCTGAAGTACTCCGCGCCGGATGGTCAGCTGGGAAATCAAATAAATCAAAGCTTTGTACCGCGGGCACAATTTCCGGAACTTGGACAATATCGAAATCCTCAAAATCAGGCAGATGGATAATACGCTCCGCCAATTCATAGATTGGATTACCAGGAGTTCTTGAAAGGTCCGGCATTTTCAAAAAACGCTTCATCCGGTCGGCTTCGGCATCATTCCTGTCCTCCAAAGATTTGATGGCCTTTTGCTCTTCCTCTAAATCTATCTTTATATCCATGATTAGATAATACAGCTTGAAAATAATCTTGTAAAAGGTGATGAATTCTCCATATACCATTAATCAATTTTGACAAATACCATTTATGCATTTAAAATGCCACTGTGAAGTAGAGAAATAGCGGGGTAGAGAAACAGTATCTCGGGAGCCTCATAAGCTCCAGTTGCGGGTGCGATTCCCGCCCCCGCAACAATTATTCCAATAAACTAAGAAATCCTTCTTCCGTTAGAACTTTTATCCCTAACTTTTTAGCTTTCTCAAGCTTTGAGCCTGGCTCGTCGCCGATTACCACATAGTCGGTGTTTTTGCTTACCGAACTTGAAACAGTTCCACCCAGTTCTCTGATCTTAATCTTAGCTTCATCGCGACTCATAGATTTCAAACTACCTGTTAAAACGAAGGTAATGCCCTTAAATTTGTGAGTGATTAACTTTCCTTGGCTTAGGATTTCCACGCCATTCATTTTTAGCCTGTTAATATAGTTTAAATTTTCTTTGGCGTGGAAAAAGTCACTCACGCTTTTAGCCACAACTGGGCCGATATTTTCTATAGAGTTTATTTCATCCCGTGACGCGGTCGCTAATTTATCCAGCGTTCCAAAGTGCCGCGCTAAATCTTCCGCCGTCTGTTCGCCAACATGCAAAATGCCCAATGCGTAAATAAATCTCGCGAGCGATATTTTACGATGGTCATTTATTGAACTAATAATGTTTTCCGCGCTTTTTTCTCCAAATCTTTCTAGGCCATCAATATCGCTTTTTTGAAGCGTAAAGATATCCGCGGCATCACTGATTAAACCTTCGTCCTTTAACCTGTCTAGTATTTTCGGGCCTATGGTGTAAATCTCAAAAATGTTCACAAAATGTTGCATCCCACGGCGGTTCTTGGCTGGGCATTTAGAGTTGGTACAATAGTAGGCGGTTGATCGGGAACTCGACTTTTCTCCAATCGACCTCTTTCCCACACCACCCCCGCAGACAGGGCAATGCATAGGAATTCTTACAATCTTTTCTTTGCCTGACCTTAATTTAGGAATAACTTCCACTATTTCTGGAATTACATCTCCGGCTTTTTGTATGACAATAGTGTCGCCAATTTTTAGTTTCAATTTATTTATTTGGTCCATGTTATGCAACGTAGCCTTAGAAATAGTTGAACCTGCTACTGGTGTCGGTTCGAAAATTGCAACTGGAGTTAATACACCGGTTCTTCCGACATTAAAAATCACATCTTTAACAATAGTAGTTGCCTTCTCCGCCGGATATTTGTAAGCAACCATATACCGAGGGGCTTTACCTACAATGCCTACCTGTTCATAAAACGTTTGATTATTCAACGATATCACCACTCCATCAGTTCCATAGTCCAATGTTTTTCTGACGCCTTCCATCTCTTCAATAAACTCTTCAACTTCCCCCAAATTCTTACAGACCTTTTCGTGTCTATCCACCTTAAAACCCAGTTCCCGCAAGAGACTATGTTCGTCTGAATGCGTGAGAGGCGTGCCCTCTTTCCCGTCTTGTATCTTTCTAACTATATCGTAAGCAAAAAAATCCAGCCTTCTTTCGGCCGTAAGCCTGGAATCCAATTGCCGCAGTGACCCGGCAGCCGCGTTGCGAGTATTAGCAAATAATGGTTTTTGTAGTTTGTCTTGAATTTTATTTAATTTATTCAGAACTTTCTTACTCATAATCGCCTCTCCACGGACTTCTAAGTAATCCAACGCGTAACGCAATTTTAAAGGTATGGATTCGATTGTTCTTAAGTTTTGGGTTATATTTTCACCAATAAATCCATCGCCACGAGTAGCCCCTTTCACAAAGTTGCCGTTCTCATATATCAAAGAAATCGCCAAGCCATCCATTTTTAACTCGCAAAAATATTCAATCGGGGATTCTTTGGCATCATCAATAGGAATAAATTTCAAAATCCTTTTTCCCCAAGCCCTTAATTCCTCCTTGCTAAAGGCATCATTTAAGGATAGCATTGGCACTTGATGTCTGACTTTAATAAATTTATCTAAAGGTTTGCCTCCAACGCGATTAGTCGGGGAATTCGGATCGATAAACTCCGGGAATTCAGCCTCAAGCGTTCTTAGTTCTCTAGTCAGTGAGTCATAAATTTCGTCCGTCACTTTTGGATCATCGAGAACATGATAACGATAGCGCAAATTTTCTATCTGTTCCCGAAGTTTTTCAATCCTCTCTTTAGTTTCTCTTTTCGTCATAGCGAGGGAGGAAGGTTGGCTTGAAGTGCTCTTGCCGACCTACCCGACTGCCCAACAGCTTTTAGCGGATATAAGGGATCGCTCACGGTTTTGGTGATAGTCACTTTTGAACCGTTCGTCATACTTGGGCCTCCATTAAGGTAAGGAAGAGATCCTCCGAGCTTATTTTCATTATAAAAAGCCCACTCAATACCGGCGTCAGCCGCGAATATCGCTTTCGTGGAGGCCTTAATATCTGTTGCCGATCTTAACTGGTAAAGAATAAGAAATCCTGCTAAAGAAGTGGAAGCTAAAATTACTCCCGAGAGGAGAACGACAGTCAATAACATAACTTGCCCCCCTTTTTCCTGCCTGCCGGCAGGCATGGCTTCTATTTTCCTCATTTACTTAATCATGGTTCAATAATTCTGGAGCTTACTGATGTCTGTAGATTCACCTTAATATCCTTAGGTCCGTTTACAGATAATACAATAGTTACTCTTACAGGCTTACCTGATACAGTAAATTCTAATCTTTCTACTTCTACCTCCGGGGCTGTAATGGCGCGGAAATTCGTTTCATCCAAACACTCACCGGTACACCTCGTTATAGAATTTATCTTGCTTGTGGGATTCTTTATTAACTTATAACTAACTGGCTCATTTTTATAATTAGTGAATTTCAAAACTGATTTAGTAGATTCGCTAAAGCCGAACCCAGTACGAACTTCTCTTGTGATTTGCTCTATAACTTGACTCGCGTTATCGTTGGCCGCAGAGAGCCCAGTTATTATTTTCTGCGTCTTTAAAGTCTGGATAAAAGTGCCGGTCGCAAGCGCGACTAAAGTTAAAAACAATGACATTACTACTAATAATTCTACAATTGTAAACCCGCTTTTTTTCATCTCCAGTTATAAAAATGGTCTTCAAGGTTAATACTTAAGTCCGATCCTCCACGACTTTTCCAAGTAACTATCGAGTTGACTTGTATTTCGTTGTCACTAAGTTTACTTTCGATAACAATTTCTCGTTTAAAATTAGTAGCATATCCGGTAGAGGCGTAGCTATATATGCCCGTCGCCGGATCAAAGTTCAATGGTTTGTTTGAAATAGGATCAAGGTTACGACTATCATATTGAACCTCAAAAGAAGCCTTTATATAAGTTAAGCCTTTATTCCAAGGAGCTCCATCAACAACATTAGTATCTATAATATTTTTTACTACTTCAATTCCCTCCATGGCTAAGTTGGCCGCTACGTATTCTTCATAAGCCACGCGATAGAATCCTAAAGATTGAGATAAGAGAGAAAACACACCTAAAAGACCGATAATTAAAATACTTATAGCCACCATGGATTCTACAAGTAATTGGCCGCTATCTTTATTTTGCCGGTGCCCAAATCCTGCCTGCATTGTTAACTTTAACTACTACTTTACTTGATTTATCTTTGGTTTCGATCACAAGAGTGGCTTCTTTTGCTTGCATAGACTTATCGCCATTGATAACAATCGTCGGATCTGGAGGAATAAAAAGAATGTCGATTAAGTCGCTCTCTGGAGCAAACTTGACCGCTTGAGAAGCAAGATTCAAAACATCTAATTGTTCACTTAACTTCTCGTCTCCGGAACTGAATTTATTATCGCTAGTAGCACAATCAATTGATTGTGGATCGGGACGATCTTTAAAAATGAATACCTCCCCTTTTCCTTGGTCAGCGTGAATGCCATAACCGCAAATCCTCTCTGGACCGCCAGTAGTGATAGGTAATGAGTTTTCAATAAAAGTGGTAGTACTTAAAGATTTGGCCCTAGAAATAAGGCTTACTAGCTTAGCTTGGTTATTGATCAAAAGCAGTTGCTTTCCTGATTCCTTGCCATAACCGATAAGAATTCCCGATAAAATCAAAGTGATGCTAATCGTGACAAGCATATCTATCAGTGTAAATCCAGCACCACTTTTAGATGAAAAGTAGTGCTGGATAAACCTCGAGTTTTTTGGCTTGAAAAACATAGGCTTATTTAATTATAAGGCATACTTTAGTTTCCTGTTAGAGGAGTAGAAACTCTAACTAGGCAAAATAGAATCAAAAAATGCGAAGTAAAGACGAAGTATGTCATAGCCGAAGAAAAAAACAAGAAATACTCCTAAGGCGATAAAAGGGCCGAAAGGAAGATAACCTTTAATTGTCTTGCGTTTCAAGAAAATCAAAGCCAGACTCAAAATCGAACCGGTGATAAAGGCAAACATTAGGGCAAGGGCTATATCAGGGAAACCCATAAGTAAACCTAGAGCGGCGGCGAGCTTAACGTCGCCAAGCCCCATACCTCTACCGCGAGATATAACGTACAAAGTGCCCAAAAAAACAGCACCTAAAAATAAACCGATGAGATGCTTTAAAGGAAATGAATCGCCAAAAGGGAAGAGTAAAGCATAAGTGCCCAAAAAGTCGCCGCCGCTTATATCGAAAGGTGTTTTTGCCTCACCAAAATACTTATAGCTGATAATCGTGAGTCCCAAAACCCCTATGAAGATATTTATGGAATCGGGGATAATTCGATGATAAAAATCGATTATCGACATAAGCATTAAGCTCAAGAATGCTAAAATCCAGACTGCTATAATAAAATATGGTACCGGTAATGCTGGATGAATCGGAAATAATTTGTAAGTTACAAAAACAAAACCTAAGCCGCATAATAGTTCTATAAGCGGATATTGTAGCGAAAGCTTAGTTCTGCAAGAGCGGCATTTTCCTAATTGGACCGCGAAACTAAAGAATGGGATAAGTTCATACCATTTAAGCTCCTTTCCACAATAGGGACAGCGAGATCGGCCGTAGATGTTTTGAAAAAGCCTGTCTCTTTCGGGATAAAACCTTAAAGAGACCACGTTTAAGAAACTACCTAAAGCCGAGCCGGAAACAAATAAGAGGAGGTAAACCAAGGAACTCACGGTAAATCAACTATTATGATTGGATACAATATATGAGTTTTGGCGAATCGGTACAGTCACTAAATCCAGAATATCCAGAAGGCACGTTATCAGTATCATCCCTTAACTTGTTATTATCCTGTTGAAGCTCCGCGCCAACGACATATCCTAACCCTTCTGAAGTTTCTACCGCATAGTAATAACTACGTCCTGGGACCGGATCTTGAGGAAGTTGAGAGGTCACTCCGGCATCCTTCATTACTTTTGTCAAATCAGTCCAGTTCCCGATAGTCGCACTACATTCCGGTCTCGTAGCATCAGTGATGCCAGGGTAATGGCCGCACTTACTACTATAATTCTCAAGATAAACCCGGACGCTTTCCAAATTGGCAATCCTCCTTGCATCACGAGCTTTATCTTGCGCCCCTCTTATGCCTGTGAAAGCAACGCCTGAAAGGATGGCGATAATCGCTACCACAATAAGCATTTCAATTAATGTAAAACCTGTACTTTTTTTCATGTTTCTTATGTTTTTTAAAGCGCTTTTACCAGATTGGAAATCGGTATAAGTATTGACGCAAAGAGGCTCCCGACCAAAACCCCGATGACTAACATTAACGCCGGCTGGATTAATTCTACCAGATTGTTCAACATATTATCAACTTCTCTTGTGAAGAAGATAGAAACTCTTTCTAAAAGTTCTTCTAATCGACCAGTAGACTCTCCTATAGCGACCATTTGAGAAACCAAAGGCGGAAATAACTCTTCATTTTTAGAGAGCGAGGCAGACATAAGTTCCCCTTTTCTTACATCTTCAGCTACCTCGTGAAGTAAGTCACGGTAAACGGCGCTACCAACGGTAACGCTTGAGATTTCGAGAGTTTGAGCTATCGGAATACCACCTTTGATTAAAATACTTACTGACTCGGCAAATCTCGCCACATAAAGGCCTTTTAAGAGTTTACCGAAGACAGGCGTTCTTAACGCCAGCTCATCTAGTACGGTTCTTCCCTCGGATGTCCGCAAATAGTCAAAAACCAAAACGACAGTCGCAACAATCAATAAAATTACAGCCCACCACCAATCAATTAAAAACTTCCCCCCGGCTAGAATAACTTTAGTGAAAGTTGGTATCTCTACGCCAGATTCCAAAAAAATCGGCTCGATATTAGGAAGTACTACTGAAGCCATAACGCCAACAACCACGAAAAATAAGACAATAACGACAATTGGATAAATCAAGGCGTTACGAACCTTAGAAACTAAAATTACTTCTTTTTCCAAGTAATCGGCAAGGTAACCAGTGGCCTCCTCCATCCTACCGGTAATCTCGGCCGATTTTATAAGGTTTATGTAAAACGGAGAAAAAATATTGTCATATTTTTCCAAAGATTGAGAAAGAGAAAGTCCGGCGTCGATATCTGAAGTTATCTCGAAAATCGTACTCTTTAAAACCGTCTGCTTGGTTTGCTTCTGAAGCGTCCTCAATGATTCGGTCAAAGGAATTTTAGCGGCAAGTAAAGTGGCAAATTGGCGCGTGAAAATCATTAGATCCTTACCGTGAACATTACTTAAGAAACTGAAGATGTTCGCGTACCAATGTTTTTTCTCTGCCGGTTCTAAGGAAAGTATGAAAAGGTTGTGACCCCCAAGAATGTTAACGCCGGCTTCACGCGTCGCCGCTTCAATGAAACCAACTTGCAGTTCTCCCTCTTTGGTACGCGCTTTGTATCTTAACTTCATTAGATATTAAATCCTCTCAAGTAAAATACGCAGTTCTGAAGGGTTTAAGGAATAGAGTTCGGCGTTCTCCAAAGAAACTTCTTTGCGCATCACAAGCTCGGCCAAAGATCGATTAAGCGTCATCATTCCTTCCTGAAGACTTGTTTCAATCACCAAATCTATTTGGTAAGTTTTTCGTTCGCGGATTAAGTTGCGTACCGCGGAATTCACAAACATTACCTCGCAAGCCGGAATTCTCCCCCCGTCAATTCTCGGCACCAGACGTTGTGAAACAATACCAACCAATGTCGCGGCCAATTGTGAAGTAACCTGCCCCTGTTGGGAACCAGGAAAAGAATCAATGATACGATCAATAGTTTGGGCCGCCGAATTGGTGTGTAAGGTAGAAAAAACAATGTGACCCGTTTCAGAGGCGGTCATCGCTGTTGAGATTGATTCCGGATCGCGCATTTCACCAATCATCACAGCGTCCGGATCTTGCCGAAGCAAGGAACGTAAAGCCCTATGGAAACTTGGGCTGTCAGTTTTAATCTCTCTTTGAGAAATAATAGATCTGTCTTGGACAAAAAGGTACTCAATTGGGTCTTCTATCGTTACGATATGATCGGTTCTTTTGTGATTAACTTCATCGAGTAATGCCGCCAAAGTAGTTGATTTACCATGTCCAGCCGGCCCTACGACCAAAACGAAACCCTGATTTAACTTGGTAAACTCATGGAGTATGGGTGGCAAGTTGAGTTCTTCAAGGGTTTTAATTTCCGAGGGGATAAGACGCAAAGCCGCCGCCATAAACCCTCTCTGAAAAAAAACATTTACCCGGAATCTAGCTTTGTCTTCGAAAGCGTAGGAAAAGTCGACGTCGCCCGATTTAAGCATTTTTTCTTTCTGTTCCGGAGTAAGGAGAGCCAGAATTAGACCTTGTGCATCTTCTGGAGTGAGTATTGGCTCTTTTTGAAGTCCGATAAGGACGCCATCAATTCTTAAGGTTGGCCGTCTGCCAACGGCCAAATGTAAATCTGAAGCATTTTGTTTCGCAGCCGCAAGCAGTAATTCTTCTAATTTTTGTTTATAATCCATAT
>CAZFGN010000001.1:55583-61697 GCA_964518695.1 uncultured Candidatus Saccharibacteria bacterium
TTTAGTATGTAGTATGTAGTATACAGCCGATTAACTGGCAGTCGTTTCTCTTAACACCTCTTCAATAGAAACAACTCCATCCAAAGCCTTTAGGATGCCGTCTTGCCGCAAAGTACTCATTCCCTGACGTTTTGCTTCGTCGCGAATTTTACTTTCAGTAGGATCGGAGTTAATAACTTCTTCGAGTTCACGCGTCATAGTAAGAATCTCGAATAACGCTATCCTGCCCGTAGCCCCTTTGCCCTTACATACTTTACAACCGGGCGCGTGATAAACTTGATAAGGCTCCTTGTATTTAAGTTCCGCGTAAGGTATTTCACCTAATTTCTCCAACTCTTCTTTTATGATTTTGTTGACTTCATCGGAAGCTGGTCCCACTATTTTACATTTTTCACAGATACGTCTTATCAACCTTTGGGAAACGATTATATTCAAAGTTGATGGCAAAAGGAATCGTTCTATGCCCATATCCATAAGTCTGGGGATCACGCCTACAGCGTTATTGGTGTGAAGCGTGGAAAGTACGACTTGACCGGTTAGGGCGGCGTGAATGGCAAGTTGCGCGGTTTCTGTGTCTCTGATTTCGCCAACCATGATAACATCGGGGTCTTGACGGACAATCTGTCTTAAACCGGAGGCAAAATCGTAACCAATTTCTGGATGGACTTGAGATTGATTTAGTCCTTCAACAAAATATTCAACAGGATCCTCCAAGCTCAAGACATTCGCCTCTTCTTTGTTGAAATCCTGCAGTAAAGCATAAAGAGTGGTTGTTTTACCGCTACCCGTAGGACCGGTAACTAAAATCATGCCGTACGGTTTTTTCACGGCTTGGTTTATGAGTTCGAGAGAATGCCCTGTGATACCAAGATTATCTAGGCCCTTTAAACCAACCGTTGGATCTAGGACACGCACAGCAACCTTCTCGCCAACCGGGGTGGGAAAAGTTGAAACGCGAAAATCTATATCGCGTCCAAAAATTACAGTTCTAAACCTGCCGTCCTGGGGCATTCGTGTTTCGTCAATTTTCAAACTGGAGAGAATTTTAATCCGCGAGATAATTGGTTGATGTATTTCAAGAGGAAAAGAAGTAACTTCGGCAAGGGCGCCGTCTACTCTGAAACGGACACGAACTCTCGTGCGCTGGGGTTCAATATGAATATCGGAAGCACCTTCTTCTACCGCGGACTTTAAGGTTGAAGCAACTATTTTAATAATCGGCGCTTCATCTCTAACATTCCCGCCTTCTTCAATCGAGATTGTTCGTTGCGCAAACGCAAGACCGCTACCTGGTTTTACGCTTAAAGATTTAATAGCTTGATCTATTTCTGATCTGTAAGGAGAATATTTCCTTAAGACCAATTCAAGATCTGACGGGGTAATGACGTAAACACCCAAGCTTAACTTATTCTGCTTAGCGATAAAACGTAGGGCTTCTTGAGCCCTAACATCATAAGGCTTGATCATCCCGGCTATGAGCATTTTATCATCGCTACTTAATGGAACAAATCCGTACGTTCGTGCCGTCTCTTGCGGAACCAATTTCAAAAGATCCTCTTTCACTTCGTCGGGATTAACCTTAACGTAAGGAATGCCCAAAATTTCAGATTTAGTTTGAGCTATTGATATATCATCAAGCAAGCGACGGGTATAAATTATATCCTCAACGGATTTGCCAAACTGCTCGGCTTCAACTACGAGTTTCTGGCCCAGCTCAAGAGAAAGAAGGGTCTTTTTAATTAAGGCATCTATAAGCTGCCTGTCGTTCATGGCTTTAGAAAGGAACAAATGGATTTTGCCGACCTAAAACACCCCCTAAATTTGGATCATTCACACGTTTAACAAGAGACTTATATAAAGGTGACCCTGTAACTGAAGCAACAACCTCTAGATTAATTTTCGATACTTTAGAAATGGATTGAAGTTCGGGGGAAACAATAACCTGCTCAATGTGCGGAACGTCTGTAAAAAAAAGATAATAAGTGACTGCTCCCAGAAATAAAACCGTAAAAGCTAGTGCGCCTACAGTGAGCCAAAGATTATTTTTTTTCTCTTCTTCGATGATTATGGCCATGTGTTTAGCTTGTGAGTCATTAGTTACTGATAATAGGTATCTAGAACTAGATTATAGATCAGTTTATTTTTTCCAGGAACACCTCCTCCTTCTATGCCTAATGAATAAACATCCATCAATCTAATGTTAGTCTCGAGATCCCCAAGAAAAGGACTTAAGTTTTTATAGTCTCCGTTTAATCTAATAGTTACACGCAATGTACCAAGAGACTTTATGAGTGGATCGGCCGATGTTGTGAGGGGAGGATACTGCAATGACAAAGATTCAATGTTTAGATTATTGACCGTCGCTAGTCCCTGAAGTTGGTTTATTACCGAAGGCACTTCTTCTTTATTTGGAAGAATTGTGGATATGTTCTCCTGAATCTGGGCGAGACTTTGGTACTCACTTAAAAGACGCTGAACCACGTTTATGGCTTCACTTTGTTCTTGAAGAAGGTTTAAGTTGGCCGCCCTTTGGTCACGGAGTCTCTGAACTTCGTTATATGCTGGATGCACAAGGTTAGAGTAAACAATCACTGCCGCTATTAAAAGCAGCGAGCTTCCTAATATACTTAATAATCTATAAGTTGAGGATTTCATTTTTAAGTTTTAGTCTGACACTGAACTTTACGGATTGATCTCCCAAAGAAGAGTTGTCTAAGATAACTTTTTCTACCCAACTTGCGCCCTCGTACAAGACTAATTGAGCCGAGAGAACCTCGTAAGATTGGGCAAAACCTTCTATTCTCAAAATCTTTTCCGAGAGAATAAGATTGGCAGACGTATAGACGACTTTTTGATGTGTTTCATTTTCTAAAAGTGGAAGTAACTTTGATGTTATAACGTGCTTCGCTAAAAGCGTTTTTACATTGGTTATCTGAGAATAAAATGTCACAAAGTTGTCTTGGCTTTCTCGTTCTACGTCCAGAGTAAGCCCTATAAGTTTAGATTCTGTGTCAGTTATAGATCTTAAAAGAAACGGCTTGTAACCAAAAGAGAGCCCGAAGTAGGTAAGAATTACCGACAAGAGCACTACTAGTGTAAAAAGAAACATGTGCCAAGGCCAACCGACCTTGAGATGTTCTTTAAAGAATTCTTCGTTCGCGCTTCTTGTGTATTGGGCCATATTTTAAATGAATTGTTTTACCCCTAAACCTAGCGCTACGGCGAATGGCGGACCTATCTCCTTAACCAAAGATCCAACTTCTCCAGGATAAGCAACTTTGCTAAAAGGGTCTGCTTTAATGGCAGGTAGATTAAATTGTTCGTGAACATATTTTTCCAAACCCAAGAGATTAGACCCGCCGCCTGACAAAATTATCCTCTCAATTTTACCTCGATAGTTCTTTTCGTAATTATCTTTAACCCGCTTCACTTCGCTAAGTATAACATCTAACATGGGCATCATTAAAGTGGATAATTCGTACTCACCCCCGGTACCTAGAAGCCCGTTTTGCTTTTTAAGTTCCTCTGCGCGTTTAACATTAATGCTCAAACTCGAAGAAATTGCTTGAGTGAGAGATCCGCTAGCCCAATCTATCTGGGCGTTATATCTTAAGACTCCCCTTTCAGCAACACAGATTGCCGTAGAACGAGCGCCTATATCAACTATAAGAGTGGTTGTCGGATCCCCGGTAGTAAAAATTCTCGCGAGACTCAAACCTTCGATTTCTAAAGCTTTTAGATTCAAACCAGCCGCTTTAAAGATACGTTGATATTTTCTTATTTGTTCATTGGGGACGGAAATAAGAAAAATCTGTTGATGCTTTATTCCTTTGTCGTCTTCATATTCACCTACCGGTAGCCAGTCAATACTCACCTCCGATATAGGAAGCGGCACAAAAGCTCTAGCCTGATATTGCATAGCTTGGGCAGTTTCCGTGGGAGACATAGCAGGAACATCAAGAAGCGCCGTAAAGACCAAAAAAGATGGTAGGGAAACGATAGCATCTCTAGTACCCACTCTTAATTGTTTTAAAAGCATATTCAAAAGCTCTGCTGTTTCTCTGTCGAGCATTTTCAGGCTAGAAGTCTGGATGGCATTATTAAGCCGCTCAAGATGGCCGTATGATTCTAGAACTCCGTAATTTTTGAGTGTTGGCCTTCCCCCAGATTCTGTAAGTTCAACTATCTTAATAGAAGTGGTTCCGATATCGATTCCCAAATAGCTTCGACGGCCAAGGACCGATCTAAAAGGTTTCAAAAAATTCATCTTAACTATATTATATACTTAAAATGGTTGCGCTCAAAAAAACTTGGGAGTTTACGCTTGATATCCTTTTTCCGCCGATTTGTTTAAATTGCAAAAAATATTTGGAAAAAGAAGAAAAGCCCAATCTAATTTGTAACTCTTGTTTAGATGGCATAGATATATACAAAACTCCATTTCGGCCAAGACCGGACTTACTTTTGGGAGCGGCCACTTCCTATGAAAATCCTGCTGTAAGAGAGCTTATCCATTACTTTAAATATGAAGCTTTTCTGCAAGCCCGAAAGCCGTTGGGAGAGATATTAATAAAGTATCTCTCCGGTTTAGATATGCATTTGCAAAATTTCGTAGTTGTGCCTGTCCCCCTACATCCTTCACGCAGACATAAACGCGGTTTTAACCAATCAGAAATTTTGGCAGAAATAATAGCTAAGTATTTTGGTTTACAGTTAGAAACCAGCATTCTAAAGCGCATCAAAGAGACTAAACCTCAAATAGAAATGCGGGACTACGATGCGCGGAAAAAAAATATTAAAGGAAGTTTTGAAATTATGGCTAATAAAGCATCTCTCATAAAAGACGCGGCTATTTTATTAGTAGATGATGTTTATACCTCTGGCGCCACGATAAGCGAAGCTGTAAAAACTTTAAAAAGGGGTGGCGCGAAAGAAATTATAACAGTTGTGGTAGCTAAAACAAGTTAAAGGTGAGATTCACTAGCATCGCTAGCCTATTTTACTGGAAGAACGTGTTAGGCGTTACCAGTACCTCACCGCTACTGCCGTTTCCACCACCACCTCCATTTTCCTGACAACCGGCAGTCGATGCTCCTGTCCCGCCACCGCCACCCGTCCCACCCGTTGTCGTAAAAGTCGCCGTGTTTGAGGTGAGCGTATTATATAGAATTAGAATTTTACCGCCAGCGCCTCCACCACCGCCACCGCCTGCCCCTCCGCTGCCACAACTGCCACCATAAGTTGTGCCAGCACTGCCATTAGCGCCACTCGCGTTGAAAGTAGAGCTGATGTCGAGTGTTCCGCCGGATTCAATCACCAAACCCCCGCCGCCTCTGCCGCCTGTTCCGCCTGACATTCCACCACAATCCCTATCGGTTCCGCCGCCGCCACCGGAGCCGCCCCCACCTGGGAAAGCAAAAGACTTGGACGCCGCAAGAGATGGAGTTTTTATTCCGCCCCAGCCTCCTGAAAAAACAGAGCCGGCACACGAACCGTAGCCGCCACTAGAGCCGGTTGCCAAACTGCCACCTCCACCGCCGCCCTTCCCTCCGGCCCCCTGACGCGAATTGGGACAAGCGCAAGTAACATCAACGCTGGACCCTCCGCCTTCGCCTGAACCAGGGCCTGATTCGGATACGCCGCCGGAACCGATGCCTCCGCCTCCGCCACCACCTGCGCCCCCCATGTTCCTTAAATCCACCGCGGGAACAGTCGCGGATGTAACAGTGACATTCCCTTGAGACCTTAAAACCACAGTAGTTCCATTCGCGTTCGGGTTTGTGAATGCCAGCTGTCCACTGCTAGTTATAGAAATGGAGGTGTAATTTTTTACATAGACGGCCACACCACCTACGTCAATAGTTGTCGTGCCGCTTGATATACTAAGGGCGCCGTCCGCGCCAGTACCTCCAAATTTACTTCCGCCGCCCGGAGCCTGGCTCGCCCAAGAAGAAGTAGTGCTGTTCCAAGTAGGAACCTGTCCGTTAGAAGTACCAGTAAGACCGCTAAAGGCACTTGTGCCGTTACCAAGAAGCAAACCCGATAAAGTTGTTGCTCCGGTGCCTCCGTTTGCGACTCCAACAGTACCGGTAACGTTAGCGGCGTTGCCGCTGA
>CAZFGN010000002.1:0-53620 GCA_964518695.1 uncultured Candidatus Saccharibacteria bacterium
CAGCGGTTCTTGAGCGAACTTCGCCAAATATCTGATCCGCGGCTTACAATACTCAATACCGATGTGCGCTCGGTACTGAAGAATGGATTGAAAAATTCCTCCCCTGTGACCACAGTCGTCTCCGGCATTCCATTCACATTTTTCTCTAAGAATGAGCGAGAAGAAATCATTCAAAAAACGTATGCGCTCCTTGCTCCCGGGGGGAAGTTTTTAGTCTATCAAGTTACTCCCCTTATCTACCCCGTCCTTAAAAAATATTTTGGTGAGGTGAAAATCCGTTTTGAGCCGCTCAACATCCCACCATATTTCATCATGATCGGGGAGAAATAATTGAATAGTTTCCATTCAAACCACTTGGCGCGTATCTAAAAACAAACTATAATTCCAGATAACAAGCTTACCATTAGAAAGCTTTTAAAACCCCTTGAGAAACGTAAACATTGAACATAAGAAGAGTCTAAACAAGCTTGAACGGATTGCCGTTGCGGTCACTAGTCGTGTTAGCACCATGGGGTTTTTCTTTGTTATTTTAGCATGGACTTTTTTGTGGCTTATTTGGAACGTTACTGCTCCCATAAAGTTTAGGTTTGATCCGTACCCCGCTTTTGTTATCTGGCTTCTCATTTCAAACATGATCCAATTGTTTCTTATGCCTTTAATTATGATTAGTCAAAACCTCCAGGGGAGATATGCCGAAGCAAGAGCCGAGGCAGATTTTGAGTTAAACACAAAAGCAGAACTGGAAATAGAAACAATCATCCAGTGTCTCAATAACCAGGAGAAATTAACCATTCAAATCTTAGACAAAATAAATGGGCCACAAAAAGAAAAGGTGGGAAGCTCTAAAAAACTCCGTTCATAAAACGTCCAAAAAACCAGCCCCACCCTGCCAAATCTAAATGTTGCCTTTTTATCTCGTCTAGGCTATTATGGTCCCATCCAAGAATTAAGATTAAACAACCAAATAACGGCGCCTATTCTTAGAGTCATTGATGAGAAAGAGGGCAACCTGGGCGTTATGCCATTAAAAGACGCGCTCACTGCCGCGAGCGAGAGAGGGCTAGATTTAATTCTAATTGTCCCTAACGCTTCTCCGCCAGTTGCTAAAATCATAAGCTTTGACAAGTTCCGTTATGAGAGGGAAAAAGAGTTTAAGAAACATCGAAAGGCTCAGAAGGCCCTTGAGATGAAGCAAATTCAGATAAGTGTTCGGGAAGCAAAGAATGATCTTTTAACAAAAATCAGGAAATTGGAAAAGTTTTTAGAAGCTGGACACAAGCTAGAAATAGTAGTTACATTGCGTGGCAGAGAAAAAGGCATGAAAGATTTTGCCAAAGTAAAACTGGAAGATTTCTTGAATATGATTACTGCCCCTTACGGCATTACCCAGGAGATAAAAGCCGCCGGGAGAGGACTAAGCGTTCAGATAATTAAAAAGTAATGATCAGAAAAAGTGTTGTAAAAAGAATACGAGTAACCAAAACCGGTAAATTGATGCGCAGACGTATGGCCCAAGATCACTTCCGCGCCGGAAAATCAGGTAAACAAATCCAGAATAAGCGGGGTGCTTTGCAGGTGAGCAAACCCGATGAAAAAAGAATAATGCAATATTTAAGATAGATGCCTAGAGTAAAACGCGGCAAGGTAGCCCACAAAAAAAGAGAAAAAGTATTACGCTACACCAAGGGTTTCAAGTGGGGTAGAAAGTCAAAGGAGAGAGCCGCCAAAGAAGCCCTACTCCACGCTTGGAGTCACGCTTTCAGGGGTAGAAAAGAAAAGAAGCGCAACTTCCGAAGCGTCTGGCAAACCAAAATAAACGCGGCCTCCCGTGAGAATGGTTTAATTTACAGTAAATTTATCGGACTCCTTAAAAGGAATGCTATCAAGTTAGATAGAAAAACTTTGGCCGGCATTGCCGAACAAAATCCAGAAGTATTTAAGAAGATTGTAGAACAGGCTAAAGCTTAGGCTTGTCCTGACCATCTTTCTTCCACTTTCTCATCAGGAACCCATGGGCCCTAACAAGCGGGGCGACGTTCCCTTTAAACCTTCCCAAAAATTTCCTCGCTTCAGCATACGAAAGCCAGGCATAACCCTGGTGTTCGGTTGAGAGCCAAACTTCTCTCTTTTTGGTTTCGGCCAGATATAAAATAACCATCTTTAAGATGGGCTCTCCGGCTCTACGGAAACCAAAACGTTCGTGAACCCTGAAATTTTCTTCTACTCTTAAGTCCTTATCGGTGAGTCCAGTCTCTTCCTTAGTTTCCCTTAAAGCGGCTTGAAATGCCCGCTCTTCGGTCTCGACCGTGCCCCTGGGAAAATTCCAATAATTCTTACTTTTATAGAGCAGGAGGTACCTATAGCCCTCTGGACTCACGCGGTAAACTATAATCCCCGCGCCTAGTTCTCTTTTTGGTTCTGGCGTCATATCATTTAATGAAAGTCTTCATTTTATCCAATGGCCAAGCATTTATAATATCGCTCTTCCCGGCCCAGCCGCGTCTCGCTTGAGCAATACCGTATTCAAGGTACGAGAAATGGGTTACCGAGTGCGCATCGGAGTCTATCGCCAGTTTAACACCTCTTTGGACACACTTTCTAATATACTCGTCTTTTAAGTCGGACCTGTCCGGATAAGCATCAATTTCCAAGACAGTACCAGTCTCTTTAGCAACCTCTATAATCTCATCCATATCCATTTCGTAAGCCGACCTCTTATTTATAATGCGCCCTGTCGGATGAAATAAAATATCCACATTCGGATTTCTCATGGCTTTTACAATCCTTTCAGTCTGTTCCTGTTTCGAGATATTAAAATAGGAGTGGACTGAAGCTCCCACCACATCTAACCTTGTCAAGGTCTCATCCTTCAGATCTAATGTCCCGTCTCTCAAAATATCACACTCGGTACCTTTAAGTATTTTTAGCTTGCTTTTCAGCCTGATATTTAATTTATCGATTTCGGCCATCTGTTTTAAAATAGTTTTATCATCCAACCCGTGAGTCATCGCCAACCTCTTAGTGTGGTCAGTAATCACAATGTATTCCAGGCCCATCTCTAGAGCGGCGCTAGCAAGATCCTCGATCGAATCAGCACCATCAGTCCAATTCGATTGCACCTGCAAATCGCCCCTTAAGTCTCCGTAACCGATAAGTTTGGGCAGTTTATTTTCTCTCGAAGCCAATATCTCCCCGGTCATCTCCCGCAGTTCCGGCTCTATATAATGCAAGCCTAAAGTTTTATATATTTCTTCTTCTGTTTTGCCGGCCACCCGCCTCTTACCTTTGAAAAGCCCATATTCGTTAAGTTTCAAACCCTTTTCTATGGCAAGCTTTCTCAAGGCTACATTATGATCCTTGCTGCCGGTAAAATAATTTAACGCCGCGCCGTATGACTCCTCCGGCACCACTCTTAAGTCTATATCCAAGCCACTTTTTATCTTTATAGAGGATTTGGTCTCGCCCTTGGCGTGGACGGTTACCACCCCAGGCATGGTCGTAAAATAATCCATTATCGGTTTAGACGTATCGGAAACCACTAAAATATCGGCATCGCCGATTGTTTCTTTCCTGCGCCTCGCAGAACCCGCGATAATTACTTTCTTAACCTCCTTCAATTTGCTGAGCTTATCCTCGATTTCGTGAACCTGTGGCATTATTAAACCCAATACAAACCTGCCGCCTAACCTCCTTAAGAAACCAATACCCTTAAATATCTTCTCTTCAGATTTCTCTCCAAAACCTTCCAAATTTCTTATCTTTCCGAGCTTAGCGACTCTCTCTAAGTCATCCAAGTTCTTAACCTTCAGCTTCTCATAGAGTCTTTTGATGTTCCTCGGTCCCAAACCTTCTACCCGCATAAGTGTTGATAAGTCTACCGGCGTTTTCTTTTTTAACGCCTCGTGATATTTTATTTTCCCCGTTGTCAAAAACTCTTCAATGCTTTCGGCAATTGAAACCCCTACTCCCGGTATCTCCTGCAAAGCTTTTATGCCACCCTTCTCATAAATTTCCGAAACGCTCTCCTCCAGCCCATCTATCGTCTGAGCAACCCTCTCGTAAGCTCGCGGCTTAAAGGCTACTTCTTGCATACCTAGGTACTCGCCTATCTCCGCTAATATTTTAGCGACTTCACGATTTTTCATTTCTAATATTGACATAGCTTTAAGGAGGGTTCACGGCAATTTTCAACTTCCCTTTTTCTAAAGAAACAACTACTCCGTTGCCACGAAGAATTTCCTCTTTCAAGATCATCTCCGAGAGGGGTGATTTTATTTCTTTCGATATCACCCCGCGCAAAGGCCTCGCTCCATAAGCCGGAGAAAATCCTAATTGGGCAATGTTTTCTAAAGCTTCATCCGTCACTTTTAACTCAATGCCTTGACTTTGAAGTGTTTTCGCCAAGTCAGCGAACATCAAACCAGTAATCTTTTTAGTGTCTTCTTGGCTCAAATTTTTAAAAACGATTGTCTGTAACCTATTCAAAAGCTCCGGATGAAAATAATGAGTGAGTCTTTTTTTAAGTTCTTCGGTAATCGACTCCATGGTATTGCCTTTGTCTATCTCTTCCTTAATAAATTCGGACTCGGCATTAGAAGTGGCAATAATTATAGTGTTTTTAAAATCTATCGTACGACCCAAGTTATCGGTTAACCTACCATCATCAAAAACTTGGAGAAATAGATTCAAAACATCGGGGTGCGCTTTTTCAAACTCGTCGAGCAATATCAAACTATAAGGTTTTTCAAGTATCGCGTTGGTCAAGGCACCATTTACCTCGCCGTCAGGCGAACCTATGAACCTATAATAGCTCGCCTTATCTTGATACTCTGACATATCAAATCTTACCATCGCATCTTCCGATCCGAACTGGATCCTCGATAAGATCTTTGCAAGTTCGGTTTTCCCGACGCCTGTTGGACCGACAAATAGGAAACTGCCAATAGGACCGTTCCCGGAAGTTAAGCCGCTTCTATACTCACGCAAAATCATTGAGACGGCTGAAACCGCGGCGTCTTGATCTATTAAACGCTCGTGGATTAATTGCTCCAAATTGAGAAGCCTCTCCCTTTCTTTGCCGCTAGCTTCATGAAGCGGGATATTTACCCTCCTTTCGGCAACCGAGATAATATTTTCCGCCGACAATATCTTATCTCCACTATGAGCCGCCCCGGCCAACGCTTCTTTTAAAAGATCGTCTGCTGAAGAAGGCAGTAATTTCTGGCGAAAATATTTATGAGCAATTTCTACGGCTTTTTTAATAGCGCCGTAGGTAATTTTAACTTTGTACTGATCTTCTAGAATTAAGCTGTCGTAAGCAAGAACTCGTTCGGCATCCGCCAAACTAATTTCCTCGATATGAATAAATTGAAAAGCGTCCGTAAAGGAGCCTTGATTTTCGATAAACTGCTTAAACTCTTTAGGATAGGTTGAACCGACAGTAGGAAAATCATTAGAAAGAATGAGTGGGATAACCGTATTTACAATATTTAATTCATAACGACCGGCAGTACGGGAAAGGTTATGGACATCGGGTATGTAGAGAACAATGTTCCCGGCACGATTCACCTCGTAAAATATGCTTTGAATTCTCGCTTGTTGCTCACCGGCATCCGCCCCGGCCAGTAGTGAGTTCAGATCTAGAGCCACCAATCTTCTATCAAAAAGCGCGGGTGGCACCCTGTCATGAATTATTTCATAAGCCAAATGCCCAACAACGGCCTCTTTGCCAGATCCGGCCTCACCGATAAGTAAAGCATTGGGCTTATTTGGACGAGAGAGGATATCCAAAAGTCGGCTGTATTCTTTTTCGTGACCAATGAGAAACCCAGCCATACCAGCTCTCGCTATATCGGTTAAGTCTACACTGAACCTGTCTAAGGTTGGGGTTGGCTTTGAAGTCCAAGCTCGATTCATAATCCTATGCCTCAACCTATAAGACTGACTCGTAAATCCCCCTAAACTTGTCGGTATCCGTCCCAGCATGAAACGTCCTCGAAATCTACCGAAAATTAAAGCTTTCTCAATGTCGCGGGCGTCCAATTGGAAAAGATTAAAAACTTTCCTTGCGGCCCCTTCCTTTAAATCGGCTACAGCCGCGAATAAGTCGGCCACACCAATGTCTCTACTTCCACTTTGCAAACCCAAAGTGAGAGCCACTAGGGTCAGTTCATTAATCTTAGAGATAACTTCCTCGCGACTCGGCTTGTTCGCGGTAAAACTCTTTTTCAGATGTTCGTTCAGTTTACTGCCTAATTCATCGCTATCTACATCTAACCTTGTGATTGCTTCAATTATTTCTTTGTGTCTTAACAAATCCTTGGCCAAGTGCAAAGAAAATTCTCCTCCGAAAAGGAGGCACCTATTCTCCGCCCCAGCGAGTGCGTTAACAACCTCCCTATTGAGGCAGTGGGCTACATTTATCTTGCCAGATTGCGGCAATTTACCGAATGGCAACTTAGCGGCGTTAAAATGAACAATTCGGTCAATTAAATAAAAGGCTATGAGCAACCCTGGCCAAAATAACTTTGGCGTAACAGAAATTAGAAAAGCCATAGTCGTTGCTACGAGGATTACATCCCAGATAGCGTAAATTATACCGATTGTTTTGCGAGAGAGAACCGACATCGCAAACAACGGTTCTTCAAAATAAAATTCCCTTAAAGATTCCATAATGGTAATTGGGTGGTGAATCCGTAAGCAACTATGGTCTTGTAAACTATGTATGGTAAGAACAATATCCATAAGAAATAAATCGTTACAAAAAAAGAAGTGACCAAAATATAGATTGTAAGTGCCAAAATCAATCGCAAACTCCTAAATATAAATCCCAGCAGGTAGCCCAGGATGGTTCTATCCTGATAAAGCGGTTCGAAAATATGCCTAAAGGTAACTTGGAGAGCGAAAGTTCTATCCAAGCGCTCTAGAAATAACACCAAAGAATGGCTTATTATCGTAAAGCCGCCGACATACCAATGTTTCAAGAACTCCTTGATACGATAGGCAAACCTTGTTGTAATATATATAGGTATATATGCCACTGACTAATTATAGCCCAAAAGTCGAGGCGCTCAATAATCTAAAGAGTGAGCTTGAAGAAAATAAGTCGTTGCCCCTTCTCGAATCTAATTTAGTTTTCGGAGAAGGTGATCCCGATACTCAAGTATTATTTATCGGGGAAGCACCGGGATTCTACGAAAATTTAGAAAGAAGGCCATTTGTAGGTAGGTCTGGGCAACTACTTACGGAACTCATTAATGGTCTGGGTTGGAAACGAGAAGATGTTTACATAACAAACATCGTGAAACGCCGCCCGCCGGAGAATCGAGATCCCTCCCCTCACGAAATCGCCGCCTACTCGCCTTATTTAATGAGGCAGGTGGAAATCATTAACCCCAAAATCATTGCCCCCTTAGGAAGATTTTCCATGAACTTTTTCTTACCAACCGCTAAAATATCCCGCGATCAAGGCAAAATTCTCTGGTGGGAAAATAGGTTAATCGTACCCTTATATCATCCAGCTGCCGCGTTACGCTCAATCTCGGTTAAAGAAGAGCTCAAAAAAAGTTTCGCTAAACTGCCGATCATAGAAAAGAAATACGAAAAGTTCCTAAAGGATAAACTTATGGCAATAAAGGGCGGTAATTCTAAAATCGCAGAATCTAAAAAACAAGCTGGCCTATTTTAACGAAAAAATTAGCGAGAAAAGAGACCGGAAAAATTACGCATCAAATTTAAATCCCTTTCTTTTAATTCTCTAAGAGAAACAAAACTGTGGTCTTTACCGAGGATATCTACCAGTTCTCTGCCGCCCAAAAAGTGGGGCAGAATAACATAATCGGCGCCTTCGCTATATAATTCGTTGGCCTCTCTTTCGTTATCAGCGGTTAGAATAATTTTAGCTTTAGCGTTGAGGCGGCGGACAACTTCTAAAACAGCTAAATTGTCCTTAAGATCGGGCACAGTAGAAATAACCACGTGAGCCTTATCCAAACCAACCGATTCTTGGACCGCTTCTTCGGTAATGTCGCCGTAGAAAACGGGGAGTTTCCAACCGCGTAACTGCTTAACGAGCATTGGGTCGAAATCGACTGCTACAAAATCTCTCGTGGAGTTGGAAAGGGCCCTCAAGATTGCCTGCCCCATGCGATGAACACCAACCAAGACCAAGTGATTCTTTAAATTAGTCTCTTCACCCAACTCTTCTACCACGTTTTTTCTTCTCTCAAATAGTTTGAGACCCGGTTTCACAAACTCATAAATTCTCGCGCTGTAATAAATAAAGTAGGAGGAGATAAAAATGGTTATGATGCCGACCAAAGTCACGAGGGATATCTCGGGAGCGCCTAAATGTCCAAGCTTCCCTCCTAGAGCGACGACAATGAAGCTAAACTCGGAGATTTGAGCAAATGTGAGACCAGAAAAAAACGCGGTCCTCACGCGGTAACCCATTACACACATTACTATTATGATAATAAGAGGATTACCGATAAGCACGAAAAGCGAAAGGATGATGGCCGAGCTTATGAGCTCCGGACTAATACCCAATATCATATTAGTTCCCAAGCCAACGAAAAAGAGTATCAGGAAGAAATCTCTCAAAGGCCTCAACCTTGAAGATATCTGAAAATTTTCGGCTGACCCCGCAAGAGTTAGCCCGGCTAGAAATCCGCCAACCTCCATAGAGAGTCCAATTAAGTTTGAACCGGCCAAAGCCGCAATGCCCAGTGCCCAAGCGATACTAAAGAGGAACAGAAGTTCTCTCGAGCGCCCTATTAGGTCGATAATCTTCGGCAAGTACCTCGAGGCCAAAACCAGGAGAGTCACAAACACGACTCCCTTTAACAAAGTGGTCACAAAACCTACCCCGATTGTATCCGAACCGCTTAATCCAGCTAAGACGAGGAGGACTAAAATTGCCACTAAATCTTGGATTAAAAGAGCCCCTAAAACAATGCGTCCATATAAGCTCTTCAAATCTTTTTTTTCTGAAAGTAGTTTCACGACCACAATCGTGGAAGAAAACGTGAGAGCAATCGAAATATAGAAAGAAACCAAACTGTTGAAACCCAAGCCGTAACAAATTACGTAACCAATAGCGAAGGTAAAAATGATTTGTCCCAAACCGACCAAAATTGCCGGTCTCCCTACGTGCCGCAACTCTTTCACGTTCATCTCAAGCCCGACAATAAAAAGCAAAAGCGCCACCCCGATAGATGCCAGACTGTTAATAATCTCAATGTTCTCCTGGGCGAGAATCCCTAGTGAACTAATAATTAAACCGGCAACAATGAAACCGATGATGGATGGTTGACGCAAAACATAAAACAAGATACCTATCGCTACCGCAGAAATAATCGCAATGACGATTTCAGTAAAAAGCATTTATTAGATTATACAGTAATAGTCCCCTCGAGAGGAATCGAACCTCTATCTCAAACTTCGGAGGCTTGCGTCCTGTCCATTGAACGACGAGGGGATTATTGACGTGGAAGCGAGCACATGGCACCCCCTTCGGAGAGAAACGCCACACCATAGTCCTCCAAAGGCGGATCCACCTCTATTGGAAACCACTAGGGCAGTTAAATATTCCTCACAACTTCATAAATCAAACCTCCAAGAAAAACTAACACAATAAAGTAACCCCAAATGCCTATCGGGCGCAACTTGCGACGCATAAGAACAACCAATACGCTCTCAATGGCCAAGAATATTCCTCCTGCAAGGCTCATGAAACCAAGAAGGTTATCGCTACCGTAAAAATAAAGCCCGAGTGGTAATGTGAGTGCCAAACCGACCGCAGCCGTACCCGGGAAGTGAAAATCATAGACAAAAATATCTTTTGCCTCCAAGCACAGGAAAAAATAAGAATCCCAAATAGCCACAAAGCCCAATATTCCTATTAAGCCAAGGAGCGCCGGTGGTATAAGAGCAAGGCCCGATATGCTCTCTGGGCTCACGCCGTTCGGCGAGAGCCAAAAAACCGAAATAGCAAAAATGAAGTATATTACGGCTGGAACCACCGTCCCCAAGGTAATTGCTTTGCCGATTTTCCCTTCGTCTAATTTATTCTTCCGATAATAATCCCTGACCGAGGAAATGGCGGCTCGCCCCGAGAGCGAGAAAAGAACAACCCCGTAAGGGAGGAGTAGTTTTAGTGGTTCGCTCGATACGCTTGGTAAATTAACAGCCCCGGCCGCACCAAGACCAAAGACAAAAAGTAGCAACACGATCCCGATGAGCGCCGGTGTTACTACGGACTCTAAAACGGCTAGCCTCTTCACGGAAAAAAAGATAACCGCGCTTCCCAGCGACCAGAAAACCAAGGCGGCAGTTGTAGCCGGAACAGTCGGGAACACTAACTTTACAAAGCTGACAGATAAAATAATGTAAATCGCAAGGGTAAATAATATCCCCATTAGAGTGGTGACTACTGATATTAACTTCGCCTCTGTCCCCAAATAAATCTCGGCGTACCCAACGAAACGATGATTGCCCTTGGTTCCGAGTATAATCTCGGCATACATTAAATGAACCGTCCCAAAAACCGCAGCGAAAAGCGTTAAATAAAAAAAGCCGGTAACAAAACCAGCCTTGGAAAAAACGTAAGGCAAGGCAAACATTCCAGCTCCTATTATTAGAGCCGCTAGAAGCCCTGCCGGCAAAGCAACCTCTTTATACCACCTCAAGAACTTCGTCACCCTCTCTTACTTTATCGCCTACTTTAATACCGACCTCTTGGCCTTTCTTCGCCGAAACAATATCTTTATGATCAAACTGCATTGAGGTTACCTTTTGAATAAAATCGCTTGTAGCCCCCTTAAAATGGATTTCTTCGTTAAGTTTAACCGCTTTGTTAAATTTAACTATCGCTACGCCGACACCGCTGTAGTAGTGGGTAACAGCGCCTATGGCTTTTGATCCTTTTTTATTTGGCATGAGAAGACATATTTGCTTGCGACCTTTATTTATAAAAACCTAAAGATAGTGGTTGTTGTTTTTCTTTTCTCGCTCTATAGCCTTAACTAAATTATCAAGAAGAGTTTTTGGGTCTTTGGCATAGACTATCTTGTCCTTTCTCTCTTCCGCCCTATGAGATCTTTCGATAAGGCTCCTTAAAATCTCGTCAGTTTCCCACGAACCTTCTAAAATCCCGATGGGCTTCCCGTCTTCAAACGCTATAGTAAATTCATTTAATGTACCCATTCTACCGCACCCAATAATAACGGCGTCGGCAGCGCGCGTGAGTAACAAATTTCTACCAGAGTAATTAAAACCAGTGTAGACAATAATATCGTGGTAGTCCGTTGGTAATTTATAAACACCGATATGCTCCTTTTCGCTTACAGCCGGAGAAAAACCAACCACAATGCCACCTTCCTCCTTAGCGCCTTTAGCAGCCCAGAAAGGGAAGCCAGTAGTGGCTCCTTCCACAAGCACACAGTCATGGCGAACTATCTCTCTGCCCAACTCCTCCGCTATGGCGAAGGCATCGGGACCGCAATGGGGGGTCTCCGCCGCTCCCGACACGCAGATTTTATACCTTGGCTTAATATCCATCAAATTTAGTCTAGCACAACCCCCTCTCCTTCTGAAGGAACGGAGGTCTCGATCGCCAAACGATCCCTTATCAGAGATGCAAATGTATCGCTTGCACCCAAGTCTCCTTGCACAACAAAAACTTTCTTAAGCGTAGTTCGCATCGGCATTAACCACTCTAAAAGCCCTGCTTGATCCGCGTGAGCTGAATACCCGGAAATTTGAGCCACTTTACACCTTATCGGCACTTCTTCCCCTAAGATTTTAACGGATTTCGCGCCCTCTAATATCCTCCTACCCAACGAACCGGCCGTCTGATAACCAACAAAGAGTATCGTGCTCTTTGGATCTCTTAAATATTCCTTCTCGTGGAATAAAATCCTGCCGCCCTGCGACATACCCGAGCCGGCAATAATTACCTTGGGAGAAGGGACGTTTTTTATGGCTTGAGAATCCTCTTTGGTATAAGAAACTGTGAGCCCCGGGAAACTAAAAAGCGATTTGTCTTTCCCAACCATCCTCCCTGCCTCATCATTAAAATAGCGTTCGTGCCACTTGTACACGGCAGTAAGTTTTATCGCTAGCGAACAATCTACAAAAACCGGCACCCGCGGAATGCGGCCATTTTCAACCAACTCATTTAACTGATAAAGAAGGGCTTGGACGCGCTCCATGGCGAAAGCAGGGATCATAAGTACCCCACCAGCCTTAACGGCACTCTCTATTACATCTTCTAAGATCTCTTCTCTTCTATCAAAGTCGTCATGTAGCCTGTCTCCGTAAGCGGACTCGATAAGACAATAGTCAGCTCTAATATTCATCGGCTCCCATTCCTTTATAAGCGGTGGTTTGCGGTTGCCGATATCACCAGAGAAAACAATTGTTTTGTTTTCGGCTTCTATAATATAAGAGCTCGAACCCAAAATATGGCCAGAGTTCATCGGGGTCACTTTAAATGGACCTATATTAAACAGCTTGCCATACTCTATTCCTTCCCACAATTTCATCACACCTTCAACGTCTTGGGTGGTATAAAGCGGTCTTATATTTTCTCTTTCGGACTCTCTGCGTAGAATATCTTCCGAGTCTAAAAGCAACTCTCTTGCGAAATCCTTTGTAGGCGCAGTTGAATAAACCGTTCCCCTAAAACCATCTCTATAAAGCTTGGGCAATCGCCCAGTATGATCTATGTGGGCATGCGTTACGAGAACCGCTTTTATTTCTCTTGGATCGTACTGAAAATCGTCAAAATTCTTTCGTTCGCAGTAATGACTACCCTGATTCAAACCGCAATCTATTATAATCTTCTCGCCTTGCGACTCTAATAAATAGTTAGCTCCCGTCACCATCTTTGCACCTCCAAAAAAAGTTAACTTCATATTTTGTTTTTTAACATGCTTGGAATTATAACTTCTTCAACTCTTCTCTTACAGTGCGGCGATCGTCCCAAGCAGTCCTAGAGCCTTGCGGACCCATAATCCAAGGCTCCGCCCCTTTGCCGGTTACAACAACTACGTCCCCATTCTCTGCCGATCTTAGAGCTTCGCGGATAGCCTCGCGTCTGTCCAAGATTTTAACAAAACCGTGTCCGCGAGTCACCTCATTCATTATCTCCATCGGGTCTTCATCATACGGATCTTCATTTGTCACAATAACCTTTCTGCAAAACTCCGCGGCTACATCCCCCAATATTGGCCTTTTATACTTATCCCTACCTCCGCCCGTGGCACCAATCACGCAAACCAAATTTTTAGTTCTCCCTGCCTGCCGACTTATAGCTAATGTTTCGTAAACCTTCTTTAAAGTTTGCGGTAAAAAGGCATAATCAACCAACACCCTGAAATCTTTTCGTGCGCCAGCCGGCAAATCTATAAACTCCATCCTGCCCGGCAGGACTTTTACGTCCGTAAGAGCGGCTCTAGCAACTGCAAGCGATATGCCCTCGAGCTTAGCAAAAGCTAGAGCGGCCACGGCATTCATTTTGTTGAAATCTCCGCTCAAATTAATTTTTAAATCTAGCGGATAATCGCTAGCCTTAAAAACGGTTTTTCTTTCTGCCGGAATATTATTAAAGAAAAGGATGCTCTCGTCATCGCCGTTTAACACATGAATTGGAGCAATTTCAAAAAGCTTAGCCTTCGCCAGCCTGTAATTTTCAAAACCGCCGTGAGATTCTATGTGTTCAGGAGAAAGATTGGTGAGGATGGCGGCATAGAATTTTATAAACTTGTGCCGAAATTGCGCAATTCCCTCCGAGGTAACTTCTAAAAACACATACTCCACTCCCGCGCGCTTGGCATCGCTCAAAAAATCCTGAACACGGAACCTGCCAGGCATAGTCATCTTAAGCATATTCGGCTCCTCTTCATTCAATACCTTGAAACGCAAACTCGACAAAGAAGCGGTCTTGTAGCCGGCTTTGCTAAAAATAGCGTGAAGGAATTCAACGGTCGTCGTCTTCCCGCTAGTGCCGGTAATCCCTATTACCTTCATTGTTTGCGAAGGAAAACCAAACCTTAAAGCCGCGGCAAAAGCCAAAAGCCAGTGATAAGACGGGGAAAGAAATTTAAAAACTCGTTTAGGTATAAATCTTTTTACAGTGATTAACGCCTTATCCATAATTATTCTTTTATTTTCTGCAAAGCGTCTCGCAGTCGCGCGTCTACTCCCTTCACGTTTGGATCCACTTTGGCGATAGTGTTTTTCGCCTGCCGAGACGAATAACCTAGACTTATGAGCGCTTCGTAAACATCTGAATCTGATTCCATAAGACGCAGCGTTTCCTCTCCTTCTTTTTCATCAACTTTGATTTTATCTTTTAATTCAACCACTATGCGCTCTGCGGTTCTTTTGCCAATACCGTAAGACTTCTGAAGAATTTCTTTTTCTCCTCTCGTAATTGCCGCGGCCAAATGCTCTACCGGTGCCAAACTTAAAATACCCAAGGCCGATTTCGGACCTATTCCGGATATAGAAATCAAAGCCTCGAAAAGGCGGATCTCTTTCTCGTGAAGAAACCCATAAAGACTCATACTATCTTCCTTCACCTGGAAATGAGTAAGGAGACTCGTTTCAACTCCAACTTCAGGCAACTTGTCATAAGTCCCGGAAGAAACGAGCACCTTGAGGCCCAGTCCGTGGACATCCACCACTACATAGCCGATTTTCTTCTCTTGTATTTTGCCCTGTACCGAATGAATCATATTCATTAGTATACACCTAGCGCCTCTTATAGTAATTTCCAATTTGTTTGACTTTTATCTCTCGAGTTATTAAGATTGGGCTATGATTTCGAAAAAAGATTTGGCTAAGTTAGAATCTATTCTCGAACAAGAGAAAAAGACTATAGAAAAAGAAATCGGAGACCTTGGGGTGAATGATATGGGGAGCGATACCGATCACGGCGAAGAGGAAGCTGACGAAACGGAAGAGGTTGTTACTCATCAAGGGATGATCTCTCCTTTAAAAGAGAGATTGAACGACGTGAATCTTGCCTTAGACAAAATCGGCGCGAATGCCTACGGTGTTTGCGAAGATTGCGGCGAAGAGATTTCGTTGGATCTTCTTAAAGCGGATCCGGAATCTCGTCTTTGTAAAAAATGCAAGCTTAAGCAAAAGAAGGGATAATAGAAGTAATGCGACTTGCTAAGGTTTACTCCGCTGAATTAGAAGGAGTTAAGGCTAAATTAATAGAAGTGGAGGTCGACCTGAATGTCGGCCTCCATAGTTTTAACATTGTAGGTTTAGCCGACAAAGCACTTTCCGAGGCCAAAGAGAGGGTCGGCTCCGCCATAAAGAATGCCGGCTTTAAGCCGCCGACTAAAGAAAATAGGAAAATAACCGTAAACTTAGCCCCGGCGGACGTGAAAAAGACCGGTTCGCAATATGATTTGGCTATTGCCGTAGGATATCTTTTGGCCACCGGTCAAATTAAAGAATTCGATTCGACTAATAAGTTATTCCTGGGAGAACTATCTTTAAACGGCGACTTAAGGCCAATGGCTGGCGCCTTAAATTTCGCCACTCTAGCCAAAAAAATCGGTATCAAAGAAATTTTTCTTCCAGAAGCTAACGCAGGCGAAGCTGGCTTGGTAGAGGGCATTGCTGTTTTCCCAATACCTTCCTTGAGCCAACTCATAAACCACTTAGAAGAAACTAAATTTGTTGCCTCTTCTCCCAAAACGAAATTCTTGCCGAAGGAAGATAATGATTTCAATATCGATGACGTAAAGGGACAAGAAGCCGCTAAACGCGCGCTTACTATTGCAGCCGCCGGCGGTCACAATATCCTGATGAGCGGTCCGCCTGGATCCGGCAAAACTATGCTCGCTAAAGCGCTCACATCAATTCTCCCGCCACTCTCTCTTGAAGAGTCAATTGAAGTTTCTGAAATATGGAGTGCCGTAGGCCTTTTACAAGGATCGCACCTTGTGACGCGTCCCTTCAGATCACCACACCAAACCGCTTCCCCGGTATCAATAGTTGGCGGTGGTCCGAATCCCAGGCCGGGAGAAATAAGCCTAGCTCACCGCGGCATACTTTTCTTAGACGAACTGCCAGAGTTTAGAAGAGACCTATTAGAGGCTTTAAGACAACCTCTTGAGTCCGGCGAAATGGCCGTCTCCCGCATTAAGGTGAGTTTAATTTTCCCAGCTAGATTTACGCTTGTTGCCGCCATGAACCCCTGTCCATGCGGTTACTACGGAGACCCAGAAAAAGAATGTAGCTGCAGCGCCTATGAAGTTTTCAAATACCAGAAGAAAATTTCAGGGCCATTGCTTGATAGGATAGATATTCAAATAAATGTGCCGCGCGTGAAATTTGAAAATCTAAAAGATAGGAATAGCTCAAGAGCTATAATATCCTTTAAAGACTTAGTGCAAAGTGCGAGAGAAATGCAAAAAGAAAGGTTTGGTCAAAATAAGCTAGACATATTAACTAACTCCGAAATGTCGTCTAAGGATTGTGAAAAACTAATAAATTTAACAAGAGAAGCCAATGATTTCTTAAAAGAGGTTTTTGATAAAACACTCCTATCAACTCGCGGCTACTACCGCATACTTAAAACCGCCCGCACAATTGCCGATTTGGAAGAGAACGAAAGAGTAGAGGCTAATCATGTTGCTGAAGCTTTTCAGCTAAGAGTAAGGGAGAAATAAATACTACTTGCCTATTAGCTCTATGGATGAGTCGGTAAAAAATAAACCTGCCCTTAGCCCGCAACAAGGAGAGGCAGTCCGTTACGGCAAAGGACCACTTCTAATTTCCGCGGGCGCCGGGAGCGGAAAAACAAGAACATTGACAGAGAGGCTAATCAAATTGATAGATGATGGGGTCAGCCCAGAAAAAATTATAGCCATTACCTTTACTAATAAAGCCGCTAACGAAATTAAGGACCGGGTCAGATCAGGGCTTAAAAACTTGGTGGACCTTCCATTTCTAGGCACTTTTCATTCTTTCGGGGCAAAAATATTAAGAAATGAGGGGCAACTATTAAGTAGAGATAAGAATTATGTAATTTTTGACAATAGTGACTCTTTACGCCTCATTAAAAAAATCATTAAGGATCTAGAATTGTCCGAGACAAAATATCCCGCCCCCAAAACGCAGAAACAGGTATCTTCGATAAAAGATGAGTTGGTAAACTCCGATGAACTCGAAGAACCGATGAAAACTATTTTTGAAACTTACGAGGACAAACTTAAAACGCAAAACGCCTTTGACTTCGACGACTTGATAGAAAAAGTTGTGAGGATTATGCAAAAAAATCGAGAAGTTCTAGAAAAATATCAGAATAAGTTTGATTACATACTTATAGACGAATTCCAGGACATAAACAGCAGTCAATACGCTTTAGTAAAATTATTGGCTGACGTTCACCGCAACTTGAACGTCGTGGGGGACGACAATCAGTCCATATATGGTTTCCGAGGAGCTGATTTTAGAAACTTTTTGAATTTTGAAAAAGATTGGCCGGAGGCTAAAATCGTGCACCTCGGAGAAAACTACCGATCAACGAGAAATATAGTAGAAGCTTCCGCGCAAGTAGTGAAAAATAATAAACTTCAAAGACCCAAAAACCTTTCTACTCCTAACGACGAAGGCGAGTTAATAAAAGTCTTGGCCACCGAGAACTCTGATGACGAAGCTTTTCAGATAGTAAATGACATTTTGGATCTTTCCCAAAAAACTTATGCCGCTATACTTTACAGAACCAATGCACAATCTCGCCCTTTAGAGCAAACACTCAACTTTAATTCCATTCCCTATGAAATATTCGGCGGATTAAAGTTTTATGAACGGAAGGAAATCAAGGATATTATAGCGGGCCTGCGATACGGACTTAATCCCAGAGATGAAATGAGTTCGGAGCGTCTTATAAAAACTTTTAGAAAGGCGGAGGCCAAAGAACTAAGAGAACGTCTGCCGGAGCTTGCTAAAAATCTGCCGCCTATAGAAATCATAGGGTTCTTTATGAAAACGACTAATTATAAAAATCATTTGAAATCTAAGTTTGATAATTCAGAAGAGAGAATGGAAAACATTATTGAATTAATTAATTTCGCCGGTAATTTCCCTTCTCTCCAAGAGTTCATTGAGAGGGTCTCTTTATTACAAGCAACCGACGATATTAAATCGCCTAAAGTTTCCCCAAGAGTAAAACTTATGACCATCCATCTCTCAAAAGGTTTAGAATTTGATAACGTCTACATTGCTGGCGCAAACGAAGGCGTTTTGCCTCACCAAAGATCATTGTTGTCTAGTTCTGATGTAGAAGAAGAGAGACGGCTCATGTATGTCGCTATGACTCGAGCTCGCAAGAAACTTACCTTGAGTTTTTACGGCCCCGCTTCCCGTTTCTTATACGAAATACCCCCGGAGCTTATTAACTTCTCAAGCCCTATGAATTGGAAAGATGAAGACGAAATCCACCTAATCTAGGAAGTATACTATAAACCCGATCGGATATATAGTATACTTTGGGTGAATGTCAAAAATAGTTATCAAATAATCATGAGGGGTAGATTAGGACAACATTTTTTGCACGACGAGGATGCCTTGCGGAAAATTGCCGATGCCCTAGAAATTAAATCAAATGATATAATTGTGGAAATCGGCCCCGGGCACGGGGAGTTGACTAAGTATTTAGCTGAAGCTGAACCAGGAAAAATTATAGCGATTGAGAAAGATAAAAAGTTAGCCTATAAGCTACAACAAAGTATAAAGAATACAGTATACAGTAAAACTTTAGAGGTTATTGAAGGCGATGTTTTAAAAATTATCCCGTTGCTCCATACTAAATACTCTATACTAAATACTTCCTACAAAATCGTAGGCAACATTCCCTACTACATCACTGGCTACTTGTTGCGAATCTTAGGAAAACTAGAAAACAAACCGTCTTTGATTGTTTTCACGATGCAAAAAGAAGTGGCCGAAAGAATCTGCGCCAAACCGCCCAAGATGAATCTTCTGGCGGCGAGCGTTCAATTCTGGGCCAAACCGGAAATCGTTGGTTTTATTAGTAAAAAGTCGTTTAGTCCAGCGCCGGAGGTAGATAGCGCGATAATAAAAATAGTTCCAAAAACAATTAAGAAGGGCCTTGAGAAACAATATTACCAGTTAATAAAAATCCTTTTTAAGCAACCTAGAAAAATGATACTAAACAATTTATCTGCCGAAATAAAAATTTCCAAGGAAGAGATCACAAAAAAACTCACCCGACAAGGCATCAAACCAAACACGAGGCCACAAAACCTTACAATGCAAGATTTGACAACTCTTAGTAATGTATTTAGCGACAAAAAGTGATATTATTTAGTAAATAATGGAGAAGAAAAAGATACTGGCGATACTGGTAGTGGTTGTCTTGGTTCCACGCTTATTTTATGGCATAGCATCAGCACAAACTACTCCTACGGGCCGTTTTAGTATTGAGAGCAATCCTTCATCGGGTCCTCTTCTATTTAACCCCACCAACCTTTTTAATACCGCCGCATCCACCCCAGCATTTACACCGTCAACTGGCTCTGGTAGTAATATAGGCTCTGGATCTATCTGTTCTGACTCCGGCTCTGGCTCTCCCTGGCTTAATTTTTTTGGAGACGCAGCTAAAGTAGGGTTGCCTATATTTCTTATCAACATTATCACCAGCACCTTAGCTGACCCACCGTCTGGTGGTGGGAGCATTCTTGGGTTCGGCTTTAATTTCAACCCTGGGGGAATGCTTGAACCCTTAGATGAAGCAAGTGACTTTCTGTTCAATAAATGGCTACAAGTGGTTTTCTACGGCTTTCTCGCTTCAATTGCTGTATGGGTAGCAAGCTATTTATTGGAAATCGGTATAGCGCTCAACCTATCTTTGTCCCAAAGTGCAGTCATCACAACAGGATACGGAATAATTATGGCGTTAACAAATATTAGTTTTGTGATTGGTATAGTGGTAATAGCTTTCGCCACTATGTTCAGAAAGGCGGGTTGGGACGCTCAGTCAATACTCATGCGTCTTATTATTGCGGTACTTCTGGTAAACTTTAGCTTGTTCCTCGCACTGGGCGTTGCTAATGTGGGTACGAGACTCACTGAAGCTTTTGTAAACGGCGGTACTCCCTTGGGGGCCACTTTTGCCAAGACTTATAACGTTGCCACAATATACTGCAACGTGGCCAAGTTCATGAACGCCACTAGTGTAAACGGAGTAAATCCGAGTCAACTAGATCCGTCAGATCCGAAGAACATTAACAAAATAAGCATAGACGAGCAAAAATCACGGTCTTTTTGGGATAAGTATGTAATTGGTCCTATGCAGTCTTACTTTATTATGGTGGTGGGCATTATTCTCGCAGTGATACTTACTATAATAGGAGCGCTTACCCTAATCGCTATCTTCCTATTCCTTGTTGTGCGCTATGTGGCGCTTACCATACTGCTTATATTCGCACCCCTCGCCTGGCTGGGATTTGCTTTCCCTAAATTAAACTTGCCTATAATAGGCAATGCCTGGAGCGGATGGTGGACTATATTTCTTAGGTGGACATTCTTGGGACCGCTACTTGCCTTCCTACTATATCTGACAACGGAGATGGTTAAACACCTCGGAGACCCTGCTACTATAAAGCAGGTCGCCGGGCTTGGTTTAGCACAGGGCCTTGTCCAAATGATCGTAATTACCATCTTCAGCTTAGCGGGTTTATACGCGGCCAATAAACTAAGCGCAGCCGGAGCCACTGTTGCTTATGGATTAGCTTCTAAAATGGGGGGGATGGCCTTGGCGAAACTTAAAACTACTGGCAAAGAAGCTGGGATAAGACTTAGTAACTCGGTCCTTGGATCAGAGAAGGTAAGAGGGCTGACCGCAAAGATACAAAAAACATCGATACCAATACTTAAACCTTTAGGAAAACAACTCAACGTCCTTGGGGCAAAAACAGAGAAACTTGTCAGTGAGGACAAGTTTAAAGACTTATCACCTCAAAGATTAGCCGCATTAGTACCCACGCTTCATGGTCCCGATCGCGTAGCCGCACTCTTGAAACTCGCGAAAGGCGGCGACGTGAACGACCTCAAAGACCTTGATAAGCATCTTAATAAAGAAACTGAGGCTCTCTTTAAGAGTTATGGCAAAAAATTTGATGAGGTTGAAAAAACCATTGGCATGAATATTGCAACTTACCAAGCTCTAAAGAAAGGCACTAAGGAGGGCAGAGAGGAGGCCAAAAAGGCGTCTGAAGAATTCTTCAGGGGATTCAATCAGAAGGACTTCTCTAAACTGCGCATCAGCGATTCGTACAACGATAAGAAAGTTAAGGTTCTCTATGGTCTCAATGAGAGTATGAATAGAGCTATGCGAGAAGCCATAGCTGCTGGTTTAGTAGACAATTCCGGCTACATTAATAAGGCCGCATCCGGCATTAAGTCTGAAAGCTTCTCTAACTACACCAATGAAATACTTAAATCAAAACTTCCAGACAGTATCTCCATAGAAATTGAAAAGAGAGTAACCTACAAAGGCACAAACCAACCAGCTATCGGGGTGTCGTTTAAAGAAGCAGAGAAGGATCCTGAAAAATACACAATTTCGTCAGAGCGGGCATCTATGTCAAAAGAAGAAGTGCTTCAAGAACTCAAAACCAACAAGGAATTCAAGGAAACACTAATGAAATCCCTCGAACAATCAGATCCTACGTTTAAAAAATCTTTTGAGAGGATGACAGCGAACCGAGAGGTCGGGACAATGACTTTCGATACGGATACCCAACCTCCAATCTAAAACTACAAAACATGCTTACAATTCCACAAAAAGAAGTAATTGAACGATGGGATAAACTTCCATATAGCATTAGAGAAGCTATCTTCTCGGAAGAAAACGCCGATATGCTTGAGAACATCGCCCAAGCTCATAACTTTGACGAAGAAAAACTTCGAGTATTCTCCACCAACGTAGGCGATGTCTTACGAGGATTTATACACCCCAATGATTTAACCAAAGAGCTAATAGACGACTTAAAAATTAAGGAAGAAATCGCAAAGGCGATAGTAAGTGAGATTGAGTCAAAAATATTTAAACCCGTCCGCGTTGATCTTAAAGATGTATACAAGCCACTCGTGAACACTAGCGAAGTAAACGCAACTGTCTCCGTTTCGCAAGAATACCAAGGCGAGCCTATAAAGCCCCGAGTTAATGTACAAAATGAGGAGACGACTCGTCTTCAAAACCAACCGTTTATCCTCCACAACGAGGAAGAGGTTGAACCGACAAAAGAAGAACCTTTCCGATCTGTAACCCAGAGACCCATGTTTTATAAACCAATATTCAGCGAAGAATATAAAAAGTCTGTTTTAGAAAAAAAGGCCGCGAGGATAGAGTTAGGAGAAGAAACCGAAAAGAAGAAACAGTCGGAAAGCTTTAAAACGCCCATGAAGGAAGGGAGGATTGTTCACTATTCAGAATTTAGAACTCCCCTTGGGCCATTCGAAAATCAGGAAATAAGAGGACTGGACCAAACAGCGCCGGAAAAAGCGCCGCAGAGCGTACAATCCAAAACCCCAGAAGTTCATCCCAATAACGTCGTGGACCTCAAAGACTTGCCATTGGAATAGGATGCAATTTCAAGTTCCGCAGTTCATAGAAACCGAAGACAAAATTGTAGGGCCATTCACCTTGCGACAATTCCTTTATATCGCCGGGGGCGGGGTTGCAAGTTTCGTGTTGTTTTTTATTCTGCGGCCATGGCTGTGGCTCGTAATCACGCTCTTTTTGGGATCTATCAGTGTAGTTATGGCCTTTATCAAAATCAACGGCAGACCAATGAGCGTGTTTATCCCGGCAACATTCAATTACATATGGAGTCCTAGGATATATACATTAAAACCGAAGGTGCAAGAGCAACACATCGAGACAGAAGCAATCTCGCGAACTAAGAAAGGGTCTGTTTTCACCGGCATTAAGAGTCTCTTGGAAAAGATGGCAACCTCGAAAAACGCGATCCCGAAAAGAGAACAAACTATCGCGGCGGGCAACTTTGATATCCCCCAACGCGAGATTAAAGAGAGGTACGAAGTTATAAGACGCATAACTGGTGACAGACAAATGGCGAGAAGAATAGATTATAGATAGCTTATTAATTTTAAGTTTTAAGCTATAATTAGGATATGTCAGAAACTCGCGAGCTAGCTCGCGCGCAAGAACTCGTTAAGGTAAAGGATATTAAAGAAGGTGTGGTGGTTCTGAAAAACGGCGGTCTACGTCGTGTTATTTTGGTTGATGGCTTAAATTTTGATCTTAAATCAGAAGAAGAACAAAACAGTATAACCTATGCCTACCAAAACTTTTTAAATTCCCTGGACTTTTCTATACAAATAATAATCCACTCCCGTAAGTTGAACATCGAAGACTACATAGAAAAATTGGAAAAGCGCGAAACCGCGGAAGAGAGCGAACTATTAAAAACGCAAATTGCCGAATATAGAGAGTTCGTGAGGGCTTTTGTTGAAACGAACGCCGTAATGACTAAGAGTTTTTTTGTGATTGTCCCTTACGACCCCATCTCCATCCCCGGGTCCACCAATTCGCTTATGCCAAAGTTTCTCGGCGGAAAGATTGCAAAAGAAGAAAATTCTAAAGAGTCCTCTATCTCACCGAGTCATCGCGAACAGCTACACCAAAGAGCGGAACAGGTGATAACCGGCTTGCGCCAGGTCGGCCTGCGAGCCATAAGCCTGGAAGACCAGGAACTACTTGAACTTTTCTTCAACTTCTACAACCCGACCACTGTAGAGAAGAGTGAAGCGAAAAGAAGCCGAGAAGAAATAAGCGGCAGTATAGAAGATGTTATTGCCCCATCGTCTGTAGAAATAAACGCCACCAATCTAAAACTAGGTGACAAATTCGCTAAAACCTTATTCGTCTTAAGTTATCCAAGATATTTATCAAGCGGGTGGTTCTCGCCGATAATTAACTTACCGGAACTGACAGACGTCTCTATATTTGTTCATCCGGTGGATACCGGCATAGCATTGAGAAATTTAAGAAAAAAGGCTACCCAAATAGAGTCTCAAATGTCCTCGAATCAAGAAAAAGGGTTGGTCCGCGATCCGATGCTTGAGATCGCCCTTCAAGATGTCGAATCTCTCCGAGACACTCTTTTACAAGCCACAGAAAAACTTTTCAATGTGGGCGTTTACGTAACAATTTACGCTGATTCAGAAAAAGACTTAACGAGACTCGAAGTCGAGATTACCAATCTAATGGATGCGAAACTTATTAGTATGAAACCGGCTAATTTCGAGCAAGTCAAAGGATTGGGTTCCGTAATCCCCTTGTGTTCAGACGAGATGTCTATACACGCTCCACTAAACTCTGGGCCAGTTTCCTCATTTTTCCCCTTTGTCTCTCTTGATCTCACTTCTGAAAATGGCATCTTGTATGGGATTAATAGACATAATAATACGCTTGTAATTTTCGATAGATTCTCCCTTGAGAACGCCAATATGGTCGTGTTCGCGAAAGCGGGTGCCGGAAAATCATACGCCACCAAACTCGAAGTCGCGAGGTCGCTTATGATGGGCACCGACGTACTCATAATAGACCCAGAAAATGAGTATATCTCCTTGGCCGAGGCTGTAAACGGCAGTGTATTTAAAATATCGCTCGATTCTCAAAACCATGTGAACCCCTTTGATATACCTATCATCCCGGAAGATGAAGAACCGGGTGAGGTTCTTAAATCCCACATTGTGAACTTAACTGGCCTGCTAAAACTTATGCTAGGGGCGATATCGCCGGAGGAAGAAGCTATGCTAGACAGAGCCATAACAGAAACTTACGCCTCAAGGGACATTACTCCGGAGAGAGACTTCTCTAAAACAACTCCACCGCTCTTGGAAGATCTAGAGGCTATACTTGCCGGCATGGAAGGTGGCAAAGGAATGGCTGAACGCCTCTATAGATTCACCAAGGGAAGCTACGCCGGTTTTACTAATAAACCGACGAACGTTAACATAGCTAATCGTTTGATTGTTTTCTCCATAAGAGATCTAGAAGACGAGTTGAGGCCCATAGCTATGTATATCATCTTAAACTTCATCTGGAATCTGGTGAGGGCCCAACTAAGAAAGAGGATTATGATAATTGATGAGGCTTGGTGGATGATGAAATATCCGGACTCCGCTTCTTTTCTTTTTGGCTTGGCTAAAAGGGCTAGGAAATATTATTTAGGAATTTCTACTATCACCCAGGATGTCGAAGATTTTTTAACCTCTCCTTATGGGAAACCCATTATTACAAACTCGTCTTTACAGCTTCTCCTTAAACAAGCGCCGGCTACCGTTGATATTACCGCCAAAGCTTTCAACTTAACCGATGTTGAAAAAAATTATCTTTTGGAAGCCGATGTGGGTCAAGGTCTGTTTGTCGCCGGACTCAAAAGAGTAGCCATACAGATTGTGCCTTCGTATTTCGAGGACAAACTCATAACGACAAATCCAAAGCAGATATTGGAAATGAAGGAAAAAGAGGGGTTATAATGTGAATTGACTATGATTAAAACAGTTTTAGCGGCGAGCGAATCGCTTGACTTGGTTCAAGCAATCTCCACAATAGATTTCGGCGGCGGCTTTACCATCAATAACATCTTTACTTGGTCATTAGGAATAGGAGGCGTAGCGGCCCTTGGAATCATCATCTATGGCGGAATATTGTATATTGCTTCCGCTGGTAACTCCTCAAGGCAAGGAGAAGCCAAAGAGTGGATTAAAGCCGCCGTCTATGGCCTTATACTACTAACTATCGGTTATCTAATATTATACGTAATTAACCCAGCAGTTCTTGGTAAATAAGAACGCGCTTAGTCTAGGTTTGTAATCTTAACCACAACGTAACGATCTTTCGTTTCGCCAACGCTTTCGGTTGTAACGTCCGGCCTCATAGAAAGCTCCGCGTGTACAAGCCTCCTCTCGTAAGCGTTCATTGTAGGCAATTTAACAGGCTCTTTGGTTGCTACCGCTCTCCTAGCCGCCGCCTTGGCAAGCTCAAGAATCAACCTTTCTCTTTCTCTGCGGTAGTTGTTAATATCAACGACGACCGGGTAAATATTTCCCCTCTTTGCTATTAATCTCACTATCCTATTAATGTTCGAGACCAGATCCGGCAAACGCTCCGCAGTAAGAGCGTCGTCATCAATGGTTACAGAAAAGACTTTGGCGTCCGGGCCCGTCTCTACTCGGAACTTGGTAAATCCCATTAATTCTACTAATCTAACTAATTGTTCTTTCAAGTTTTCCATGGCTAAACATTTTGTTTATAACAACCTGTTGAAATATAGAAAATACGCTACTTGTAAGCCAATAGACGCCAAGCGCCGCCGGGAGAGTAACGAGAAACACAGCCGTAATGGCTGGCCCTATATAGACCATGTTCCGACCCATTCTTTCCGTCTGATTTAACTCTTCGCCAGCCTTCAATTTAGGTAAAGAGAGTTTCGATTGCGCGTATTGTGCCACAGTAGCTAAAACCGCGATAATAATACTTCTTTTACTTAGATCTAAACCCAATAATGTGTGATTTATAACTTCCGGTTTGTGAATAATCGAATACAATAAATTAAACGAGCTTTCGTTCAACCCACCTTTAAAAATACTAAACAGGACAAAGAGGATTGGCAGTTGGGCTAATATTAGAATTATAGGAGTTAGTGGGTTGGCTTTGTGATCCGCATAAAGCGCGAGTACCGCTTTTGTCTGCGCTTCCCGATCATCTTTGTATTTCTCTTGAATCTTTTTGATGTGGGGTTGTAGCTCTTGAGCTAATCGCTGATGCCGCAGGGAGGCATGAAACAACGGGAAAAGGATTATTCTTATTAAAATGGTTAATAAAATTATAGCCAGGCCCAAATCTTCAAGGGCTATTGAGTTATAGAGCAGCACCAAAACGTTGAAGAGCGGCCTATACAGAATCTCATTAAACAAACTTGCCATATCTTTGAAAACGGTTTTTTAATTCCTCTTTAGTAAGGTTTATCATAGGCGCTTTTGCGATTATAAGCAAATCATTGGGCGCTTTTATAGACTCGTTCTTTGTAGATAAAAAAGGCTCGCTTAAATAGCTTAAAACTCTTCTCCTTAGTTTATTCCTCGAAACCGAACCCTTAAGGACGCGTTTGCCCAAGAGGACTCCTAAGCGGCTGTAAGGCAAATTATTAGGACTAGCCTTGATGAGAACACAACTATCGGAAAATACAGTTTTTGAGTTTTTTGGGAAAAGGTTTATTGGAACTCTTAGCTTCTTTGGGAACATTAAGCCGTAACCCTGGCTCTCCCTTTGGCAATTCTCCTCTTTATAACATTTCTACCCCCCACAGTCCTCTTCCTTTTTAGGAATCCGTGAGTCCTGGCCCTTTTCCTCTTTTTTGGTTGATAAGTTAAAGACATTTATATGGGATTGTATCTTCTTATCCACAATTAATCAACACCTTGCTAGACTTTACGGCATTTGACTCTTGTTTTCTGGCAATCAATAATTAAGCAATGCAGAACGATGAACTTTGGCAATCCGTTTTATCGGAAATGGAATTGCAAGTCTCAAGAGCAAATTTTCTCACTTGGCTTAAGAATAGCCGCCTCGTAGAAAACACGGAAGACGCCGTCATGATAGCCTTGCCGAACCACTTCGCTAAAGAATGGGTAGAAACAAAATACGACAAGCTGATACTTGGAATAGTAAGAAACTTCATCACGTCTGTTAAAAAAGTTGAATATGTTGTTGAGGGCGGTTTAATAAAAACCTCAAGCCTCCACAAGCCTCGTGAGATTTCAAATGATAAACAGTTGGTCATAGAAGAATTCAAGGTTGACCCAGAAACTAATCTTAATCCGCGTTATACCTTAAATTCTTTTATTGTCGGCCCATCAAATGAGTTGGCTCATTCGGCGGCATCCGCAATCATCCAAAGCGTAGGCATAAAATATAACCCGCTTTTTATTTATGGTGGCGTAGGGTTGGGGAAAACTCATCTTATCCAAGGTATGGGCAATGAAATTAAAAATCTCTATAAGAACAAAATAAAAGTTAAGTATGTAACTTCTGAAAAATTCACCAACGATGTGGTTTGGGCAATAAGGAATAGGCGCACCGAAGATATTAAAAACACTTATAGGCACGTGGATGTTTTAATTATCGACGACATCCAATTCATAGGCGGCAAAGAAAAAACGGAGGAAGAATTTTTCCATACTTTCAATGCCCTTCATGAAAACAATAAACAGATTATTATTTCTTCAGACAGGCCCCCCAAAGCAATCCCCATACTAGAGGAAAGGTTAAGATCGAGGTTTGAGGGTGGAATGATAGCGGATATAAGTTATCCGGAATATGAAACAAGGGTAGCTATTATAAAAACCAAGATTCAGGAAAGGGGCGCCTCAATCGATGATGAATCAATCGATTTTATTGCCAAGAAGCTACAAAAGAATATTAGAGAAATTGAAGGTATTCTAAATAAGGTTGTTTTTTACCAAACAAATTATCAGAAACCAGTAACTTCAAATCAAGTAGAAAAGATTATTGCCGAATTTACAGAGAGGTCTAGGGCAAGTGTCAGCCCCAACCAGATAATTAAGGTTGTCGCTGATTTTTTTGAAATTCCCGCGAGCGATTTAACTGGTAAATCAAGAAATAAAGAGTTTATTGAACCACGACAAATAACCATGTACTTACTAAGAGATCTATTAGATATGTCATATCCTTTTATTGCCAATAAGATAGGCAAAAGAGACCACACAACCGTAATTTATGCCTGTAAAAAATTATCAAAAGACATGGAAAAAAATCAATCACTAAATGAAAAGTTGTCAGAAATTAAAGAACTAATTAACAAGATGGGGTAATTATGTTTATAGGCTGTGGAATGACTTTTAATTTCACTTGCTTTACCATTTAATAATCACTATTTATTCATAACTTATTAACAACTATAAAAACTAAGCGAATTGAGTAAATAAAGGGCGCTATCAATGTCTCTGTAGGGTTATCCACACACCTAAAACAACAATACATATTATGAAATTAATAGTACTTAGAAGTCATTTAAAGTCTGGTTTGGATGCGATTGGTCGAGCGACGGTTTCTAATTTAAACTTACCAGTTTTGGGGAATGTTTTAATAAAAGCAACAAACAATCAAATCAAATTATGCGCTACTAATCTGGAAATCGCGATAACGAAAATTGTTTACGGGAAAATATTAGAAGAAGGAAGCGTAACAGTTCCTTATGGTGTCATTTCGAGTATTATAAATAACACCACGAGCGAGAGAATTAATTTAGAAAGTAAGCAAAACAACCTGATTCTCACAACTGACAACTACGAAGCGAAAATATCTGGAATCGCGGAGAGTGAATTTCCTATAGTCCCTAAAATTAAAGAGGAAAAAGAACACTTAGAAATTGTCTTAAGCACTTTAAAAGAGAGGCTTGAAAAAGTGATTCTCGCGGCCGGTATATCAGATTTGAGGCCGGAGATAAGTGGCGCGTTTTTTATCCTTGAGTCTTCAGAGATAAAATTAGTCGCCACTGATACTTTTAGGCTTGCCGAAGGGAAAATCCTCGGATCTCAAATTAAAAACACCTTTCACCACGGCTTAGAAATGATCATACCGCTAAAAACCGCTCAAGAGTTAACAAGAATTGTCTCAACAGAAGAAATGGTTAGCGTTTATCTTGATAACAACCAAATACTTTTTAAAACACAAGATCTAGAAATTATTTCTAGGCTTATTGAGGGAAAATTCCCCGACTATAATTCGATCGTTCCAAAAGAATTTGACGTGCAGATATTGGTTAATAAAGACGACCTTATAAACGCCCTTAAGCTCACCGGCTCCCTAAGTAATCGGATAAATGAGGTAAGGCTTAAAATTAAAGACAAAAAAGTACTTGAAGTTTATTCAAGCGATAACGCTTTAGGGGAGAACAACTATCTTGTTCCCGCAAAGATAAACGGAGCGGATTGTGAAGTAACTTTTAATTGGAAATATTTACTGGATGGCGTTAAAGCTATTGCCGGAGAGCAAGTGTTTGTTGGTCTAAACGGCGAGAATAAACCAGCCATCATAAATACCCCGGGGGACTTATTATACTTTTATGTGCTAATGCCTATTAAACCGTAGGCCCATACTACTACTTCTTGAATAGTATTATGCTTTTACTAGCCTTAGAGCCGCTTTCGTTAGTGATTCTTATAACCATAATGTTTTGAGTGTCCAATTTTGGCTTAAGAGTTGACTTGTAATCATAAGACGTGCCTAAATCATTTATGACATTTTCAATAAGTTGGTCATTGAGGTAAATTTCTAATTTAGTAATCTTGCTTGGAGAAGATGCGCGAACCTCTACGCCCACTTCTTCGCTCACAAAATCACCGTTTTTCGGACTCGCGACGCTTAGTGTGATGTCCCCAGCACTTACGTTTGGTGAGGACAAAAAGTCAAAAGATCGCCCCGAAACGGCGGTTTTGAATTTATTTAAGTCTACCTTATTGGCTAATAGCCAATTTTTTACGCCCTCTTCCCAGTTGTTAAATTGAGGATCGTTGATTCTCCCTAGATAATAAAGAATGTTATGATACTCGCCTTCCACAAACTCTCCTCTTATAATCGGGTTCTCGCTTAGTATTGGTTCTGGTTTTGGGAACGTGTTTAATGTCCTACTCGCTAAAGCTTTCGATATAAAATCGTGCCACATAGGAACGGCCGCTAGAATGCTACCACCTTTGCTCGTTAATGGTGCGCGGTTGTTGTTTCCAACCCACACGCCAACAACCAAATTAGGTGTAAACCCTAACGTCCAAGCGTCCCTATACTCATTGGTTGTTCCGGTCTTTAGCGCAACTTGATGTCCCGGTACTTGAGTTAATTTCAAACTCGCAGAATATAACGGGGCCCTAAGATCAACATCAGACAAAACATCATTGATTAATCTCGCAAGATTCTCTTCGATAACCCGACTGTTCGTGTCGCTATACTCTTCCAGGGTATTACCTTTGCCATCCTCAACCCTAAGAACGACCGCTTGGGGGTGGTGAATTCCATCGTTAGCCAAAGAAGAATATGCGCCCACCAATTCAGTTAATTTTACTTCTCCACCGCCCAGCACCAAAGATAAACCAAATCTACTTTTATCGCTTAGGGTTGTTACGCCAAGCAACTCTAGATTTTTAATAACATTATCAAGTCCAGCGAGATACAAGGTTTTCACCGCCGGTACATTAACTGATTGGGCGAGAGCCTCCTTCATTGCCATAGGACCCCTAAAAATACCATCAAAATTTTCAGGATGGTAACAAGTCTTATTGTTATTTCTTAGATCGACTATGGGCGGACAATCGCTATTACCTGTTGTAAATTCGGTAGGAACATCCCACAGTATCGTCTCTGGCGTAAATCCTTTTGTGAGGGCCGTTAGATAAACGAAGGGCTTTAGGGCCGAACCCGGCTGCCTTAATCCTTGCGCGGCCACATTAAAATTACCCTCGAACTTACAATTTTCCCCCGTGGAACACCCCTTAGGGACGGGTGGATCAAAATAGTTTTTAGAACCAACCATAGCTAGTATTTGGCCAGTCGTCGGATCTTCTGCTACCAAAGCACCATTTTCCCCGCCGTAAAGATCACTATTTCTCTTAACGCCCACCCCCACCGCTTCTTCGGCCAACTTTTGAAGTTCCCAATCTAGAGTAGTGATTATTTTAAGTCCTCCAGCTTCAAGCAAATCCTCGCCGTACCTCTCCCTTAGATAATCCTGAACGTAAAAGACAAAGTGCGGCGCTTTAATACTAGAGGTAGGCCGGGCGACTACTTTAGGTAAATTGACTTCTGCATACGCTAATTGCTGTTCGTCAATAAACCCGAGCTCCCTCATTCTTTTTAAGACGAATTTCCTTCTTTCCTCGAGCTCATCAGTATGGCTACCCCATGGTGAATAGTAACTCGGGGCATTAGGGAGTGTAGCGAGAAGCGCGGCCTCGCCTAAATTCAGATCTTGGGCTCTCTTCTCGAAATAAGCTTGGGAGGCCGCTTCTATACCGTAAGCATTTGCCCCGTAGGGCACTTGATTGAGATAGAGGTTTAATATTTCGTCCTTTGTATAATATTGTTCGAGTCTCCAGGCCAAAGCCAGCTCTTTCGCTTTTCTCACGATTGTTCTTTCGGAAGTGAGGAAAGCGGTTTTGGCCAACTGCTGGGTTATAGTTGATCCGCCTTGAACCACTCGACCTTTCAATAAATCAACAGTTAGGGCTCGCAGTATTCCACGCCAGTCAAAGGCTGGATGGCTGTAGAAAGCATTATCCTCAATACCGACGGTGGCATATTTAACGAAATCGGGGATCTGCTCGAATGGAATTACTGTTCTTTTTTCCTCTCCGTGGATTTCATGGAGAAGGACTTGGCCCGTGCGGTCGTAAATCTTTGTGGATTCAACTACTTTCCTCTGGGTTATCTCTTCGGCGTTAGGTAGGTTATAGGTAACATAAAAAAAGCCCCCCGTGCTTATTGCAACTATAATTGTTATTACTAATAAGATTTTTCTGATAAATCTCATATTGTAGAAACGATTTTACTATACCCCATTCGCTCTTTGCCCGAAAGTAAACAAACCCCCCTTAATCAGGCAAGATATAAAGGGGGCTTAAGTTAATTATTTAGGGCCTATATAATCTCTTCACCATCCTCGTCCTCTTCACTCTTCGTATCGTTAGACTCCTCCTCATCATTGTCGTCGTCTTCCGCATCGCCTAACTGATCGCCTCTCTCTTCAATCTCTTCGTCAGGTTCTTCACCCTCGAGAGCAAGACGAGGAACAAACTCCTTTTCTATAACCATATTTATTTTTTTATTTTAACCGACCTTTACTTATTCAACTTTATTCCCAGACAATACGTTCTAATAGGCGCTACTGGGCGAAAGTATATACAAAGATTTTTATGTGTCAACCCCGCACCTTTATAAATGCGAACACCGACTTTGATCTATGAGAAGCGTTGTGGAAAACAGTGTCCTATAAAGGTGCGGGGTCAACCCCTCTCTCAAAAGCGGCTCTTATGGCTACGGCTAAAGCATCTGAAGCGTCGTCGTGACCCGCGATTTTATTGATACCTAGGGTGAAACAAACGTATTTGGATACGGTTTTTTTATCGCTATTCCCCATCCCAGTGACAACCAGCTTGATATCATTAGGGTTAAACTCCAGAACCTTAAGTGCCTTCTTATTCAAGATGAAAAGTATAATACCCCTGTATTCCGCCACCGACATCGCCGTTTTTTTGTTCTTGGAAAAATAGATTTTTTCAACGGCAGCCAAAGAAGGTTTATATTTTTTAATCACTAAGTTAAGAGATTTCTCTAAAGTCCTAAAATGGTCATCGTTTTTCCCCGGTTCTATAACCCCGTAATCTAATAATTTTATGACACCGCCTGATTTTTTGATTACCCCATAACCAACCCTCGTTGTTCCGGGATCAATTCCTAAAATGACAGTTTCAGATATTGGTCGTAACCTTTTGTACGTCATCGTGATTTTCTAAAACCTCAACCAATTCTTGTAACCTATATTTGTCTTTATCGTTTAAAGACTGCCTAAACTTTGGCTGCCAGTCTGTTCCGTAAGACGTTGGGACATTAAATACCCACCTCACACCGCCTGGTTCGGCAAACTTAGCCCCAGAAACGCTTAAGATATTTCTAACTTCTCTTACCGTTCTGTTCCTATTATCTGTTATCGCCTCTATTATCAGGGCCGACCCGGCCGGACCATAAGCCTCGATTATAACTTCTTCTAGATTTTTATTGTCACTCTGTTTCAATGCCCTTTCTATATTCTCTTGTGGGACATGCGCTTCTTTAGCCTTTTCTATAGTTGTCCTCAAACGAGGATTAAATTCAGGATTAATATCCTCTTTGGCGGCCACTCTTATTGCTCGTAAGAGTTTTGCGAAAAGTTGAGACCGCTTTTTATCCGTGGCTTCTTTCTTATGCTTTATTTGTTTCCACTTACTGTGTCCAGACATGGTGTAAGTATATAGTATTTAAGTATGTAGTATGGAGCAGACGGGATGTAGTATGATTATAGTAAATAATGGATTTGTCTCAAGGGAAAAATATCGGTGAAGAACTGAAACGGCTAAGGCGGGAAGCTGAAGAAAGAGATGCTCGAAGACGAGCAGAGAAAACAGGGCTACCCTACGTTGATCTTGGTTCCACCTCGGTGAACCTCGATGTTTTGAAGATCATTGGGGAGGACGAAGCCAAAGAGGCCGAGGCGGCTACCATAAGTTCTAAGGGCAAGGAGTTAGCTTTAGCCGTTCACGACGCTGACAAACCAGAGACAAAAAAACTTATAAACAAGTTAAAAGAAAAAGGCTTTGCGATAAATATTTTTACCTCTTCGTTAAGGGGTCTTACGAGGGTATGGGAGCGCTACCGTGAAATAAAATTAGCCCCAGAAAAAGGGGCGCTTACGGGGGTAGAACTAGAAGACATTAAAACCTTTGAAGGACTGAAATTTGATGACCTCACCGTAAAGATTAAGGAGCTCGAAAACAAAAAACTAGTCTCCACGACCGAGATGTTGGATTTAGTCTTGGGATCGGCAATAACTCTTCATGTTTCTGATATTCATTTTGAAACAGAGAAAAGCGCGGTTCTCTTGAGATTCAGGATGGATGGATTGCTCTATGATGTTTACAGATTAGAAACCAAGAGCTACCCACCTATTCTTAACCGATTGAAACTAATCTCCGGGTTGAAAATTAACATTACCAATATTCCACAAGACGGTAGATTTACCATAAAGTTCGGCCACGACTACGTAGAAATGAGAAGCTCGATAATACCAGCAGAGCATGGAGAAACGGTCGTTATGAGAGTTTTGGATCCACATACGATTGCGCTTACCCTAACGGACTTAGGTTTGCGGCCGAACGACGAAGAAATTGTAAACACGGAACTTAAAAAACCCAACGGAACAATTTTGGTTACGGGGCCTACTGGTAGCGGCAAAACGACGACGCTATACACCTTTTTAAAAACAGTGCGCAGTTCGGAGTTGAAAGTTATAACAATTGAAGACCCGATAGAATACCATTTAGACGGCTTAGAACAAACCCAAGTCAATCCTAAAAGCGGCTACACATTTGCCTCTGGGTTGAGATCCATCTTAAGGCAAGACCCAGATATATTACTTATCGGCGAAATTAGAGACTTAGAAACGGCCCAAATAGGTATGCAGGCGGCCTTAACCGGGCACTTAGTCTTTTCGAGTTTACACACCAACGATGCCGCTGGTGCCATACCAAGGTTAATTGATTTAGGAGTAAAACCCTCGATTATAGGACCGGCCCTTAACCTTATAATCGCCCAAAGATTAGTGAGAAAACTCTGCGAAAATTGTAAAACAGAGGTTGGGATTGCCCCAGAAATAAAAAAGAAAATAGAAATTTTCCTAAGCGAATTACCCCCCGAAGTGAGTAAGCCCTACATCGGAAAAGAAATTAGAGCTCATGAAGCTAAAGGTTGTGATAAATGCCATAACGGTTTCAAAGGACGAGTAGGCGTCTTTGAACTCCTTAGGTGTGGAGACGACTTGGAGTCTCTTATCGGGAAAGTTGCCACAGAAGAGGCAATAAAGAAACTAGCCAGAAAACAGGGCATGGTCGAAATACAGGCTGACGGAGTCTTAAAAGTGCTGGATAGTACAACAACCTTTAAAGAAGTAGAGAGAACAACCGGGCCAATAAATTGGTTATACTAAAAAGCATGGGTCTGCGGGCAATTCCTTGGAGGGAAGCACACTCTTTTAAATTAAATATAAAAGAGTTTAGAATCTATTAAGGGGAATAATCCAGGGTAAACCAAATTGTCCTACGCCTAATAGTTTCGCTGCCCGCAGGCCTACACTTTCAAGTGTTGTTTATTGTAACATAAACCATATAGTTTGTCAATATGCCATTAAAGACCGCTGATAATAAGGGCAATAAGAAAAAAGAGATCATCAAAGGCGTTTTAAGGAACGGGAATGATGATGACCAAACCATAGATACTATTCTTAGACCGACACAGTGGAATGATTATATAGGTCAGAAGAGTTTAAAGAGAAATCTAAAGATCATAATCGACGCGGCTAAATCAAGATCCGAAGTCGCGGACCACCTCCTTTTCTATGGCCAAGCAGGATTAGGGAAAACCACTCTAGCTAAATTGGTGGCGCAGGAAATGAATGCGGCTATCAAAGTTACTTCCGGGCCGGCCATAGAGAAGATGGGAGATCTTGCATCCATTCTAAGCAACCTGGAATCGGGAGACATTCTCTTTATAGACGAAGCCCATAGGTTGAACAGGACGGTTGAAGAAGTCTTATACCCAGCGATGGAAAGTAGGAAATTGCACATAATCATAGGCAAAGGAGCGGGCGCGAGAGCCATATCTTTAGACGTACCACCTTTTACGCTGATTGCCGCTACAACAAGGATGGATCTTTTGTCAGAACCATTGAGATCAAGATTTGGAGCCGTTTTCAGGTTGGATTATTATGATGAAAGTGACATAGGGGCCATAATTAAGCGTTCAGCTTCTATACTGGGCATAGAAACATCGGAAGGAGGGATAAAGACCTTAGCGGAAGCTTCACGCTTTACTCCGCGTGTGGCCAACAGGTTGCTTAAACGGGCTAGGGATTATATGGAGGTTCATAAAAAAGGTTCTATCACCGAGGAGGTAGCTCTAAATACTTTAGAGACTCTAGAAATAGATAATCTAGGTCTAGAAGCTCATGATAGGCTCTTATTAGACACTATAATCGATAAATTTGCCGGTGGCCCGGTCGGTGCGGGTACTATAGCTGCTTCAATCAATGAGGATCGCGGCATTGTAGAAAACGTTTACGAACCATATCTATTAAAAATGGGGCTCATCCGCAGGACTGCCTCTGGGCGGATAGTGGAACCATTGGCTTATTCCCACCTTGGTAAAAAACCCAAAGAAAGGCTCTTGTGATCTACATTAAAGAGGTTTTGCCCAACCCTGTGGGGCGGGACACTGAAGGAGAATGGATAAAGTTAATTAACACCGGCAACGAAATTGTAAGCCTTGATGGTTGGTACATAAAAGACGAAGGCGGAAAAATTTTCAACCTAACAGGCAAGAAAGTCAATTCATTAGCTGAAATAACATTGAATTCTGTGGAGACAAAAATCTCTTTGAATAATACCAAAGAGCTGATCGCTCTCTATAATAGTGATGGCGGGGTTGTCGATCAACTTACTTATGACGGGGTAAGCGAGGGCGAAGTTATTGTGGCTAAAGCATTTCAGGGAGAAAAAATAGATAAATCCCAAGCCATGGTTACTACTCCCCAAGTTTTTAAAGACATATCTATTAACACGAACTACGAATGGTGGCCACTGTTTCTAGGAATATTTTTATCGGTTGCCGCGGGCATTGTCGGCAGTCTAATTTTTAAGAAAATTAATACGCCTTTGTGAAATTTCTATCCGAAAGCGCAAAAGCAACCACTCGCGCCGCTAAGATAATAGCTCGCGAAATCTCAAGCACCAATTCCTTGGTGGTTATAGGCTTTATTGGAAATCTTGGGGTTGGCAAAACAACTTTTATTAAAAGTCTAATTAAGGGCCTCGGTTATAAAAAGAGAGTTACAAGCTCCACTTTTCTCGTTATGAGAAGATTTTCTATTAATAAGGGCGCAAGAAATATTTATCACATTGATGCTTATCGGGTTCTGTCCCAAGATCTAATAGAACTAGGTTTTAGAAAGATTTTGAAATCTCCTAATATTGTGCTTATTGAGTGGGCCGATCGGATAAAAAGAATTCTGCCCCCAAAGTCTACTTATATAAAGTTTGAACACGGCCAATATGAAAATGAAAGATATATTACTTTTAATAGACGCTAACTCTCTCGTTCACCGAGCTTACCATGCTCTACCGCCGTTTACCGCGCCAGACGGAAGACCTACCGGGGCACTTTTCGGTTTATCAAGCATACTTATAAAAATTTTTAGGGAAGGGCTGCTAAATGGCGAAGTACCGAAATACATCGCCGCGGCCTTCGATACCCCCGAACCGACCTTGAGGCAAAAAGAGTATAAAGAATATAAAGCTACGCGCGCGAGAGCAGCAGAAGATTTAATTGATCAACTTAAGGAAGCTCGTAAGCTCTTGGGGATATTCGACATTAAATTCTTTGAATTGCCCGGCTGGGAAGCAGACGACCTTATAGCAACTTTAGGTAATAGATTGAAGGTTGAACAAGCTGTCTCGAAAGTCATTGTTCTTTCCGGAGACCTAGACTTACTCCAAATGGTAGATAACGACAAAATCACAGTTCTCACTCCCCTAAAAGGTATAAGCAATACAGTTGCTTATAACGAAGAGGCCGTGATTAAGAGGTTCGGAATCTTGCCGAAATTTTTAGCTGACTACAAAGGGTTCGTTGGTGATAAGTCTGACAATATTCCCGGCGTTCCCGGCGTAGGACCTAAGTCAGCCGCGACCCTTATTAATAAATACGGCATTCTGGAAAATACATATAAAGAGATAGATGAATTGGGGCTGTCAGACATTAAGTTACAGGAGAGGCTAACCACCTTTAAAAACCAAGCCTTTTTATCTAAAAAACTAGCAACCCTAGATTACGATGCGCCTATTAGCGTTACTCTGAAAGAGCTAGAAGTTTCTCGTAAACTCAACACGGCCAAGATTCACGATTATTTCAGCGACTTAGGTTTCAGTAGTTTAATTGAAAGGGTTGCCAAGTTATAATTAAACGTAAATGGCATCACAGACTAAACGTACCCCAAAACTTTCACTCGCCGTACTTAAGTCCCCAGAGATGAGCTTGTTATGGATTTTTCTCCTATTAATCGTTTCATTTTTTACTCTCGATTACATTCTTGTTTCGTTAAGGGGCTTCATAAAACCAGTTGTCTTCTTGATTCTAGGCGCGTTCATTTTAGAAAACAGCCTCAAGCTCGTAAGATCAAACAAAGAAACTAAAACTACATACAGGCTCCTTAATGAAATCATCGCTAATTTAGATGATAGTGTCATAGCTTACGACGCGGATTTCAAGATGCTCGTTGTTAATAACGCCGCCGAAAGATTGTTCGGGGTAAACAGAGCAGATGTTATAAATCAATACTTCGGTCCGGAGCGGGCCCGAGAGCCCCAGTTTAAACTTTTAACCCAAGTACTTTTTCCGTCGCTCGCTCCAGTTGTCTTAAAAAGAAGCTCCGGAGACGATTATCCACAAACTATCGATGTTTCGTTTAATGAGCCTAGCTTAGACCTTGTAATTACAACTCTAAAAACATCCCTTTCTCCTACCGAAACAAGCGGCTTCGTGAAAATTATTCACGACCGCACAAGAGAACTGCAACTTTATAAATCCAAATCAGAATTTATTACTATCGCGGCTCACCAGTTGAGAACACCGCTCACCGCTATCAACTGGACCATGGATGTTATAAATAAAGACTCCTCTGTTAATCCCGAAAACAAAGAGTTGGTCGTAAACGCCTCAATCGCTTCTCACAAGGCCCTAAAAATAGTGAACGATTTACTAGACGTTGCCAAAATAGAAGAGGGGCTTTTTGGTTACAACTTCGAGAATCTGGATATTATTAAATTTTTGTCGGAACTGTTAGAGGGCGTTAATCCCCTTGTCAAAGAGTACGGCCTAAACCTTTATTTTGATAAAGGAGCGGAACCATCCATTTTCTTAAAGGCGGATCCCAATAGGTTGGGATTCGCCCTATCTAATGTTTTAGATAACGCTATCAAATATAACGTTAAAAACGGAAGTATAACAGTCAAGGTGGAAAGATTGGAGGGCCGACCGTACATCCAAATTAGCGTTGTGGATACTGGTATGGGGATACCAAGAGAGGCAATTCCGAAATTATTCACTAAGTTTTTCAGGGCCGAGAACGCTATCAAATTCAGGCCAGAAGGGTCTGGGTTCGGACTCTATATCACGAGAAACATTATTAACCGGCACGGTGGCACTGTTTTGGTAGAATCAACACTAGGAAGAAGCACGGGCGTTTATATTGCTTTGCCAATAGATCCGACCCTGATTCCTCCTAAGGAAGTTGCTCGCGAAGAATACTAAAAATGCCAGAATTACCAGAAGTGGAGACGATGGTAAACGATCTTAAAAAGAAAATCGTTGGCCTTAGAATCACTCGCGTCTCGCTTGACTGGGAAAGACATTTAAAAAATGTAACCCCCTCTCACTTTAAAAAGAACATTAAAGGCGCTCAGATTTTGGGCGTAACTAGACGCGCCAAAAACATCTTAGTGAGTTTGGATAAAAACCGATTACTCGTTATCCATCCGAAGATGACTGGCAACATTCTTATTACAAGAGACGCCAAAATAAAAGATCAAAAACACGTTCATATAGTTTTTTATTTAACCAAAGGAAAGGCAATGGCTTTTTCAGACGTGCGTAAGTTCGGCAAGGTTTTATTTGGCAACACAAGAGACATCTTAAATTTGTCGGACCTTAAAGAAATCGGACCAGAGCCCCTTCATTCCACATTTTCGTTTAAAGAGTTTAGCGACACCATCTCTAAAAGAAAACGAAAAATAAAGCCGGTTCTCATGGATCAAAAGGTTTTGGCCGGGATAGGCAATATATATGCCGATGAAATTCTTTGGTCAGCCAAAATTTATCCAGGGAGACTAACCAATAGGTTAACCAAGCACGAATTGCGTAGAATATACGAACGAATGCGCTCTATTTTATCTAACGCCGTACGTTTCCGAGGCACTTCTATCTCCGATTTCAAGGATACCGCTGGACGGCCCGGTAGATACGCGGGTAAACTTATGGTTTATGGGCGGGCTCACTTGCCCTGCAAACGTTGCGGTGCGCCTATTAAGAGAACCAAGCTTAATAGTCGATCGACACATTATTGTCCTAATTGCCAGAAGAACTGAATCATGATTATTTTTTTGTACGGCCCAGACTCATATCGTCGTCTTCAAAAGCAGTTGGAGATAGAAAGGGTGTATCGAAATAAACGCGGCAATATGAACGAGGAACACTTTGATTTATCGGGAGAAGGTGAACTAGACAAGTTTAAAAATTTCATCGTGAACAGATCCATGTTTGGAGGGGTGAGAATGGCTGTCTTAGAGAACATCTACGAAGTAACTGATGATAAGAGTTTTATAGAAATCCTTAAAAACGAAGTTGCTTCAAAAGATTCGGCGGTCATCGCAAACGCGAACGGTGAGCCCCCAAGTAAGCTTAAGTTTCTATTAGAAAAACCGGCTCAAAGCCAACATTTTCAAACCTTAGAAAGTTCCAAGCTTGAATTTTTTATCAATAAAGAGGCTCAAGGTCGTGGAATAAAGCTTACGGAGGCAATAACGAAATCAATTAAAAGTACTTTTGGCAATGATACTTGGGGTATAGCTACCGAACTCGACAAAATCGCTTTAATGAGCAATTACATCACTCGCGAAAGGCCCAAAATAGATTATTTCATTTTGATGAGCACCTTAAAGGCTGCAAAGAACATAAAACAAGGATTGGTAGCTCTCGAGACTATTCTAAGCGAGAGAAGAGACGATCCCGCGAGAGTATTCAACAGTCTAAGTTACGGGCTTAACAGCAAAAAAGAAGCTAAGCTTTTTGCGGACTACGATGTTGCGGTTAAGTCCGGAAAATTAGACTACGAAGAAATCTTGGTTGATTTAACGTTAAGTTGATGAGAGAGACGCGATTTAAGACGAGAGGCTTTATTCTTCTTTATAAGCTTTGTCTTGGCCGCTTTATCAAGAGACTTATAGACGGTAGGTAAATACTTATCTGCTTCTTCAAGTTTGCCGCTTCCGGTTAGTTTTTTGTACTGCTTGATCGCGGCTTTCAATTTCCTACTTTCACTTAAATTTTTCTTTCTTCGACGAACAGTCTGTCTTAAAGCCTTCTTGGCTGATTTGGTTACTGGCATGAATCCATTCTCATACAAATCAACCATTATGTCAAAGATTTCTATCCAATATTTTCATAATGTTTCACAAGACAATCTTTTTCTGATATTGTCAAGGCGAGGAGGTCAATTCTCCATCCCTTCTCATCAGAAATCTTTTCAGAAATTTCACATGCGTATAAAGAGGCCGTACGCTTTAGCTTTCTAAGCTTCGCGCCAGTCAGCTGATTTTCTGCGGTTATCAACAAGTTGTCCACACCTTTAACATTATGCGACGTAACCGTTTTAACCTCCACAAAAACCAAAGTTTTGTCTGGCGCCCACGCTATTATGTCTAACTCCCCCCAAGGCTTAAGATAATTTCTTGCTATTATCTTGTAACCCTTCTTTACAATATATCTACAGGCGAGATCCTCTCCCAACCTCCCAGTTTCAGATTTTGTTGTCATTGTTTCACAATTTACAAACATTACAATAACGATATGTTACATCGAGCAACATCAAAACGAAAGTTTGCTATGTAAAACGTGAAACAATGCATACAAAACTTATGGTACACGATTACATAAGAGGTTTGGTAGAAGAAGAGGGTTGTTTTGTCTTCACTTCAAACGGTCAAAAAAAAGAGAATAGGAGCGCCTCGTTCCAGCTTAGAATGCATAATAGTTCCACTGTTGCATAACAACCTGATAGGGCACAAGTCCATTCAATTTAATAGCTGGCTGGAAAAAATTGGCAGCAATCCTGATATACCGGAAAGTTACAAGCTACTTTACCGTCTACATAGATCTGGTTTCTATAACGCTAACAATAAATTTCTTTAAATTCTCTAAAATACGAAACATCTATTTTCGAAAATAGAATTGCCGATTGCCGGATAGAATTACAGAATGACATCAATCAACTAATTTCTAGTAAACACAGGCATCGTTATAAAAATGGATTTTACAAAAAGGAGAGTTATTTTAGCGATTAGTCGTCGTTATAAATGTTTCACGTACACACAAGCTTTTTTAAAAATCCAAAAAACGCAGTATCCATGCACTTATCGGGCTATGCCATGTTTGCAATGTTTTACGCTTGTGTCAAATGTTTTACAAAAGACCGCAAAAACTGAAAAACGCAGTATCCATGAGGTTTCCAGATAACCGCATAAATACTAATTCGGCAATCATTTCAAATAGTTGCCGAATAGAATTGCCGACTGTTGCCGGTTGCCGAATCCGCCAGCTGGCGGATTGCCGAATTAAATTTGATCAACTACTAAACACCGAGCCTGCGTTCTAGGCTCATGTAATAATTGAGAGCGTCCTCAAGATCGGTATCCGTAAAGTCAGGCCATAATTTTTTGATAAAGTAGAGCCGTAGGTACCTAGTGTCCCGCATCATAAACCCAGCGCTTAGATGTGATTCGGCGCCCGTCATTTAAATTTTATTAACAGCGTAAAGCATTTCCCTGTCTCCATTGTAACCGATGAGCAAGGTGAGATTATAACTATTATAATTCTGCTAAAGCCGCTTTTATTATGCTAATAGTTCTCTCGCCAGCCTTATGCCCCTGCCAGGCTAAAAACTTGTGCTGTATTGCCCAACGCCTGTTACCGTCAGGAGTGATAGCTAGATGGCCTATTTTCTTCTCCGTATTCTGCAAAGAATTTTATATAAATCTCTTTTAATAATTTCGCGTCTTCCAGGGCATTATGCTTTTTATATTTAGTTGGATCAATACCCAAGTCGTTCAAGAACTCTTGATTAGTGGAAAATCTTGGATTCGTGCCTGCGCCGAAGAGTATTGAAGCGAAATCTATCGGTATCCAATAAGCCGGGTGATTATCCATGCCGAAAAGTTTGTACCAGTAGATGGCATCGAATTGGTTCACGTAAGAGACTAGATAGGGCGTGGTGGGGCCCACAAAGTCTCTGATTCTCTCTTTGGCCTCTTCTCGGGAAACCCTAGGTCCTGTGAAATAAGGAATTACATTTTCTTTCACCCAATCACTTACTTCTCCATCGTGTTGTATTTCTATATAAAATTCCTCGCCGTTCGGCTTAACAAGCCCAACAGATAAAAGCTCTCCCTTATACGGGTCCAAATCGGAAAACTCCGTGTCGAAAAATATAATGTTTTCTGAAAATGGTTTTAACATTCTTAATCTCTTAATTGAATCAATTCTTTGGGCGCAGCTTTATGCAAATTGATGCTACCATTTTTTGTAATTATAAGCGCGTCCTCTATCCGTACCCCGCCAAGGCCTTGAATATATATTCCTGGTTCAACAGTGACAACCGAGTTAATCGGCAAGGGTTTTATATTTAGAGCAGTGATAGCTGGGAGCTCGTGAACACTCATACCTAATCCGTGCCCGGTAGAATGCAAAAAATACCTGCCGTAGCCGTTTTCAGTAATATGTTCCCGGCAAATCCCATCAATATACTTACCGGCCATTCCTGCCTTAACACTTCTACAGCCGCGTTCCTGTGCCTCCCGGACAATTTCATAGATTTCTCTTAATTTTGGAGGAACTTTGCCAACCGCCACCGTACGAGTGATGTCCGACATATAACCATTATAACTTGCTCCGAAGTCTATGGTTATCAGTTCACCCTTTTTAATCTTTTTGGCCGTTGGTTTTGCGTGGGGAAGCGCGCCATTTTTCCCGGAAGCCACAATCGTATCAAAGGCAATCTTTGGACTCCCAGCTTCTTTAATTAAGAATTCCAATCGAGCCGCGAGCCATTGCTCGGTCACGCCAGGCTTAATTAGCGGCAACAATCCCTTAAACGCTTTTACGGAAATGTCTGCGGCTTTCCGCAAATGCTTTAACTCTTGGTTATCTTTGACGATACGGATACTGTGAAGTAACTCCTGGTCATTTATTACAGCCACTTTAGCCGCGCGCTTTAAACTCTCGATGAATGAATAGTATGTATGCGACCCGTCTACCAATACGGATTTTATCTTCTCTCTTTCAAACAAATTCTTGAGAATTTCTCCTGAACCTTTCTCTCGCTTAACCAAAATGAAATCACTGGACTCGGCCCGCGCCTGCAGATAATATCGACTATCAGCAATAATAAAGCGTTTCGCCTTCGTAATAACTAGAATTGATTCAGTGCCGCTGAATCCGGAAAGATAACGCGTGCTTGGTTGACCCGAGAGTTCGTAATTAACCAGTAAAAACGCGTCAGCTTTACGAAGTTTTAACGCGTCGCGGATATTATTGAGCCTTGCTTTCATCATCGGTGGGCGCTGGGGGGATCGAACCCTCGGCCTACTCGGTGTAAACGAGTCGCTCTACCACTGAGCTAAGCGCCCTTAAACTAAACGGTACTTTATCAAAAACAAACATAAATTACTATCTATAATCTCGGCATGCGTAATTTTGGGATTATTGCTTGAGACGCCCCGCCCGCAATATATTTGACTAATAGAATAGAACATGGTCTAATAGAGCCGTTCGTTGACAATGCAAATTTAGGCACTGGAACATTTGGGAGGATGAGTTAATCAGATCAATTTTATGAAAAAATTTGGTAACACTATAATTGCACTGTTTATACTCACAGCCTTGTGGTACTTAGTCATCTTTATTGGCTGGGCGGAAAACTATTCCGACGGAAAAAGAACAGGAGACATTTATAAGCTTTCCCAAAAAGGTCTAATCTATAAATCTTGGGAAGGAGAAATGTATCTGGGGGGTATTCGCCAAACAGGTGGCAAGGCTCCAACGCTCGAGCTAGATAGATTTTATTTTTCCATTCCTGGGGGGCAAGCAAAAGAAAAACAAGAGCTGATTGATAAAATAAATAAGTGTTCGGAAGAAAGAATTCTCTGTACAATCAAATACAAGCAATGGCTCAAGCGTCCAATCTACATAAGTTCTGACTATGTTGTAGTCGGCGTAGAAATTCAATAATTAAACAACCGTCTCATCTTCCCAAATATCCCGTGCTTACACTGCGCAAGTGGCGCAAAATCATAGCGGACAACCTTCAAAAAGTTGTCCGCTATCTTTTTATTTGCGCACACCTTCAATCTGAGTTCGTCCACAGGTAGATTTGTTTCGGTTTATATAATTGCTTAGAATAAAAGGGACCATGAACAGGATACTAACGTTCAAAATTATTGGTTTTGGAGTTCTTAATTTTTTGGGCCGGTTTATTGTAGGGGGTATTTTATATAAGGGCATCGTAGGAGGCGTTTCGAAAGGCGTTCAACTGGATCCTACTGGGTTTACATATGGAGCGGCACTGACAGTTGCGGCATTTGTGTTCACTTATCTTTTAATGAAGTTTGTTATTAAGCCTGCTTCAATTAATGAAGCCTTTATGGTCGCGATACTATGGACCATAATATCACTCATTCTCGATGTACTTGCCGCGGCCCCTATATATGGGATACCTGCCACATACTTACTGGGAGAAGTTGCGACATGGACGAGACTTTTGGTGATTTTTGCCGCTGTTCCTTTTGTTGTACGTAAATCCGGACAAGAGCAAGTGTAATATTTAATTGTGCGCCTGCTTGGATTCGAACCAAGGACCCTGCGCTTATAAGACGCATGCTCTAACCGCTGAGCTACAGGCGCGGTATCAAAAATGATTTTAGCTTAAGCGCTTACTGGTTTCAAATTGAACTCTTTCAAGAGTTCATAGAATTCTTCCTGTTCTAAAGTTTCTTTTTCTACCAGAGCTTTCACGGTTTTCTTGACAGCGCCTTTATAGCTGGAAAGAATTTTAGTCGCTGTTTTGTAAGCATTGTCTATAAATTTTTTAACCTCTGCGTCAATCCTAGCGGCAGTCGTCTCGGAATAATTTCTTTCTGTGGTCATCTCTCTTCCCAAAAATATCATTTCCTCCGCCTTACCGAAAGTCATAGGTCCCAAATCACTCATGCCGAATCTGGTTACTAGCGCTCTTGCTAAAGAAGACGCTTGTTTTAAATCATCAGAAGCACCGGTTGACACATCCCCATAGTTTAACTGCTCAGAAGCATGCCCACCCATCATTACGGCCAAATCAGCCAAGAATTGCGACTTAGTTTTGAGCCTCTCTTCTTCAAGCGGAAGTTTTAAGGTGTACCCGCCGGCTTGCCCGCGGCTAATAATGGATATCTTGTGCACCGGGTCAGAGTCTTTTAATCCGGCAGCGACTAAGGCGTGGCCGGCCTCATGATAAGCTATTTTTTCTTTTTCCTTGGGAGATATAGCCTTACTTTTTCTTTCCGCTCCAAGCATCGTTTTCTCTATGGATTTATAGAAGTGCTCTTGGGAAATTATTTTCTCCCCTTCTTTAGCCGCTAGTATCGCGGCCTCATTAACGGCATTCGCTATATCAGCTCCAGAAAATCCGGGCGTTCTCGCGGCCACCCTTCTCAAGTCAACGCTTTTCTCGAGCTGTTTATTCTTGCAATGTATCTTTAAAATTTCTTCCCTTTCATTAATATCGGGCAAATCTAAAGTTACCCTACGGTCAAATCTGCCTGGTCTCAAAAGAGCCCGATCAAGCACATCTGGTCTATTGGTCGCCGCTAGCACTATGACTCTCGTGTCCCTTTCGAAGCCGTCCATTTCTACCAGTATTTGGTTCAAAGTTTGTTCTCTCTCGTCATGCCCACCCCCTATGCCAGCACCCCTTTCACGCCCCACCGCGTCTATTTCATCTATAAACATTATCGCGGGGGCGGACTTTTTAGCAGTTGCAAATGCGTCTCTAGTTCTCGCGGCGCCGACGCCCACGAACATTTCCACGAATTCCGAGGCCGACATATGGAAAAAAGGAACTCCCGCCTCTCCGGCAACCGCTCTCGCAAGTAAAGTCTTGCCCGTTCCCGGATGTCCCATCAAAAGCACACCGCGCGGAATTTTAGCTCCGATATCCAAATATTTTTTGGGGTTTTTCAAAAAATCAACGATTTCCGAGAGCTCCTCTTTAGCTTCTTTTAATCCGGCGACATCCGCGAAAGTAATTCTGTCTTTGAAACTGGCAAAAGGTTTGATGTTCGCCTTGCCAAAAGTAAAGGCCTGGCTGATACCGCCCTTAGCCTGGCGCGTTATATACCAAAATATGCCGATAATAATAATAAGGGGAAGAAGTGTCGGTATAAGTATGGCAAGCCAGAAATTTAAGCCAGATTCTTCCTTTATCGAAAGGGCAATGCTTGCGAGTTTTTCTGGCGTTACGCCATAGTTAACAAGAGTTTCAGTGATCCCGACCCCAGACTCTTTCTTTGAGGATAATTTTTCACCGCTACCGAGGATAATCTCTAAGTTGTCACCGGATACAGAAATACTCCCTACTTCAGTCGCATTTATTTTCTTAACTAACTCGCTTATATCGATTTCTCTTACGGGTTGCTGGATTCGGTAAGCGACAGAGACGAGGAGGGTAAAGGACATAAGTATTGCTACAACCCCAAAAAAGTTTTTATACAAATTTAACTTGTTCAAATTTTTAGCTTAAGAACAATTCTTTTGTCTTCCGGTTTGATTGAGTCAATCGTAAATTCGTGCGTTGAGTCTTTCTCCAACTTTTTCTTTAGCTCTTCGAGTGAACCAAATTCGGAAACATGAATAAGGCCGATGATGTCTTCGGTAAGCTTAATAAAGGCCCCGAAAGGAGTTATCTTGTAAACACTGCCGGATACGTTTGTCCCAGTCTTAAACTTACCCTCTACATTCTCCCATGGATCAGGTTTAAGAGCCTTCAGAGAAAGCGTTACTCGTCCCTCCTTTATTTCTAGTATCTTCGCACTTACCAAATCGCCCACCATGACTACTTCTTTTGGATTATCTATCAAGCGATGATCTAGTTCCGATATATGAATTAACCCTTCTATTTCCGGGGTATCCGCAAAGCGGACAAAAGCGCCAAAGTTAGCGACCCCGGATATGATACCGGGCACAATATCCCCCAGTTTGTACTTAACAAGCAAATCCTTTACATTAGCGCTTGTTGCTTCACGTTCAGAAATTATCAACTTATTGGTTCGCGGGTTTAAGTTCAACACCTTTACCGTAAGTTCTTGCCCCACGAATTTCTTAAATTCCTCGATCATCTTTGCGCGGTCGCCTTCCGCAACTTTAGGATAGTGTTCACTCGACAGTTGTGAACCCGGTAGAAAGGCTGATAATCCTTTCAGTTCGGCAATTAACCCGCCGGCATTGGCATCTGTAATCTTAATTTTAAAAGCTTCGTCCTTTTCTTTAAGTTCTTTCAGTTCTTGCCAAACTTTTTGTGTGCCTGCCTCCGCGATAGACAACTCCACGAAGCCGTTTTCATTTTCAAGGTTCACAACTTTGGCCGAAATCTCATCGCCTATATTCAATTTTTTGAGTGCGTCTCTCGCGTTTGAAAGCTCTACCCCATAGATTATGCCGGTACCTACTCTTGGGATATCAAAATGAGCGGCGCGTGTTGCCTTTTCTAACAACTTAACTTGGATAAGATCACCAATCTTTAAGATTGGCATGAGAGTGGGGTCAGACTTTAAAATCTGGAGCTCAATCGGCTCCTGTGTTTTTGGGGCAACTTGTTGCATATGAAGGAAATTATAGAAAAATATTAATTGAAAATCAACCTCGGGTCTGATAAAGTGGTAATAATGGTTATAAAAGCCTCTAAATCATCAGGTATTATTTGTGAGTCCCGCTCGTCCGCCCAAGCCCACGAGTTCCGACTTTTTGTAGATCCCGCTTCCTTGGACGGTAAGGCAGACCTGGTCTTAATCTCGAAAACACCACTTCCCGTTTCTTCAACCTCCCCAATGGAACTGATTGCCGGACCGGGAGAATACGAAGTTATGGGCATAAAAGTTCGAGGCATTGCTTCGGTGAAAGGGGTCGATGGGAAATATCTCCACACGGTTTATCTTGTTGAGATGGATGGTTTGCGGCTCTGTTTTTTGGGCGAAACAGAGAAAATGTTAGATGATGATTTTATAGAAGACGCGGGGCCGATAGACGTTCTGTTTATTAACGCGGATCACGACTCAAGAGGTATTATATCCTTGATTAAAGACATTGATCCCAGAATAGTGGTATGCGGCACAAAAGAGGAAGCCGCCTTATTGTCTAAGGAATTGGGACGGGCCATTGAACCGCGAGACAAAGAGACTATTAAGAAAAAAGATTTAGAAGCCGAAGAGATTAAATTAATATGGCTGACCTCAAAAGAAAAATAGGCAAGAGAGAAATAACCACAGAGCTTAGGGAATCATACTTAGATTATGCGATGTCGGTTATTGTCGGTCGCGCCCTGCCTGATGTCCGCGACGGCCTAAAACCTGTACACAGGAGAATTTTATGGGCTATGTGGGACTCCGGACTTACTCATTCCGCTAAGTTGAGAAAATCCGCAAACGTTGTTGGCGAGGTTTTAGGTCGTTACCACCCTCACGGCGATATAGCTGTTTACGACGCTTTGGCTAGAATGGCGCAGGATTTCTCTTTAAGGTATCCACTGATTGAAGGACAAGGAAACTGGGGAAGTATTGACGGCGACAGTCCGGCGGCAATGCGGTATACAGAATGCAGGCTTTCCGCCCTAGCCGAGGAACTACTCACGGACATTGAAAAAGAAACGGTTGATTTTATGCCTAATTATGATGCTTCCCGCAACGAACCAAAAGTTCTCCCCGCGAAATTGCCTAACTTATTGCTCAACGGCTCTTCCGGTATCGCTGTAGGTATGGCTACTAATATACCGCCGCATAATCTGGGAGAGGTGGTTGATGCAACTGGACATCTGATAGAGAACCCAGACGCTTCTTCCGAAGACCTTATGAAATTTATTCAAGGTCCGGATTTTCCAACGGGAGGAATTATCTACAACAAGAAAGAAATTGCAGAGGCTTATTTAGCCGGCCGTGGCGGGATAACTGTACGGGGTGTCGCGGAAGTTCAAGATAAAAAAATAATTATCACCGAAATTCCTTACCAAGTTAATAAATCAGAACTCATCATAAAAATTGCCGAGCTGGTGCAGGAAAAAAGAATCGAAGGTATTCGCGACCTTCGCGATGAGTCTGACAAAGACGGACTGCGTATCGCGATTGATTTAAAGTCAGATGCCATACCGCAGAAAGTGTTAAATCAGCTTTGGAACTGGACCGATCTTCAAAAGAGCTTCCACCTTAATATGCTTGCTATTACAGATGGTCTGAAACCTCGGATAATGTCTATCAAAGATGTTTTATCAAGCTTTATTGTGCACAGGCAGGAGGTGGTTAAGCGCCGCGCGGAGTTCGATCTGAAAAAAGCGAGAGAGCGAGCCCACATATTAGAGGGCCTCGCGAAGGCGCTTTCTATGATAGATGAGATCATTGCCACTATTAAAAAATCTGCCGATAAAGAGGAGGCACACGGGAAGCTTGTCAAAAATTTCAAACTTAGCGACCTTCAAGCTATCGCCATACTGGAAATGAGACTTCAAACTCTGGCCGATCTGGAGCGCAAGAAAATAGAAGATGAACTAAAAGAGAAACAAAAACTCATTAAGGATTTAACAATTCTTCTTGGTAGCCCAGAGAAGATCTTGGGTGTTATTAAATCAGAACTTAGCGATTTGAAATCTAGATTCGGAGACGCAAGAAGGACCAAGATACACGTTACTGGTCTTAAAGAATTTAACGTTGAAGATTTAATACCTTCTGAAGATACGATTGTCACCATGTCCGCTGATGGCTACATCAAGCGTTTACCTCCAGCCACTTTTAAAAAGCAGAAACGCGGCGGGAAAGGCCTTATTGGTACGGAGGTGGGCGAAGAAGATATGGTTGGTTATTTCTTCAGGGCTAATACGCACGACAACATATTGTTTTTCACTGCCTTGGGCAAGGTTTATCAGACAAAAGTTTATGAGATACCTGTTGGCGGTCGGGTAAGTAAGGGCAAGGCCATACATAATTTCCTAGAGATTTCCCCGCAAGACAAAATCAATGCCATTATTGCTTATTCTGCCGACAAAAATAAAATCCCGGGATATCTCGTTATAGCTACCGAGAGAGGTGTTATTAAAAAGACGGAATTATCTGAATTCGTCAGTGTCCGCAAGAGCGGCATAATAGCCGTGAACTTGAAAAAAGGAGATAGTCTAAAGTGGGCAAAACTTTCTTCAGGCAAAGACGAAGTGATCCTAACGACAGCTTTAGGTCAGGCAATCCGCTTCAGAGAAAGAGAGGTAAGACCTATGAGTCGTACGGCATCAGGGGTTAGGGCGATTTCTTTAAAGAAAGGCGATTCGGTAAGCGCTTTCGACATTATAAACCCCGAAAAAACGGCCGACCATAAGGTACTTGCGGTAATGTCTAATGGTTTTGCGAAGGTCACGCCTCTTAAAGAATACAAAGTTCAGAAACGCGGCGGTAAGGGAATCTTGACCGCTAAGATTAATTCAAAAACCGGCCAGCTTGTTTCCTCGCACGTTATTTTTGAGGAACAGGAACTGCTCGCGATTTCAGTTAAGGGACAGATTTTAAGAACGGAGTTGAAGAGTGTTAGAGATACCGGAAGAGCATCTCAAGGCGTGAGAATTATGCGGCTTAAAGCGGGTGATAAAATTGCCGGAACAGTTTGTTTATAGTAAATAACGTATAATCCAATTTCAATGAATCAATTTACTAAACCACAATTAATAATTCTAGGAACCATCGGGTTTATAATCTTATTTTTCTCGCTTGTATTCTTAGGTGTCATACCCGGCCTAAGAAAGGATATTGGCGGGTCCAGGGCAAAACTGGAATTCTGGGGCGTGGGCGACGAGCCTGGGGTTTGGCAAGAGTCTATAAGCAAATTCGAAAGTGCTTACCCCAATGTAAGTGTTAAATACACGGAGTTAGACACGCTAAATTATGAGAAACAACTTTTGGACGCCCTAGCCGCCGATAAGGGGCCGGATATTTTTATGTTTCATAACACTTGGCTTTCCAAGCATAACAACAAAATCTTCCCGAGCTTGCCCGAGCAAATCCCGCTTTCCACTTTTCGCAACCTTTTCCCTGTGGTAGCCGAACAGGATTTCATAAATGGTGGCCAAATTTTCGCTTTACCTATCTACATTGACACTTTAGCATTGTTCTACAACCGCGATGTTTTCGATAACAAGAAAATCGCTCTAACTCCCGCTACTTGGGACGAAGTTAAAACAACGATCTTGAAAACGAGAGAATTTAATTCCAAGGGCGGCATAATGAAGGCCGGGCTCTCTATTGGGGGGACCATAAGGACTATCCCGAATGCCGCTGATATTTTGAGCCTATTAATGCTTCAGTTCAAAACCCCGATGATAAATGAGTTCGGCCGAGGTATAGCCATCGCTAATTCCCAAGGGGTTGGAGCTTTAAGTTTTTATTCCCAATTCTCTAAACCCGGCAGTCCCTACTACACTTGGACTGATTCCCTGAAGCCATCAATAGATTCCTTTGCCACGAAACAAACCGCTATGATTTTCGGCCTAGCTTCTGAAATCCCAGAGATCAAGGCCAAGAATCCAGCCTTGAATTTTGCCGTTGCTCCGGCGCCGCAGTTTAACAAAAACGAGGCCATTAACTTTCCTAACTACTGGGGGCTTTCGGTTTC
>CAZFGN010000003.1:0-17256 GCA_964518695.1 uncultured Candidatus Saccharibacteria bacterium
GGTGACGCCTGACCGATGCGAGAAGGTTAACGGCGGGGGTGTTATGTAGCAATATGTAATGCTCACTGCCCGAAGCCCTCGTCAATGTCAGCGGTAACTATAACCGTTCTAAGGTGATTGCATTGCCTTAGTAAAATTCGGCTATATGCTGGAATAACCGTGTATCCGACGCTACTCGAAAGAGTGACAATGCGATCGGTGCGGTCAATCAGCAGGAAAGATTTAATGAAGACAAAAAAATGATAGAAAAATTGAGGTCAGCCCTTCTTGATGGACTCGGATAGCATCGTTAACTGCTCTCCGCCTACTTCGCAAGTAGATGGTGTCATCAAGGTAGGTTTACTCCGAGCGCTAAGCGTTAAGAGTGCGGGGCTGTAAACCTCATTCATTAAGAATCCTCAGAGACTATATGCCGAACCGCAGTACGTAAAATGTAACGTGCTCGGAAGATATAGTCCGAACTCTATGGCGACATAGAGAATGGCACAGAAATGTTGCCATCGACAACACAATATTGTCGTAACAATTTTGAGCGCAATTCCTTTTCGGGTAAGTTCCGAAGCGCACGAATGGTGTAACGACTGGAGAACTGTCTCAAGGATGAGCTCGGTGAAAATGCGATTCCCGTGAAGACGCGGGATACCTGCAGCGGGACGAAAAGACCCCGGGAGCTTTACTGTAGCTTGGTATTGGCTTTAGAACTGGTTTGCGTAGCGTAGTGGGGAGCCTTTGAACTCTGGTTTTCGGATTGGAGGGAGGCGACGATGAAACACCCATCTTTCAAGTTTTAGAATCTAACCTTGAGGGCAAAAACCTTGAGGAACAGTGCCTGGCGGACAGTTTTAATGGGGCGTTATCCTCAACTAATAGTTTACCTCCGTAAACTAGGGGGTTAACGTTAAAAAATTTGGCTATATGCTGGAACATCCGTGTATCTCGTTGTACTCTTCGGTCGAAGAGTGAAAATTAACGAGTGGTATCCCGCAACGTGCGGGATCGACGGACAATCAGCAGGCAACTCCGACAAATATCGGAAGAGTCCTCAACGACTATACGCCAAACGGCGATCATATCCGAGATGCGCTGATGATATAGTCTGAACTTTGTAGCGATACAGAGATCCGGTCATAACCAGGAAACCTACTTATGCGAACAATACAAATTGAAGAGCGTAAAAATTCGTTAGTCCTAACAGATCGGCAACGAGCAATTCTTGTCGGATTATTGTTAGGGGATGGACATCTAGAAACACAGAATCGCGGCAAAACTTACCGACTAAAGATTGAGCACGGCATCACGCAACGCGCGTATGTCGATTGGCTTTATCTTGAGTTTCAAGACTGGGTTCGTACGCCGCCTCGGTCGCGAACAAAACTTTCGTTCGGGAAACCGATTGCAAGTTATGGATTTGCAACTTATTCAAGCGGAGCATTGCGTTTCTACGCGCAGCAGTTTTATCGTAATGGTAAAAAGGTTCTCCCTAAAATAATTGGGAAACTAATTGATCCTTTTTCGATAGCAATATGGTTTATGGACGATGGTTCATGGAAATCAAGTGAGCACAGTACATATATCATTCATACGATTGGCTATAGCCGATCGGAACTCACGCGTGTCCGAGAAGTATTCGAGAAGAAGTTCGGCATTATGGTTGCTATCCATAAACAATATAACGGCTTGCGACTGTATGTCGTATCCGCGTCTGCCAAACGATTTAAGACACTTATTGATCAGTATGTAATTCCATCGATGCAGTATAAGTTAGGTGAACACATGCCTAAAGAGTAACGGAGGAGTTTATTAAGGTCAGCTTAGCGCGGATGGAAATCGCGCTGGACGCGTAAAGGCAAAAGCTGGCTTGACTGCAAGACTTACAAGTTACGCAGGTGCGAAAGCAGAACTTAGCGACCCGACGGCTATGTTGAGTATATATTTATATGTGCTTGACTCTTAATAGAAAGGCCGGAGACATCGGCTAAAAGCTACTCCGGGGATAACAGGCTGGTTTCGTCCGAGCGTCCCTAGCGACGACGAAGCTCGGCACCTCGATGTCGGCTCGCCCTAGCGCGGGGGTGAAGAAGCTCCCAAGCGTTTGGCTGTTCGCCAATTAAAAGGGCACGCGAGCTGGGTTCAAACCGTCAATAAATGAACCCTAAAGATAATCGAACACGGCGGCTTTACACCGTAAGGTGTATCGAAAAATCGACTCATATCGGTGAAGTCCAATAATATTTACAACCTGTAATTATTGGATAATACCGAGGGAAGTCTACGAAGACGTAAAATTAAAAAATCAAAAATCAAAATGACAAATCAAAATTATAAAATGTTTCAAATTTTTAACATTTTACATTGTCATTTTACGCTTTGATATTTACATTTTAAATTTTGTATGACCCCGTAGAGACTTAGCCGCCTTATGCGGCTGGAGTCCAGCGAAATGCTGGGCTAACACGTCAATCTCCTTTGGATCTAAAGATCTATTAAGGATGGTGGTATAGTCCGATCCTACTGGTAACAGTAGTAAAATGATATGCGTGAGACAGGTTGGTCTCTATCTGCTGCAGGCGTTTAACACTTGAGGGAAGTTGACCCTAGTAAAATTTTGCTACTTCAGAAAGTAATTTCTGATGACAATGTGGCTAATAACGGTGAAGTCTTAGTTAATTTCAGGTTCGTTGATAACCAATCTTGTGACGGTCCGTCATGAACGGTACAATTAAACTTGAGGACCAGAAATAATTGAGATAATACCGTGGGAAGTCTACAAAATATAAAATTAAAAAATCAAAAATCAAAATGATAAAATGTTTTAAATTTTTCAACATTTTACACTTTGATATTTACATTTTAAATTTTGTTTGACCCCGTAACGACTTGCCGGTTTGAACCGGCAGACTTGCATAACGAGGAATCGTTTCTTTGAAAACGACAGCCTATGCAGGTAATACGCCAACACCCGATCCCGCACAGCGGGAGGGTGAAGATATAGTCTGTGCTCCTCGCGAGAGGGGAATAAAACGACGAGAGGACCGGGTTGAACGAACCTCTGGTCTACCGGCTTTGGTACCAACTGAAGCGCCGGGTAGCTATGTTCGGAAGGGATAAGCGCTGAAAGCATCTAAGCGCGAAGCCCATCCCAAGATTAGGTGTAGGGTCCTGGAAGATTACCAGGTTGATAGGCTTCAGGTGTAAGGTCAGTAATGATTTTAGCCAAGAAGTACTAATAACCCGACTAAAACTTTTTATAATCGGGAAACCGATCATTTAAATGCTAATTACCAATAATTATTCAATTAAGTAAGTTTTTGTTTGCCGGTGTTTTATTTGCGTATGGCCCACCTCTTCCCATTCCGAACAGAGAAGTGAAAGTACGTAAAACCGATGATACTTGGGGCGACTCAGGGAAAGTAGGTTATGCCGGCATACAAAAGCTTAGTTTCCGTTTATAATTAACTTATGCGCCGCTTTTTTAAACAGTTTATTTACGGTTTCTTATATCTTTCTATATTAGCCGTCATAGTAGGCGGAGTTTATTATTTCTATTTTATTCCGGAGCAAAGTTGTTTTGATGACATAAAGAATCAAAATGAAACCGGACTAGATTGCGGAGGGACGTGTGCCGATTGTGAACTCAAAACACTCACTCTAAAAATAGATGAACCACAGGCATTTGATGGAGGTCAATTCAAATCAACCCTACTTGCTAGGGTTACTAACCCCAGTCTCAATTACGGACTTAATGATTTTGAATATGAGTTCCAAGTGTTTAGCCAGTTTGGTACCCTTATTTCTAAGTTTAGGGCGAGATCGTACATTCTAACCGACGAATCTAAGTATCTCATTGTTCCTGGGATCGACATAGACCCTCGAGACATAAGTCATGTCACAATTAATATTCCAATTCAAAACTGGGAACGAGGCTCTAATTTACCTCACTTGAACTTAAAGTTCAAGGATTTACTCACCCTGCCTGTTGCAAAAAGTGTTCAGGTCGGAGGGGTGTTGGTGAACGATTCTTCAAGTGGTTTTTCTTCGGTTAGTTTAATCGGAATATTATTTGATAAAAACGGCGACACTGTTAACGCCTCTGGAACTAAGATTGATAATGTCCGTGCCTTTAGTGAGATTCCATTCACCATTTTCTATCCGATCATTAAAAATGTTCAAGAAATAAACTTCGGTTCAACCAAAGTTTTTTATGAGGTTAAGCGATAGATTAGATTTGTGGCTTGTGGGCCCAGTGGTCTATTTAATGATCGCCGGGTTTCTCACTATCTACTCTGTAAGCCCATCGTTGTTCGCAAAACAGCTGATTTGGGTCTCGTTAGGGCTTATTCTAATTTTTGGTCTGCGCTATCTAAATTTGAGGGCATTATTAAGTTATCAATGGGTGGTTTTGGCTATCTATGCTTTAGTAATTTTACTTCTCTTAATTACTTATTTTGTAGCTAGGCCTATTGCTGGGACAAGAGGTTGGATAGTCTTGGGACCTGTCCAGATCCAGCCATCTGAATTCATGAAAGCTGCGCTCGTAATTCTATTATCAAGATTCTTTGCCTCGCGCCATATTTCTATAGCTAATCTTCGTGTGATTGCGACCTCCTTCGTTTATGTTTTAGTTCCATCAATCCTTGTACTTATTCAACCTGACTTGGGTACTGCCCTTATAATTTTTGGAATCTGGTTTGGTTACTTACTCGTCTCTGAATTACCGGTCAAACAAACTCTAGGGTTTATAGGTTTATCTTTAGTCGTTTTTGCGCTCGCCTGGAATTTTGGTTTGGCTAATTACCAGAGAGATAGAATTTCGGCCCTCTTTGATGAGACAAAAGATCCATTGGGAATAAATTACAATGTCATCCAGTCTAAGATCGCGATCGGTTCGGCAGGTTTTTTTGGCAAGGGCTTTGGTCAAGGGACTCAAGTTCAACTGGGATTTCTGCCAGCTGCCCCCACCGATTTCGTCTTTGCGGCTTTTACCGAAGAATGGGGGATATTAGGCGGGGCGACCATTGTCCTTGCGCTCCTATTCTTAATCTTTAGAATTGCTTTAATTGGAGAGAAACAGAACAACAATTTTTATAAACTTCTCTCGCTGGGAACAATAATCGTAATCTTATTGCATTTAGTGATAAACCTAGGGTCAGTTTTAGGACTTTTGCCGGTAGTGGGCGTAAGTTTGCCTTTCATGAGCTACGGAGGATCAAGCCTCTTGACATTATCTTTCCTAGTTGGTATTATTCACAACATTGTCGGCAAGCGAGCTGGTTTTTAGGTATTATCTATAACTTGACGGCCAAGAGAAAGAAAAATTTAAATAACTGATAGATATTTTCTTGAAATGAAAAACCTTTAGAAAGTTAAAAGGTTTGCTTATTTTTATGCCAAAATTACCAGTAAAAATTTTTTCTTCACATCCCGGATCACCCATTGAGCAACCAAAATTGCACGCGGTACAAACCGATTCGTATAAGTGGTTCAAAGATAAGGGTGTTGCCGAGCTTTTTCAAGAAATCTCACCTATCAAAAGCCATGTTGGGGATTTAGAACTGCATTTTATTGATTATTACTTTGGTGAGCCAAAGTATGACGAGAAAGAAGTCTATATTAAAGGCATAACCTACGAAGCTCCTTTAAGAGCCAAACTGAAGTTGGTTGATAGAAAAAGCGGGAAAGCCAAGGAGCAGGAAGTTTATCTTGGAGATTTTCCAATTATGACTGACCGGGGAACATTTATTGTAAACGGCATTGAAAGAGTGGTTATTTCACAAATCATCAGATCACCGGGCATTTACTTCACTGTAAACGTTCACCGTGGTCGCAAACTTTTCGGAGGGAAAATTATACCAAATCGTGGTATATGGTTAGAGTTTGAAACAGATCCCGATGGCTCCATTGGAGTAAAGATTGATCGTCATCGGAAGGTACCCGTTACTAATCTTTTGAGGATTTTCGGGATGGACAACGACGAAATCTTAAAAACTTTAGGTGACGCCCTCAAACCCACTTTAAAGGGTGATGAGGCCACCGACGCTGGGACTTCTTACTTAGAAATATACAAAAGGATTAGGCCAGGTGATCTGGCTACGGCAGCGGATGCTAAACGTCTTATTGATGCTATGTTTTGGGATCCTTCTAGATACGATCTCTCTGCTGTTGGCCGCTTCAAGCTTAACCAGAGACTTGAGATGAGCGGTTCGGCAAACAAGCTTTTGGAATTAAACGACCTCCTCGCGGTTATTAAAGAAATGATTAGTTTGAATGGCAATCCCAAGGCTGAATCTGACGATATAGACCATTTATCTAATAGACGAGTGCGTACCGTTGGTGAACTTCTACAGACCAGATTACGAGTGGGCTTTGCTCGTCTACGTCGCAATGTTCAAGACAAAATGTCCACCTTGGAAGCCGAGCTAATAAATCCCGTCAGTCTTATAAACCCACGTCTCTTAACCTCGGTAGTTCAAGAATTCTTTTCCTCGTCTTCTGTTTCTCAATTTATGGATAGAAATAATCCTTTATCAGAAGTGGAGCACAAAAGGAAATTAACTGTCCTAGGTCCTGGGGGACTTACTAAAGAGCGTGCGAGCATCGAAGTTCGCGATGTGCACGAATCTTATTATGGAAAAATTTGTCCAATTCAATCGCCAGAAGGACAAAGTATCGGCTTGGTTAGTTCCTTCACTACCTACGCTAAATTAAACGACTACGGCTTTATCATCACTCCTTATATAAAAGTTGAAAAGGGGAAACTCACCGGCAAAATATTTTGGCTTGACGCCGCCGAAGAAGAAAAATATAATATCGCCGCTTCGAACACCAACTTTGATAAAAATGGTAAAATAAGCGAAAAACAAGTTGACGCTAGGATAAATAGCAAGCCTGGAATCTGTTCTGTAGAAGATATTCATTTTATAGATATTTCTCCAAATCAGGTTTTTAGCGTGGCTACTTCTTTGGTGCCTTTTTTGGAGCATGATGACGCTAACCGCGCTTTAATGGCTTCTAACATGCAGAGACAGTCGGTTCCTTCGATAAAACCTCAAGCTCCATATGTGGGGACTGGCGTTGAAGACTTAGTAGCAAGAGATTCAGGCTATATGATCTTTTCAGAAATTGACGGTGTTGTTAATGAAATAGACGGCAATCACATTACTGTGAAACCGGAAAACGGTAAGTCTATCGAGTATGAACTTATCAAATTCAAGATGAGTAACAAGCTTGGCATTACCCAAAAACCTTTAGTGAAGAAAGGAGAAAGGGTCAAAAAAGGAGACGCTTTGGCCGATGGTCACGCAATGGATAACGGAACTCTAGCCCTTGGACAGAACCTCGTAGTTGCCTTTGCCTCTTTTGGTGGACTTAACTTTGAAGACGCTATTATACTTTCCCAAAGGGTTCAGAGGGATGATTTGTTTACCTCTGTTCATATAGAGGATTTTCCTGTTGACGTTCGCGATACCAAGCTTGGTGAGGAATTGACTACCCCAGACATTCCAAATGTTGCCGAGGACAAGCTCAAGAATCTTGACGAGAGCGGCATTATTAGAATAGGAGCAGAAGTGCGCGGCGGTGACATTCTAGTTGGTAAGATTTCGCCAAAGGGCGAGAGCGAGCTTACTCCCGAAGAAAGACTAGTAAGAGCTATTTTCGGAGAGAAGGCGAGGGACGTTAAAGATACTTCTTTAGAGCTACCCCATGGGAAGTCAGGACGGGTAGTGGGAATAAAAATTTTCTCGAGAGAGAAAGGGGATAAATTAGAGCCTGGAGTCATTGAAAAAATCCAGGTTCAAGTTGCTGAACTAAGAAATGTAAGGGCTGGAGACAAATTAGCTGGACGTCATGGTAATAAAGGCGTTGTTTCGCGCATCTTGCCGGTCGAGGATATGCCTTATTTAGAAGACGGTACTCCAGTTGATATAGTTTTGAATCCTCTTGGTATAGCTTCTAGGATGAACTTGGGGCAACTCTTTGAAACTCATCTTGGCTGGGCTGCTAAAAAGTTGGGTTATCGTGCTAATACCCCGATTTTTAGCGGCGCGACCGAAGAACAAATAAGAGGAGAACTTAAGAAAGCTGGTTTATCGGACGACGGTAAAGTAACGCTCTACGATGGCAGGACGGGGCGGCCTTTCGACCACAAAGTTACTGTCGGGGTTATGTACATGATGAAGCTTAACCACTTAGTAGTTGATAAAGTGCATATGCGTTCAGTCGGCCCTTATTCGTTGATTACTCAACAACCTTTAGGAGGTAAGGCGCAGCTTGGTGGTCAGAGGTTTGGAGAAATGGAAGTCTGGGCTCTTGAAGGATACGGCGCTTCTCACATACTTCAAGAAATGCTTACCATTAAGTCGGATGATATTCTTGGTCGTTCTTCAGCTTTCGAATCGATCATCAGAGGCGAGAAGATTAAAAAACCAAACATCCCGGCGGCTTTTAATGTGATGATAAACGAACTCAAAGCTTTGGGTTTATCGGTAAAACGAATCGATGGAGACAAAGGTAAATTACAGTAATATTTATGGATAACGAAACTAATTTCAAAGCTTTAAAGATAAGTATTGCTTCGCCCGAAGAAATACTCTCTTGGTCTCACGGCGAGGTAATAAAACCGGAGACCATTAATTATCGCACCCAGCGTCCCGAAAAAGACGGGCTTTTCTCCGAGCGTATCTTCGGTCCTACAAAAGACTGGGAATGTTACTGTGGTAAATATAAGAAAGTCAGATATAAAGGCGTTATTTGCGACAAATGCAGTGTTGAAGTTACTAAATCTTCGGTTCGTCGCGAGAGGATGGGACATATTAAACTCGCCGCACCGATTGTCCATACGTGGTTCTTAAGGAGCGCGCCTTCTCGTATTGGATCGGCACTCAATGAATCCTTAGCTAAGCTCGGGAGAGTTACTTACTACGCCGCTTATATAGTTATTTCTGTTGATGAGGAAAAGAAAAAAGCTGCCCTTGTTGAGATTGAGCGCGAATTCAAAGTTAAAAGTCGCGTGGAAGGAGCTGATATGACCGAGCTCAAAGATGCTACTTCCTCTGCCAAAGAAGGTTTAGAAAGCCTTCGCCCAGGCAAGGTTTTAGAGGAGCGCGAATTTGTAAGTCTTGGTAAAAGGTTTGGTAACGTTTTTACGGTTGGCTCTGGAGGTGAAGGCATAAGGAAAGTTTTGGAAAATCTTGATATGGAAAAAGAGATTAATAATATGGAAAAAGAGCTTAAAAACGTGAACGACGAGATCGGAACTAAAAAGATTTTGAACAGATTGAAGTTTTTCAAATCAATGGTAGCTAATTCTATGCGGCCAGAATGGATGATTTTGAATGTTCTGCCGATTTTACCTCCCGACCTAAGGCCAATGGTGGCCCTAGATGGCGGTCGTTACGCTACGTCAGATTTAAATGACCTTTATCGCCGGGTGATTAATCGGAATAACCGTTTGAAGAAACTTTTAGAACTTGGCGCGCCTGATGTTATTATCATAAACGAAAAGCGAATGCTCCAAGAAGCAATCGACTCTCTCATAGACCCCGGCACAAGAACTACTTCTAAGATGGGTGCCAAAAGGCCTCTCCGATCTCTTGCTGAAATGTTAAAGGGCAAACAAGGCAGATTCAGGCAAAATCTTTTGGGCAAGCGCGTGGATTATTCCGGACGTTCGGTAATCGTAGTCGGCCCAGAACTTAAACTCGACGAGTGTGGCTTGCCCAAAACAATGGCTCTGGAACTTTTCAAGCCCTTCGTTATAAGCGAAATAATGAAAAGAGGTCTAGCTTATAACATCAGAAACTCCAACAGGCTTATTGATCAGGCGCCGGGAGAAGTGTGGGAGATTTTAGAAGAGGTTATAAAAGACAAAAAAGTTCTATTGAACCGTGCGCCTACTTTACACCGTTTAGGCATTCAAGCTTTCAGGCCAATCCTTATTGAGGACCTAGCTATCCAAATTCCTCCATTTGTTTGCACCGGTTTCAACGCGGATTTTGACGGAGACCAAATGGCAGTTCATCTTCCTCTTTCGGAAGAAGCCCAAGAGGAGGCTGTGAGCCTTATGCTTTCCTCGAAGAACCTTTTAAAGCCGGCTTCAGGAGAAGCGATAACTTATCCTACACAAGACGTAGTTTTGGGTTGCTATTACTTGACGAAGATTAATTCCGAAGGGCATGGTACAGGGAAGATCTTTTCTAGTCCTGACGAAGTGAAGATTGCTTATGACAACGGCTATGTAGCCGTAAACGCCGCCGTTAAAGTTTATGGAGAATTATTGAAAGGAACAGAAACGACCTGCGGCAGAATAATATTCAACGAAGTGCTTCCCGAAGATTTCGGTTTTGTAAACAATACTTTCACTAAAAGTGCTTTAACCAAGTTGGTAGGGTCCCTTATCAATAAATATGGCCAGGAGAAAACCAAAATCATCTTAGACAAGATTAAGTTTTTAGGTTTTCACTACGCCAGCCGTTCAGGTATAAGCTGGGGTATAGCCGATCTTGCGACTCCAGAGGACAAAGCAAGAATTGTAGGTGAAGCAGAAGGTAAGATTAATGTCACTGACGACCAGTATATGAACGGCTTGTTAACCGAAAGCGAGAAAAAGGTGAGGGTCATAAGTATTTGGTCCGAGGCTATGGGGGAAATTGCCAAGGTTGTTCCTAAAACATTTCGCGAAGATAATCCGGTATATATGGTCATAGATTCCGGCGCTCGAGGTTCATGGGGTCAACCAGTTCAAATGATGGGCATGAAAGGACTCGTGATCAATCCCAAGGGCGATATCATTGATTTGCCAATAAAGTCTTCTTTAAAAGAGGGCTTTACCGCTCTTGAATATTTTATTTCCACTCATGGTTCTAGGAAAGGAATGACGGATATCGCCTTGAAGACCGCCGAGGCAGGATATCTCACTCGTAGGCTTATAGCGGCCGCTCAAGACATCGTTATTAAAGAGGTAGATTGCAAAACTAAAACTGGGGTCACAATTTATAAAGAAGATGGAAAAGAGTTTGAATATAAAATCTCTCATCGCTTATTTTCAAGAACTGCTCTCGAGGACATAAAAGTTGGTAGAAAGGTAGTAGTAAAAGCAGGCGAAATTATCAGCGAATCAGCTGCCGAGGAAATAGAAAAATCTAGTTTAGAAGAGGTTAATGTAAGATCACCAATAAACTGTAAAACTCTGTATGGTATCTGCTCGAAATGTTACGGCCTGGACTTGGGCAGAAACGAACCGGTTAAAGTTGGCGAAGCAGTAGGCATTATAGCGGCGCAATCCATCGGTGAACCGGGCACGCAACTTACACTACACAGTAAACACGCTGGAGGCGTCATTGGCAGGGACATAACATTAGGTTTGCCGAGAGTAGAAGAACTTTTCGAAATTAGATCTCCTAAGGGCAAAGCCGTACTTTCGGAAGTAGATGGCATCGTAGAAAAAATAACCGAGAAGGGCCTTCTTAGATCCATTTCCATCAAGGTTGACTCAGGCAAGAAAAAGAAAATTATTGAGTACTCCGTTTTGAGGTCCACTAATATCCTGGTTTCCGTAGGAGATAGAGTCAAGCCTGGTGATCGTATCTCGGAAGGAAGTGTGGATTTGAAAGAGTTATATGAATCCAAAGGAAAAGAAGAAGCTTATAGATATCTCATTGAGGAACTTCAACGGATCTATCTTTCGGAAGGTGTCTCCATTAATAACAAACATATCGAAACAATTATTCGTCAAATGTTTGGTAGGGTTAAGGTTGTCTCGGTCGGAGACACCGATTTAATTTCTGGAGAAATCATAGATAAATCAAGGTTCTATGAAATAAATCGTAAGATGAAAGAATTAAACAAAGAACCGGCCAAAGGACAAGAAATACTTTTGGGCGTTGCCAAGGCCACGCTTGCCGCTGACGGATGGCTCTTCCCAGCTTCTTTCCAAGAAACAGCTCGAGTTCTAGTCAAAGCCGCCAGTGAAGGCAGGGTAGATTATTTGCGAGGGCTCAAGGAAAGCGTAATCATTGGTCGTTTATTGCCTATCGGTAAAAATCTGATAAGTGGAAAAGAGGAGATATCTAAGGCGGAAGAAGAGTAAATTGATAAATTGACTTCAGGAAGTTATTTTGTTAATCTCACTCAAGTTATGGAAGACATATCCAAGAAAGCTTACGAAATATCTTATTTATTGAAGGCCGAGGAAGACGCTAGCCTCGTAATTCAGGCTTTATCTGACCTAGGAGCTGAAATTGTGAACGAGAGCGCGGTTTCAGAAATAAGGCTGTCTTACCCTATTAATAAAGAAACAAAAGCTTATTTTGCTTATCTGCATTTTAACTTAGACCCGGAATTAGTAGTTAAGCTAAGAGATGCATTACAATTAAATACCAAAGTTTTGAGGTTCCTAATTGTTACTCCGCCATTTGTAAAAAGTCAGCCTCGTCGAGAAGTTTCAGAGTTCAGGGCAAAACCCGTGGAGTTTCCTCACATTGAGTTATCAAACGACGCTCTAGAAGAAAGACTGGAAGAAATTAAAACAGTATGAATCTAAATAAAGTTTTTTTAGTCGGCAATTTAACTCGTGATCCGGAACTTCGGAATTTGCCTTCCGGCATCCCGGTGGTTTCTTTTGGCATAGCTACCAATCGCGTTTGGAAGGATAAGCAAGGTCAAAAACAAGAAGATGCCCAATTTCATAATATAGTGGTTTTCGGCCGTCAAGCTGAAATTGTAAATCAGTATCTTACCAAAGGAAGTCTTATTTTGGTTGAAGGTAGAATCCAAACCCGTTCATGGGATGGAAAAGATGGCAGTAAGCAGTATCGGACGGAAATAGTGGGGGAAACAATTCAGTTTGGACCAAGGGGTGGACAAGGGGCTTCCGGGATAAATCCTGATTCAAGATCAACTGCACCAAAACGAGAAATGCCTATTATTGATCTCGATGGCGAAGATATAAAACCCGAAGATCTACCGTTTTAAGAAAACAATGAGAAAAGAACAATGCTTTTTTTGCTCGCAGAACGTAGTTGATATTGACTATAAAGAACCCGATTTGCTTCGAAGGTTCGTTTCTGGTCAAGCAAAAATTGTGGATCCGACACATACGAGTACGTGTAGTAAACATCAGAGGTGTCTTTCAAGAGCTATCAAGCGTGCTAGATTCATGAGCTTACTTCCTTATGTAAGAAGATAAGAATGCCCTTCGATCTTTATTTATTCAACATTATTTACAGCACAGCACACCGCTATGCTTTTCTTGAATCGTTCGCTCTCTTCTCTGCGAAATATTTGATTTATATTTTATTGGCGCTTTTTATTTTTTTCGTACTATTTAAACACAGCTCTCACAAAAGACTTTATCTCATATCTTTAAGTTCGCTTGCCGTTATTCTCTCGAGAGGAATAATTACCGAATTAATCCGTTTCTTCTACTATCGCCCCAGGCCTTTTATAGAACTTAATCTCCCCATCATTGCCTCTTCAGCAATGAGTTCTGTGCCTTCAGGACATATGGCATTTTTGGTACCACTTACGTTGCTTATTTGGCACGAAAATCGTCTCTGGGGCAAATGGTTTATTGCTCTTACTCTCATTGTGGGCGTTTCAAGGATAGCTGTAGGTTTCCACTGGCCAACCGATATTATTGCTGGTATTGCCTTAGGTGCCACTCTTTTCTATCTGATAAAGCGCTTGTTGCCTAAGCCTTGACGCCACTTTCCAAATATCTTATCCTTAAGATAAGAATAAATAAAAGGTCGTTTTAAATATATTTTTAATCAATGAATTTAAAGAAATATGTAGTAGTTTTTACAGTTCTTATGGTAGCTTTCACGCTCGTGGCGTCAGTCGCAAAGGCAACTCACTCCTGGAACGGTTACCATTGGGGACGCACATCGAGTCCCTTTAATCTCAAGCTCGTCGACAGCGTAACTACGAATTGGAACTCGTATCTCGGAACCACCTCTACCGACTGGTCGGTATCCACGGCGCTAGACACGACAATCGTCTCTGGTGACGATGGTAATTCGACCAGAAAAAGGTGTCCTGCGGTGCTCGGCAAAGACCGCATTTGTAACGCCACCTATGGCAATAATGGCTGGCTAGGCATCGCGCAGATCTGGGTTTACTCTAATGGTCACATCGCGCAGGGTGTCGTCAAGGTGAACGACACGTACTTCAATACCCCGACGTACAACGCCCCAGCATGGCGAAATTTTGTGATGTGCCAGGAAGTCGGACACACTCTCGGACTAAGCCATGTAGATGAGATTTTTAACAACCCCAACCTCGGTACTTGCATGGACTACACAAATGATCCGAACGGCGGTCCAGGAGGCGCATCTGAGACTGACCCTTCGAATGAACATCCAAATACTCATGATTACGACATGCTTCTTGACCCGATCATCTACGGGCATCTCGACAGCACTGATACAACGACTTCTTCAATTGATGGTGGCGGTAAAGGCAAGCCAACAAATGTCGGTCAGGCTGTTGACCTTAACGATCCATCAGCATGGGGTGAGGCATTGAAAAAGGATGCGCGAGGCAAAAACTCTCTCTATGAACGAAACCTCGGCAACGGCGAAAAGTTATTTACCTTTGTTGTTTGGGCAGAGTAAGAACTTCAACGAGATATTCAGGAAGAAAATCCCGCCTAAAAAGCGGGATTTTCTATTCCGGAAGACCGGTGCCCGAGGAGAGAGTCGAACTCTCACGACCTTGCGGCCATTGGATTTTGAGTCCAACGCGTCTGCCATTCCGCCACCCGGGCCAACATATCAACACCACTATACTATAACACCGATCGGTGTTATAGTATAGTGGTTAATTTTCATATCTCTGATTGATAATGCCATATTTTTCAGCTAGAATCAATGTAGTTTATGGCACGCGTTGTTGCGATTTGTAATGCTAAAGGTGGTGTTGGTAAGACCACTACCGCTGTGAACCTTGGTTCTTACCTTGCTGTTTTAGGGCGGCGTGTTTTACTGGTGGATTTTGATCCGCAGGCCAATGCTTCTTCTGCCATGTCCGGTATGAAAAAGTTTGAAAGGAATATCTACCACGGCATAATGGGAACTGATGAACCCAATGTGCTTATAATGCCGAGTCAAATATTAAATTACGAATTCATTCCATCTTCTGATGATCTAGCTGGCGCCTTGGTTGAACTTGTCAATGTTGAAGAGAGAGAGTCTCGTTTGCGTAAATTCATAAACCAGATACGCCACAAATACGACTATATTCTCATTGATTTGCCCCCGTCCTTTAGTCTCCTTACCGTAAACGGTTTAGTGGCGGCTGACGAAGTGTTGATTCCCGTACAAGCGGAGTATTACAGTTTAGAAGGGATAAGCCAATTATTAGAAATGATCGGGCTCATACGTAACAACTTAGGTCACAATCTACAAATCATGGGTGCCTTACTAACCTTGTATGATAAACGCCAACATTTATCTCGCGATGTAAGCAAAAACTTAAGGCGGCATTTTCCACATAGAGTTTTTAAAGTGGAAATACCACGTGCAGTTTCTTTGGCCGAAGCGCCAAGTTTCGGTAAACCTATACCCTTGTATGATCCTTACTCTATCGGAGCCCTAGCCTATCGTAAGTTGGCCGAAGAAGTAATAGAATTAGAATACCAGTATCAACAACAAAACCAGGAATTTGGAAACCATGTTAGGTAGAGGATTAGAATCATTAATACCGAAAAAAAATGATGTGAACCAACCTGTAGGATCAGATGGCCTCGACGAAGTGCCTAAAGTGATTGATCGTCCGCTTGATTCTATGGTAGGCGACGATGCTGGGTCTCCTGCGACCGAAACATCGCCCATTAGATCTCTTTACAGCGACAAGGTTGAAGAAGCACAGCCAACTCGTGAGGTGAAGAGAATCGCGAAGCCCCAGAACGAATCAGTTTTTCAAATCGAAGTAGATAAAATAAAACCTAATCCTCATCAGCCCAGGCGGCAATTTGACGAAGAGGCGCTAAAAGAGTTAGCTCTATCAATTAGAGAATTCGGAGTGCTTCAACCCTTAGTTGTTTGTAAAATCGAAAGCGAAAATGAAGGCGGTACCCTAGTGGAATACGAGCTTATCGCGGGCGAAAGAAGGCTCCTCGCCTCTAAAATAGCCGGGCTTCAAACTGTGCCTGTGATTGTGAGGCGGCCATCCATCGAAAGGGAAAAGCTGGAACTTGCTATTATTGAGAACATCCAAAGAGCTGACCTTAATCCCTTAGAAGTAGCCAGAGCTTTTGCTAAACTGCAAGATGAATTTAGGCTCACTCAAAGGGAAATAGCCGCCAAGTTGGGAAAAAGTCGCGAGGTTATCGCGAATAGCGTCCGTCTACTAAATTTACCTTCTGAAATCCAAGAAGCGATAGCGAACGGTAAAATAAATGAAAGTCACGCGAGGTTATTATTAACTGTAGAAAATATAATAAATCAACGACGCCTTTTTGAAGACATCCTTAAAGACAATTTAACCGTAAGGGAGGTAAAATCCCGCGTCAGGAGAATTAAAGAGCCGGATCTTGCCTCTGTTGAAAATATCTCCCCAAAAAGTCACCTTGTCGATCCAGAGCTAGAAGCCTTGAAGGACCAGTTAGAGGAATTCTTAGGTACTAGAATAGATTTGAGTCAGGCTGGCGACGTTGGTAAGATAACTATTAACTTTTATTCCGCAGAAGAACTTAAAGCTATAGCCGATAAATTACTCAAACAAAACGGTACTCAATTTCTTTAACAGCTTTAAGTCCTTTTAACTTTAGGATTATCTTCATTATCTTCTCTTTATCATCAGTATTGCATTTGATTCTCATCGCATGGAAGCGGCCGTGTCTTTCCGATGAAGAATTAATGCTTATAACATTAACGTGAGATCTAGAAATTACATCGGCTACATCTTTTAACACGCCAATTTTATCTTCAGTAGTAACTTTAAATTCAGTCATTTTTTTAACTTCTTTAAATATACCATTCTTTTGTTTTAACGCCGATCTAATTTTGCTTTTGGCGCTACCCGTTACTGCGAATTCGAGCCACGCGACTGACGGTTTCTTGCCTTTTTGAGTAATGACTTCAACGATATCTTGTGAATGCAATTTACTGTCGAGTGCCGCGATTTTACCATTTACTTTTGCCCCTACGCATTGGTTGCCTACGTCTGTATGGATTGCATAGGCGAAATCAATAATCGTTGATCCGTAAGGCAGGTCCATGACCTCCCCTTTAGGCGTTATCACAAATATCCTGTCTT
>CAZFGN010000003.1:17266-21254 GCA_964518695.1 uncultured Candidatus Saccharibacteria bacterium
ATTTTGATAGATTCTATAAATTCTTTAGGGTCGATAAATTCTTTTTGCCAGGCACGTAACTGTTCAACCCAGGCTATTTCTTTCCTATCTGCCATAGAATGCTGCCGTTTTAGATAATCTTTGGTTCCTTTTATCTGTTCGTAAGCCCAGTGAGCGGCAATGCCATTCTCGGCTTCTTCATGCATTTCCCTAGTCCTAATTTGGAATTCCACTATCTTTTGGTCTTGACATAAAACAGTCGTGTGCAAACTGCGATAATTGTTTGGTTTGGGCATGGCTATGTAGTCCTTTATTCTCCCTGGGATTGGGGGCCAGAGTTTATGAATTACGCCTAACCCGGCATAACAATCTTCTATCGTTTCTAAAACTAATCTAAAAGCAACAAGGTCGTGAATTTTATCGAGATCCATGTCATATCTTAAGAGTTTCTTATAGAGGCTTGAATATCTTTTGGTTCTGAAATCTACAGCTATCGGTTCAATATGTGCCTCGTTTAAAGACTTCTCAACCGTTGGTTGAATTTTTCTCAAGTACTTTTCTCTCTGTTCGTAGCGGTCAGCTATGTTTTCTATAAGCCACCGGTATTCCCGGGGATATATATAGGGAAAGGCGAGGTCTTCTAATTCGCCAGACAGTTTTTGCATACCGAGGCGATAGGCAAGGGGAGAATAGATTTCCATAGTTTCTTGGGCAATTCTTTTCTGTTTCTGCGGAGGGAGGACCTTGAGAGTTTGCATATTGTGGCGCCGATCAGCGAGTTTAATAAGAACTACGCGGAGATCTTCTGCCATAGCGAGAACCATCTTCCGAAGTGTTTCAGCCTGCGCTTCACGTCCACGGTATTTGATTTTTCCCAATTTGGTTACCCCGTTAACAAGGAAAGCCACCTCTTCTCCAAATTCTTTTTCTAGCGTCTCGATTGTCGTCCCCGTATCTTCAACGACATCGTGAAGCAATCCCGCGGCTACGATTACTTCATCCATCTTCCAATCTAAAAGATTTTGACCTGTCGCCACGCAATGGTTGAAATAAGGTTCACCGCTTACACGTTTTTGGCCTTCATGCGAACGCTTGGAAAAATCGTAGGCTTTCCCGACTAACGGAGACTCATTCTTAAATATTTCCAGTTTTTTCATGGCCTTCATTATTAGCATTTGTACCTAATTTTTGCAGTTTTGTCGAGCTATTGCCGTGTAGGTTTACTAGGCAACTTTAGTTTCTTTGGGCTGTTTTTTGAAACCCCTCCGTTTTTTATCCTCTTTGAATATCTCAAGTGCGCGCAGCAAGTCAATCTTGTAAACATCATCCTTTTTTAGGGAGCGGAAGTCTCCGTCGTGAACAATATAGGGTCCAAAGCGGCCGACATTAGCAACTATCATTTTGCCCGTTTCGGGGTACAGCCCTAGCTCCCGCGGCAAACTCAAATAAATAAGTGCATCCTGTAATGTTATCGAACTTGGATCAACGGCGGAAGGTATGCTCGCCCTCTTAGGCTTCGGATTTTCTTTGGATTTTTGTCCGATCTGAACGTAAGGCCCGAAGCGGCCGTTCAAAACAAAAATTGGTAGATGAGATTCTGGATGTTCGCCAATAGGCTTCTCCGGTTCCATAACAGTGCCGTGAGCACTGCGAGTACCCGCGCACTCTGGAAAACGCGAACAACTCATAAAGGTTCCATTCTTACCGAGTTTCATAACCATAGGGGATCCGCATTTAGGACAAATAAATTCTTTTGGAGCTTCCCCTAAATCGGTGAGCTTCGGTATATCTTCCTTTGATACTACCTCTTTTGAGAACGGTCCGTAAAAGTCTTTAAGGGTTTTACTATATTCTCGAGAGCCCTTCGCTATCTCGTCGAGTTCGTTCTCCATCTCGGCAGTGAAAGTGTCACTTACGTAACTTCCGAAATTCTTTTCCAAAAAGGTGCTTACAACGTCTCCCACATCGGTAGGGTATAGTGTTTTGCCGTTTTTTATCACATAACCGCGATCGGCTAAGGTTTTCGTAATGGAGGCATAGGTTGAAGGCCTACCAATACCACGCTTTTCAAGTTCTCTAACTAACCCGGCTTCTGTGTAACGGTTTGGAGCTTCGGTTTGTTTTTCCTCCGTTGCCAAATCAATGAGTTTTAACGGGTCATTGGTTTTCACCTCTGGTACTTCAATATCTTCGCCGCGCGCTTCTGGATCTGCTTTGAGCCAGCCGTCAAATAATAGTCGGGAGCCGGTTACGGTGAATTCTGGTATTATATCTTCTTTAATATTAGCGGCAGTCCGAGTTTTAAGGAGAAGAGCCTCTTTCATCTGGCTCCCAATGGCTCTCTGCCAAATGAGACGGTAAAGCTTATTTTGTTCTGGCGTGGAACCAGCACTCTCTATAGAAGCGTTTGTCGGCCGTATTGGTTCGTGAGCTTCTTGAGCCAACTTACTTTTGGTTTTATATATTCGGGTCTCGGCATAAGCTTTCCCGAATTTTTTTTGAATAAAGGTTAAGATCTGTCTTTGGGCTTGAATACTAATCATAGTGGAATCTGTTCGCATATATGTAATATGCCCTGCCTCGTAGAGTTTTTGAGCTGTGGCCATAGTCCGTGAAGGAGAAAGTCCCAAACGAGTCGAGGCGGCTTGTTGTAAGGTGGAAGTAGTGAAAGGGGGGCGCGGGTAGCGTTTCATTTCACTCTCTTTTACGTCAGTAACCCGCCATGTTCCCGCAAAACCTGCGGCGAGAATTCGTTTCGCCTCTTTTTCTTCACGCGGCTCTTTAACACAGGTAAGTGTAAGCGTTTCTTTCTTAAGGGTCTCGAAAATTCCCGTAAGTACCCAAAAATCTTCTGGCGCAAATGCGCGGATTTCCCGTTCACGCTCCATAATAATGCGAAGTGCCGGGGATTGCACGCGTCCAGCTGAAAGACCATAACGGACCTTCTTCCAAATAAGGCCGCTCAAATCATAGCCAACTAGGCGATCTAAGACTCGCCGCGCTTGTTGAGCATCGACGAGGTTTATATCAACGCCTCGGGGATTTTTAAGCGCTTCCTTGATTGCTGATTCAGTAATTTCATGGAAGGCAATCCGTTTAATATTTCCGATTTTATTCAGACCTAAAGCTTGAATAAGGTGCCAAGCTATAGCTTCTCCCTCGCGATCCGGGTCAGTTGCCAAAAAAACTTCATCCGCCTTACGAACGATTCCGCGCAGGGTTTCAATCATTTTTTCTTTGCCTTTAACGATCTCGTAGTGGGGAATAAATCCGCCTTTTATGTCTATAGCCTTCTTGTTGTTTTTAGGAAGATCACGGATGTGGCCATAAGAAGATTCCACCTTAAAATCTTTGCCCAAAAACCTGCCGATGGTTTTAGCTTTGGTAGGCGATTCTACTATTATTAATTTCATAAACTTCTAGTTAATCTTGTTATAGTTATGCTGACTGAGCATGATATCTATATAGTGTAACCTCCGCCCGCCTCTTGTATAAATCCTCTGATGGCTAAAGAAGTGAGTGTCTGATTGACTATCTGGGGAGAAAGGTTAGTTAGTTCAATTATTTTGTCAACCTCTAGAGGTAAACCATGTCCCTTGATGCGATCTAGAACAATACTTTCATTGCTAGTAAGTTTAAGACGGGTGGACGACTTTTCCTTTTCGGTCTCGGGTGCGGACAAAATTTTCAACCCAAGGTCATCAATAACATCTTGAGGTGAAGTTACAAGTCTTGCCCCGTCTCTAATAAGGGCGTGTGAGCCGGCATAGTTTAGGTGATTTGCCGGCCCTGGTACAACAAAAACTTCTCTTCCTTGTGAAGCCGCGAAACTTGCGGTAGCGAGCGCCCCGGACTTTAATGGGGCTTCGATAACTATAACTGCCAGAGACAAACCGCTTATGATCCTATTCCTTTGGATAAAGTTTTGTTTGAAAGATGGTGTTCCTGCAACGTACTCCGAAACAACAGCTCCGCCTTCGGCGATAATTTTCTTGGCCAGATTTTCATT
>CAZFGN010000003.1:21264-49339 GCA_964518695.1 uncultured Candidatus Saccharibacteria bacterium
GCGCCGCGGTGAGCGGCAGTGTCGATTCCCATTGCCAAACCGCTTACAACGACGATTCCTAAAGAGGCAAATTTTCGCGCGAAATCTTGAGCTGTTTTTATCCCTGCCATGGAAGCTTTACGCGTTCCTACCAAAGCTATTGTTAGTTCATGATTACGAGGCAATTCACCAATCGAGAAAAGTTGTTTAGGTGACTGAGCAATCTCTTTCAAGAGTTGCGGTAAGTCTCCCCAATTTGTAATCTTTATATCCATACCGTTTTATACTATCATATTTAGGAATGCAACGAAGTTTTAAATTCCGTCTATTTTCCAATTTATCGTTTACTCTCGGCATTATATCAATAATAGCAATAGCCGTCTTTTATTTGGGCTTTGATATTTCTAACAAAGCAAATCTCATTGGTGAAACCAGAGCTAAGCTTTTCCGCAGAGTCGTAGATATAACTAACCTGGGTAAACTTAAGGAGCAGGAAAAGACAGCTGAAACCGCCCTTTTGAAATTAAACGGCGTTCTACCAAGGAGGGATTCTCTTTTCGCGGTAAGCCGTGATTTTAACGATTTTGCGAGAGCCAGAGGATTGAGTTTCGGATCAAAATTCGGCGAAGAAATAGCTCCCAAAGATGAAAAGCCGGGATTTATAAGATTGGAAATGAATGTGACCGGCGATTATACAAATATAATTTCTTTTATTAAAGACATTGAGGCAAGCAATTACTTCGTGAACCTCTTGAATTTTGAGATCGTGAGTCAAGGCGTGAGATTCAACGCGATCCTAAATGGAGAGGTTTTTTTCACCAATAATTGATATTTATGTCAAAGAAATCAAATAACTTCCAAAAAGCACTTATCACCGCCGCTGTGGTAACATTCATTTTCACGATTGCCACAGTCATTTACTCTTTAGGGTTTTTGAGTAATAATTTACTGCGTGCTTTAAGGTCTCAAACCGCGGGTAGCGGAGATTTAATCGAGTTTGATATCAAGGGTTTCGAGGCCTTGGGCTTGTAAGACAATAAAACCATAAATCTTTGGGTGTGTAGTTCAGTGGTAGAACGCTATCCTGATAAGATAGAAGTCGAAGGTTCAATTCCTTCCACACCCACTTTTAATGCACTACCAGCTTACCTTTTGAGGCGCGCATAGTATAGAATACGGATATGCAGAATGTTAAAGCCCTAACATTGGACGTAAAAAATAATGGGTGGGAAGAGTCCAGTGGTTTCCTCTTGCGTGACATTCCCATGCCGGTTTTGGACGAGACTAAGAATCCCGAAGATGCTCTCTCGGTCGTTCTTAAAATCAGATATGCGGGCATGTGCGGGTCGGATAAAGGGCTTTGGTATCGGACCGCTTTCAGAGATATGGTTCACAGTTCTCTTATGAAGGAAGGGAAAACTGTGCGTATTACCGGTCATGAATTCGTGGGTGAGATAGTAGAAGCCGGTTCTATGGTACATCGCCTGTACTATGACCCCGATTTACAGAACAAAGCGAAAATAGAAATAGGGAGTTTGGTATCAGGTGATTCACACATTACCTGTGGCAGATGCTATCAGTGCCGGCTCGGTGAGGCACACGTGTGTTTGAACGAATCCATTCTCGGAATTTCTATTGACGGTATATTCGCGGAATACGTGAAAATCCCGGCAAAGAACCTATGGCCGGTTGACATCAGTCGTGTTCGGCCTGAAATTGCCTCTATTTATGACCCGTTCGGGAATGCCATACACGCGGCGACATCAGTCGATTTTCGAGGTCAACGTGTCGCCATATTCGGTTGCGGCCCTATCGGCTTATTTTCCATTCTCCTTGCGCGCAATTTCGGTGCGGCGAAAGTTATCGCAATAGATGTGAATCCCGCGAATCTGAAAATGGCAAAGGATTTGGGCGCTCATGAAACGATACAGATAGAGAAAAAACAAAAGACGAATGAGTGGGAATCTGATCCCGCAGTCATTGCTAGGATTATGGAGTTCACATACGGCAAGGGTGTGGATATTTCCATGGAAATGGCCGGACCGTTCTCGTCTGTGAATAACTGTATTGATGCGACGAGAAGAGGCGGGCATGTTGTACTCTTTGGCATCAAGGACGGTGATCTTACAATTCCTAAATTTTCGCGTGTCATCGTGAGAGGTCTCACTATTCACAATATCATCGGTCGGCAGATTTTCCGCACTTGGCAGATAACCCAGCGAATTATGAACAACAAAGCAAATGGGATTCAGGATGCCATCTGGAACATTATCCTTAAGAAAGGTGAAGGAACCATCATCTCATTCAAGAATTTCACTCCGGAAAGCTTTGAAAAATCCATGAACGAGAACCCCAAAGTCATTTTCAAAATCAACGGCTAGTCATGTACAACGACTTAAAGCCCATACTGGAGAAAGAATTGCAAAACATCCGCGATGATGGAATCTGGAAAGAGGAACGGGTGCTAGAATCACCTCAAGGCAGAGAAATCTTAGTCGGAGACAGGCAGCTTCTTAACTTCTGTTCCAATAACTATCTCGGTCTTTCGGGTACCAAAGAACTCCGGATTCAATCGGATAAAGCCTTGAAGCGCTGGGGATTTGGTTTAGCGTCGGTTCGTTTCATTTGCGGGACGCAGACTTTGCATAAAGAGCTTGAATCCGCTACGGCAAAATTCCTCGGCACCGAAGATGCAGTTTTGTATTCATCTTGCTTCATGGCTAACTTAGGACTCTTTCAGACATTTTTCGGCGAAGAAGACGCAATCATATCCGATGAATTGAATCATGCCTCTATCATCGACGCGATGCGTCTTTCAAAAGCCGAACGCTATGTTTACAAACACATGGATATGGAAGATTTGGAAGAGAAATTGAGAACAACTTCAGAAAAACGTTTGAAAGTCATCGCAACAGACGGCGTATTCTCCATGGATGGGCACATCGCGCCTTTAAAGGTAATCTGTGATCTGGCTGATAAATATCGAGCGCTCGTCATGGTAGATGACGCGCATGCGACGGGGGTTCTCGGGCAAACAGGCCGTGGTACGCCGGAATATACCGGAGCCATGGGGCGCGTGGATTTTCTTACGTCAACTTTCGGTAAAGCTCTCGGCGGGGCAGGCGGGGCGTTTAACGCGACTCGAAAGGAAGCTGCCGACTTCCTGCGTCAGAGGTCGCGGACATACCTATTCTCAAACGCGTTAGACACCAGTATCGCGGGCGTCTCTCTTTTTGTCTTGAAGTATGTGGACGAGCATCCGGAAATGAGGTATCGACTCTGGGAGAACACGAAATTCTTCCGCGAGCAGATGAAAATAGCCGGCTTTAGCGTTGCCGATGTGGAGCATCCCATTACACCCATAATGCTTAGGGATGACCGCTGGGCTGGGGAAATGGCAAAAGAGCTTTTGAATGATGGAATATATGTCATCGGTTTCTCATATCCGGTCGTTCCCAAAGGGAAGGCGCGCATTAGAGTACAGATATCGGCCGCTCACACAAAAGACGATATTATAAAGGCAGTAACTGCGTTTACGAAAGCAGGGCAAAAATTTGGCGCTCTCTCCGTCTGAAGGCATGGAAATCAAACCGTATATTCTGAAGGCCAAACTTTCATTTCCTCCGGGGCTTTACGAGAGCGTTCCAATCGCGGATGTAGTTACAAACGACGGCGATCATTTTGTTGCGATCGCGGGTCTTGATAAATATATGGCAACGCAGTTGAAGCACTACTCTCTTTCAGAGGACGACCTGGAACTTCAGGAGAATACGTCCGATAAAAAACGTTTCGGCGAAGGATCGTACGAAGAGTGGTATGCGAAAGGCCGAACCCCGTTTGCTTTGGTTCATAAAAAAAGTGGTTCGCTAGCGGCTATCGTCTGGTTCGGGTCAAAACCTCTAGGCAGAAAATCCATGAAATATTTTTCCGCAGTGGAATTAGCAGAAGAAAAAAAACTGGACGCCGAAAACTGGCACACGATCTCCTATAGAAGTTATAACCCATTTCGGGGTAAGGGATACATGCGAGAGTTTGCGAGGTTTGCTATTGATACCTATCTTAAGGTATTTCCTGAAGCGAAACTATGGGCCATTTTTAAGACAAAAAACAACGCTTCAATCACTCTCGCTGAAAAGCTGGGTTTCAAGTTGTGTTCGGGGATATCGCACCCCGAGGAGAACCTTGCCGTCATGGTACTCGGGTAAATAGTTGTGTTTGTTTAGCCGTTTCGGATAAAATAGGTTTGAGTGGTATTGTAAAACCACACCGTTTTAGCGCTCATAGCTCAGTGGTAGAGCGTTTGCATGACACGCAAAAGGTCCGAGGTTCAATCCCTCGTGGGCGCACCAATACAGCGTAGAGAGGTTATCAAATTTCAGGAGTTTGTTGCTTGAGCGTTTCAACGTCACTCAAAAGTTTCTGAAGTCCTGATTCTATCTTTTCAAGTGTAACTTTGGTTTTTTCCTCATGAATCTCATCTTTTTTCTCTTCTTCCTGAATCTCGTCAACATCCTCTGATATCTCACGAACATCTTCCTGAATCTCGTCAACATCCTCTGATATCTCACGAACATCTTCCTGAATCTCGTCAATATTTTGTTCTACCTCCTGCAAGTTTTTAAGGTTTCGATTCACGGACATTTGAATAAAAATTGCTAAATAGATTGCCTCGAGTGAAACTATCGTAGTTAATATGAGAAGAACGTCATCCAACGGTACGCCGGCGTAAGGCAAAATAAAAGCGCCAATAAAAAGAGTCGTATGTACCAAAATTGAATTCGTTGTGCCTACCCAATTAGTTGCATTTACCGATAGTTCCTCAAATTTTTTCAATTTTTCTCGCATGGCGTGATTATACGCCTTATTCTTTTGAAAGCACAATTAAAACACAAGTTACTGTATGATTAAGGACATGCCTACCTACCATAACCTAAACATTCAAATTGTATACGAGGACAAAAACCTTATAGCGATCAATAAACCGGCTGGGCTTTTGGTCCATCCTGTTAGACTCAAGACCAAAGAGCCTTCCTTAGTTCATTGGCTTTTGGAGTATTGCCCTCAAATAAAAAGTGTTGGCGATGACCCAGAAACTCGCCCCGGTATCGTTCATCGTTTAGACAAAGACACTTCAGGAATTATCCTCATAGCTAAAAATCAAGAGTATTTTGAATACTTAAAAAATCTTTTTCAAAAACGCGAAATTAGGAAAACTTATTTAGCTTTAGTTTGGGGTAAAGTTGCTACGGAAAAAGGAACAATAGATAAGCCTATTGGGTTGAAATCGGGGAGCATCAAAAGAACTGTCTTTATTAAAAACGCTAAGATGGTGAAATCCGCCGTTACTGAATATAAGGTTAAAGAATATCTGCCTCACCGGCAGACGGGCCTGCCTGTAAGTAACGTGAGTGATCAATATTCTCTGCTTGAAGTTTACCCCAAAACTGGTAGGACTCATCAGATAAGAGTCCATTTGGCCTCCCTAGGGCACCCTGTGGTAGGTGATAAACTATACGGGAAAAAGAAGTCTACACTCAATCGACTGTTCCTCCACGCTTATTCATTAGAATTTGCCTTGAAACCAGGCAAGAAAATCAAACTCACGGCTGATTTACCGACTGACTTGACTGACTATCTCGCCTCGGCTAAACTTGATTCCGATGATTAGTGAAGAAACGCTCAATAAAATAAAGCCGGGAAGCGAAGTCAAGGTCTACGAGAAAAACGGTTCTACTTTTCAAGGGATAGTTTTAGCAAGAAAGCATGGCAGTCAAACAGGTTCTACTTTTACAGTTAGAACGACACTCTCCGCTGTAGGAGTAGAGAAGATCTATCCAATACATTCGCCAGCTATTAATAAGGTAGAAGTGATAAGTTCACCTCGTAAAGTTCACCGAGCCAAACTATACTACTTAAGGACTATCTCGAAGAAAGAAGCCAGGAAAAAGTTGCGCGTAGCCTAGCTTAATTCTTTTGTTGCGCGGGTGGTGAAATGGCATACACGCTACCTTGAGGTGGTAGTGCCGAAAGGCGTGGAGGTTCGACTCCTCTCCCGCGCACTTGACAGTAGAGATTTTATGTTGCAAACCTGTTTCAGTGGCGCTTTTAAAACTGTTGAAAATACCAGGAGTATTTTAAGCTTTCAATAAATCAATTATTTTGACAAAACCGTTTCACCCTAACTTGTTTTTTTCTTCCAAAATTTAAATTTATCAAAAAACAAAATCCGCACACCTAATAATTCAAGACCGATAATTGCTAGCCATGAACCGGGGGTGAGCGGAGTAAAAAAAGCGGCCAGGCCAACAAGAATTAAAATAAAGCCAACTACTTTTTTAATCTTTGGTCTGTCGTGGATATATTTCTTGATGATTGTAAAGAATATCGTAAACATTCAGATTAATTTTCTTCGGTAAAAAAGTTTGCGCATCTCCTCGACCAGGATGATCGACCCGGCAATTGGAATAATTATAAGCCATTCTGAAAACTCAAGCGGTGTGGTGTGTAAAAATTTCTGCATGAAAGGGCTATAAACTGCAAATAATTGAAGAGCAATGACGACGATTGTCGCCCCAACTAAAAACTTATTGGAAAACAGATTCATCTGAAAAATAGATTTGCTCTCGGATCTGCAATTCCAAGCATTGAGCCATTGGAATACTGCAAGCATCGTGAGCGAAACCGTCCACGCTTTAATAATATCGGTTTCGAAATAACCCCTGAAAAGATAGAGCGTTCCAATAGCCATCGGTAATGCCATAAAAAACATTCTTTGCGCCATAAGTCCGTCCACGATCCATTTTTTAGGTCGCTCAAATCTTTCTTGCATGAGTTCTTTTTCTTTTGGTTCCATGGCTAGAGCGACGTCAAGGAAGCCGTCGGTCACAAAATTAAGCCAAATGATTTGAGCGGCGACAAGTGGTAATGGATAGCCTAAAACAAGTGCGCTAGCGATGACTAACGCTTCCCCCATACTCGTTGAGAAAAGATAAAGAATGACCTTCTTGATTGTTTTGTAAATCGCTCTGCCTTCTTCAGCGGCTGAAACTATACTTGCGAAGTTATCGTCGAGAAGCACGATGTCCGAAGCTTCTTTTGCTACTTCTGTTCCGATTTTTCCCATAGCGACGCCAATATCAGCGGCCACAAGCGACGGCGCGTCATTAACGCCATCTCCGGTCATTGCTACGATTTCGCCTCGTTTGCGATATGCTTGAATAATGCGAAATTTGTGATCTGGTGTAACCCGCGCAAAGACGGTAGTACGAGCGAGCTCCTCCGTTAGTTCCTCCTCCGACATTATATCGATTTGTTCCCCAGTAAGGACATCATCGCCTTCGCGCCAAATATCCGCCTCTTTCGCAACTGCCTGTGCCGTGAGATGGTGATCGCCCGTGATCATCACCGCGCGCATATCGGCCAGCCTAATTCTTTGTATTGCCTCTTTAACTTCTGGACGAAGGGCGTCATTCATACTGAAAAAACCAACGAAAGCGAGCGAGGGTATCGCATCTTGATCAAAACTCCGATCAGTATCTTCATTCACGGCATAAGCCACTACTCGAAAACCGTTTTGGGCAAATTTATGAAATACTGCTTCAAGTTCATTCCTCTTTTTCTCGTTAAGAGTTTCAGTTCCGTCTTTGTGCCAAAGTTTTTTGCAAAGCTTAAGCACTTTCTCCGGTGCGCCAACGATGGTAAGGAAATTTTTCTCTTCAACCACTCGAATTGTGGCATGATACTTTCTTCGATACTCAAACGGCAATTCGAAAATTTTCGGTATTTCCTGCTCCAACGCGTCGTGGGAGAATCCAATTTTTTGAGAGAACACTAACATGGCCGCCTCGGTGGGATCACCCGCGATCTTCCAAGTATCGGTTTCTTCCAAAAATGAGAGCCGTGCGTTGGCACAAAAGGCAGCGATTCTTCCGCTAAAAAGCAGTTCAGGGTGATTTAGGGGATCAATAATCTTGCTTTCAAGAATGACCTCGCCTTTCGGCTCATATCCACTACCGGTGATTTCAAAATTTTTACCGTCCACATACACCCCTTGAATAACCATTTCGTTTCTCGTAAGCGTTCCAGTTTTGTCCACTGCGATAATTTTTGTTTGTCCCAATGCTTCCACCGCTTGTAATCGCTTCACCAGCACATTGCGTTTTGACATTCTCCGAACGCCAGTTGCCAAAACCAAGGTCATTACAATCGGCAATCCCTCCGGAATGATAGAGACCGAGAGTGCAACTGTGATAATAAACATTTCTTTTATGGATTTACCGGAAAGAACGCCTAGAATAATTAATAAGATGCTGATCACAGCTACCGTAGCGATAATAAGGCGCGAGAGATAACGAATATTAGTTTTCAAAGGAATTTCGGTATCAATCGCGGAGATTTTCTGTACAATTTTTCCAATTTCTGTCCTAAGTCCGGTAGTCACAACAACCGCGGTGCCGTTTCCACTCAAAATATGCGTGCCTTTGAATACCATATTTTTTTGATCAACCACTGGTAGGTTATCGGCAGGCAATACTGCCCCCGTTTTATTTACGGACCCCGGCTCTCCGGTGAGACTCGCTTCATCAACTTTCAGATTATTTACGAAAATAATTCGCGCATCAGCTGGCACTTTCTCTCCTTCTTGCAATACAATAATATCCCCAGATGCCACCTCGGTATCCGGAACGATAAGATCTTTTCCATCTCGCACTACAGTGGCCGAAGTTTCAGCGAACTTTTTTAAAGCAAGAAGTACGTTTTGCGCTCTGCCCTCCTGAATCGTTCCCACGGTCGCGTTAAAAAGAAGTACTGCGAAGATAATCGAAGCATCAATAACTTCTCCCATGATAAAGACAATGCCCGCCGCGGCAAAGAGAATGTAAATTAGCGGACTTTGAAATTGTCTTATGAAAATAAAGACCGGGCTATCTACCTTCCCGTGAGGAAGTCGATTTGGTCCGTATTCTTGAAGACGCTCTGTTGCTTCCCTCTCTGTTAAACCGTCTTCACGTGAACGGAGCGCGAGAAACACATCGGGAATTGTTTTTGCATGCCATCCCGCCAGCGCCGTGGCTTCGGTGGCCAAGGGAGTTCGTTGCGTTATAAAATATAATTTCTTTATACTCCAAGATTAACTGATTGAAACTATTTTGTAAACGAATTTTTAGATAGTTACTTCGCTTTTTCTGATTTGTTCGGAATTGACCGGGTTCTAGGTTGATGTAAGATATAAACAATCATTTTAAATATGGATTTCACGAAACGGGATCTTCCCAAGAAATCAGAAAATCTTTCCGAATGGTATAACAAAGTTGTTCTCTTGGCAGAATTAGCCGACTACGGCCCTGCTAAGGGCACGATGATTTATCGGCCCTACGGATTTGCGATTTGGGAGTTGATTCAAAAGGAAATGGATCGTCTCATAAAAGACAAGGGTGTCGCGAACGCCTATTTCCCATTGTTTATTCCCGAGTCGCTCTTGAAGAAGGAGCAAACCCATGTGGAGGGGTTTTCACCAGAACTTGCCGTTGTAACGATAGGCGGTGGCGAAGAACTACAGGAAAAATTAGTGGTGCGGCCAACGAGTGAAGCCATAATGTACGATGCCTACGCAAGGTGGATACATTCATGGCGCGACCTTCCCTTGATGATGAACCAATGGAACAATGTTGTGCGATGGGAAAAAAGGACTTATCTTTTCCTGCGCACCACAGAGTTTCTCTGGCAGGAGGGACATACTGCTCACGCGACTCACGAAGAAGCTTGGAGCATGGTGTCGTGGGCGATAGGAATGTACGCAAAAGTTTATCGGGAACTTTTCGCTTTACCCGGATATCTGGGTAGAAAATCGGAATCGGAGAAATTTGCTGGAGCGGATGTTACCCTTACTTATGAATCTTTGATGCCAGAAGGAAAAGCTCTACAAGGTTGCACGGCGCATGACTTGGGACAGAATTTTTCTAAAGCTTTTGATATCAAGTTTCAAAGTCCAGAGGGAGTACCGAAATATGTTTGGCAAACGAGTTGGGGATTATCGACAAGATCGATTGGCGGCCTTATTATGGCGCACGGTGATGACAACGGCTTGCGATTACCGCCGCGCTTGGCGCCAATTCAGGTCATTGTACTACCCGTAAAAGTTGAGGATGAAATTTTGAGGGTTTGCGAAGCCATCGCGAAAAACCTCATTTCATCTGGAATTAGGGTAAAAGTTGATGATTCAGAGAACGAAACATTGGGCTCCAGAATCAATGAATGGGAACTCAAAGGGGTCCCTTTGAGAGTAGAGATTGGTTCCAAGGAAATTCAGGCGCAAACAATCACAGTCGTGAGGCGTGATACGCGTGAGAAGCTGAATTTCAGCGTGAACGAATCGGTGGAGAGGGTCAATGATCTCCTGGTCCAGGTACAGAAGAACCTCTATGAAGAAGCGGAAAAGTTTTTGAGCGTGAACACGAGAAGTGTTGAAGCCTACGATGAGTTTAAAAAGACGCTTTCCGAGGATCGGGGCTTTCTTTCCGCTTTTTGGTGCGAAGACGAGCAATGTGAGAGGAAAATAAAAGAGGAGACAAAAGCAACGACGAGATGTTTGCCCATACCTATAAAAGAAGAAAATGGCGCTTGTGTATATTGTGGGAAACCGGCGAAACACCGATGGCTTTTCGGTCAAGCATATTAATTAATGGAATCCACGAAACTAATTTACCTCGAAGATTTTACCTTACTTGATGTCGACTCTAAGGTTCTTGGGATAGCCGAAGAGAATGGAAGAGATATCATTATCTTGGATCAGACTATATTTTATCCGCAAGGTGGGGGACAGCCTTACGATAAGGGGGTTATTAGTGGAGACTCCGCGAAATTTATTGTTGAAGAAGTCAGATTTGTTGATGGCCTAGTGAAACACATCGGCGAGTTTGAAACAGGATCTTTTAAAGAGGAAGAAAGCGTGCGGTGCTCGGTTCAAAAAGAACGACGAGAACTTAACAGCCGTATTCATTCCGCTGGCCATGTGGTTGATATGGCAGTTTACGAGTTGAAACTTAGTTGGATTCCGGGAAAGGGGTATCATTTCCCGGAAGGTCCTTACGTTGAATATTCTGGAAATCTTGAAAGCTTGGATAAAGAAAAGCTTAAAGCCGACATTGAAAACCTTTGCAACAAATTCATTAAAGAGGGCGGACAAACAAAGGTGCTTTTTATGGATAAAGGCAGAATGAAAGAATTTTGCCACTTCGTTCCGGATTACATCCCAGAAGGAAAACCGGCGCGAATTGTTATGTATGGCGACTTCGGGGTTCCTTGTGGAGGTACTCATGTGAGTAATCTCTCCGATATAAAAGAGATGACTATAAGAAAAATCAAAGCCGAGGGGAGTAATATCCGAGTTGGTTACGACGTGAGCAGATAATTAAATTGTAAAAAAACAAAAACCCGGCCATGATTGACCGGGTTTTTGCTGCTATAATACTTCGATTCGAGCCACTTGCGTGCCGAACCGTAGCGCTTCTTCTGTAGATGGAAACCACACGTCTAATTTATCTCCGTTTCTCTTGTGCATCCGGTCTTCTACCACGAAAACTTTTTGACCGAACAACTCCGGAATTTTTACTCTCGTTCCGAAGGGTAGCCAGTTGGCGGCTACGACCCCTGGTCTGACGTTTGTTCCAGAAGCAGTGATGTGAGGTGTGTCATCGGTTTCCTCAACTCTGCTTGAGTATGCTGTAATTCTGGCTTTTACTGACCAAGGTTCGGGTGAGATAGGGTTTTGGTTCACTAGCGTGCTCTCGTAACCATAAGGATAGTTACCATTATAAGCTAAATGTTCGACCGCCCCTTCCATCACCCCTATTTTAAAGATTCCCAATCCTACAAAAAGAGCAACTAAAGCAATATATTTACTCATTTTGTGCAATAAAAGCCCTGTTTTAGAGAGCTTTATCACCCTTTTAGGGTAGTCCAATCACCCCAAAATGTCAAGAACGAGATAACGTTTTGGGACTTGGCGTCAACTAGAACCGCGCCGACTTTCTCATTATTGAGAATTCACAAGATCTATTAGTTGTCACTCTCATTAACATCCGCTTTGATTTTTCGATTCTATCTTTACCAATGTCCATTGCGGTTTCAAACATTTTATCAAAACCTCCCTCTTCTAACTTGCCCAGTATAGCCTCTGTTACACCACCCTTTGTAGCAACCATCTGTGTCATGGCGGAAGGAGACCTCTTTGATTTATGAAGATACGCAAGTGTCCCCATAAATGTTTGTAGAGCAACTTCTCGCGCGGTCCGCTGTGAGAAACCAGCGTTCACTCCGTAGTTAACGACCATTTCAATAAACCTTGAGACTACCGCTGGGCCGCATGCCGAAACAAGCGTTAAGGTGTCCAGGTCGTTTTCTCGTTTTGTTTCCAGCAGGTAACCCAAACTTCGGATAACCTTGCGGAGAGTTGCTTCTTCAATACTTCGAATGCCCCGGGCCGTGAAGATGTCGATAACCCCCTCATTGTGAGCGATAGATATATTAGGCATAACGCGTATAAATTGCGCATCGCTACCGGGTGCGTAACTTTTAAGGAGTTTCAAACTTACTCCTGCCGCAAGGGAAATCATTAGTTTGTCGTTAATATGATTATGTAATTCCGTGAGAACTTTTTTCACGACAAAGGGTTTGATTGCAAGAAAAACCCAATCCGCGCGAGCTACGGCAGTCAAGTTGTTTTTAATAATATTGACACCGAATTTCCGTCTTATCATCTTAAGGTTAAGACCCGATGGATTAGAAATAGTAATGCAACGAGGATTAATGACTCCACCGCTAATGAGTCCGGATACCAGCGCTTGCGCAATATGCCCCGACCCTATAATTGCCAATTTTTTATTTTCTAATTTGTCCATTGCCATACACTTTCCATTTATATGTTAATAATTCGCGTAATCCAACCGGCCCACGCGCGTGGAATTTGCCGGTTGCAATCCCCATTTCTGAACCAAATCCAAAAACATAGCCATCGTGCAGACGCGTCGAGCAATTAACAAATACAGATGCCGCATCAATCGCATTGGTAAACCTCTCGATTACTTTAACGTCAGAAGCAATGATGCCTTCGGAGTGTTTCTTGCTGTAACGATTGATGAACGTGGTCGCTTCTTCAATGTTTTTGACTACTTTAAGCGCAACTTTTAAATCCAGAAATTCTCTCTTATATGCCGCGATACCTTTTACGATTTCTACTCCATGTTTGGATAAATCCTTGGCAATGAGCGGGATAAATGCTTTGGCAATAGCTTGATGAATCACTATTGTATCGAGCGAATTGCAGGCAGAGGGCTTACTTGTCTTAGCATTGATAATGATTTTCCTTGCCATGACAAAGTCAGCGCTTTGGTCTATGTAAATTCTTGCTCCTCCGGCTGAATGAGCCAGAACCGGAATTATTGATTGTTTCCGTACCGCTTTCATAAGACCATAGCCACCTCGCGCGACGACCAGATCAATAAATGTATCCTCGCGTAGCAATTTGCTGATCTCATCTCTTGTTTCAACAAGCGCAACAGTTGCTTTGTCCATTCCCGATTCCTTGAGTGCGTACGCGATACATTTAAATAGTTCACGGTTAGTATTTATCGCTTCGGGGCCACCTTTCAAAATAGTTGCGTTGCCTGATTTGATACACAACGCGGCAACGTCAATCGTTACCTCCGGGCGTGATTCGTAAATAACCAAAATAACCCTGATCGGTACAGCGATTTTGTGGAGTTCCAAACCGTTTGTGATTAATCTCTTCTCAATAATTTTACCCATGACACTATCGAGTTCGCTAATTAATCGGACTTCTCTGATAATTTGGGTAATACCATCATTGTCGAGTTTCAATCGTTGTAATAATGTTGGTGACAAACCCTTCTTTTCCGCCATCAAGAGATCTTCCTTATTTGCTGTAACGATAGCTTTGCGCCGCGCGTTAATAATCTCTCCAAGCCTAAATAGGCAAAAGTTTCTCGATTTTTCCGATGTTTGAGAAAGTAGTTGCGCCGATTGACAAATTTTTTGTAACATACGTTTGTTCATAACGCCTTTAATATAACGTTCTTTACTTTTCCATTCGCAATTAACGATTTAATGCCCATTCCGTCTGCTCTTTGCAGAGCTATTCGCTTGCTTTCTCCGCCGCCAACGCCGAACTCAGAACCTTTCATCGTAGAGAGAATCATAATCTGGGTTGCTCCGAGAATACGCGCAATCTCTACCGCAAGAAAATCGTTTCCACCAAAATCGTTAAGCGCTATAACGTCATTCTCATTGAGTACAGGCACTATGCCAATTTGCAAATAGTATTTTAGTAGCTTACTAATTTTTTGCTTCTGAACTTCTAAATTCAACAAATCTTTGGTTATGAGAATCTGGGCAATTTGGAGATTTTTCTTCGAAAAAATCCGTTGAATCACGGAAATTACATACGCTTGGCCAACGCCCGCCGCGGCTTGTTTTGAATCCCGGTCGTTTAACGAAAAATCGACGAATTTTGCTCCACAGGCTACCGCGCCCGAAATCACTAAAATCACGCCGATGTTTTTCTCTTTCAAAGCAATTATCTGGTCGGTAATATGAGCAAGTCGAAATTCATCCAATTTGTTGCGTTGGGTTAAAAGCACGCTACTTCCTATTTTGATTACCATTATTTTCATGTGAATTTGCCGGAAATTAAAAACCTCGCCTTCGTTCTTCGAATTTTTCCGAAGAACAAGGACGAGGTTGAACCCGTGTTACCACCTTGTTTTGTTAAGACATTACTGTCTTAACCTCTGCAACTGACTCCGGTTTTTGGCCGACATCAGTTTCCCAATTTACGGTTGGGTTTCCGTGTTGCTCATCGCAACAAGCTCGTTCGGCGGGGAACCAAACTGATAGCGCTTCTCAAGAAGCATACACCTAATCTTTTTGTTGGACAAGCAAGTGAATAACCCTCCCTAATTTGCTGCATACTATATACTTTATACTATATACTTCCCCAATGGTTGAGCACTATACCAAAGCAATCGTTTTATCCCGGGAACCAAAAGGTGAATTAGACGGGACTCTCACTTTGTATACCAAAGATTTGGGTAAGGTGATTGTCAAAGTCAAGAGCATCCGCCGCATCACTTCGAAACTATCCGGCCATCTTACCCTAGGTAGCATAGCTAAAGTTAGAATTGTCGAGGCGAACGGCAATGGTCATCAGTTGATAGACGCGCTTTCTTCTAGTTCAAAGATTACCTTGGATTCCTTAAGATTTCTGGATTTTATAAATAAACTTACGCCTATCGGTGTACCTGATCTGCGTTTATGGCATGAACTGGAACAAGCACTTTCGGAGGATCCCATAAGCAAAGCAACTTATCGTCGTTTGATTTCAGTTACGGGGTATAACGCTCGGAACGCTTCCTGTGATAATTGTCGTACAATACAAATTGCCTATTTTGCGCCGCGCGATATAATGTTTCTGTGTAGCCGTTGTTTTTGTGACTCCGGCTTAAAGGAAGATGAAGCTTTTTCAATCTAAAGTAGCTATCTATATCTCAATCTTTGTACTGTTAACAATGATCGGCGGCTTTTACTTTTGGAGTGCCTTGTCTTCCGGCGGTATTAATATCGATCTAAATACCGATGGGGGAGAACTGGTCGGCGAACCATTTGATCTTAAAGTTAACTTTGTAAACGACTCGAGAAATATTTTAAATGACGCAACCCTGAAATTGGAGATGTCTTCTAATGCCATTCTTGTGAATGGCGATCAGGATAAAAAAATTGTTGAGAGAGTTGTGGGTAGTATAGATATAGGCGGAGCCCATCAAGAAATATTCAAAGTTATGGCTACTCCATCTGATGATTCCGTAAGGGAATTCATTGTTAAACTCTCTTACGCGCCGGGAACAATCGCGGCTCATTTTGAAAAAAGTAAAACTTTTAAAGTGGAGATCAAGCCGCTTGAAACAAAACTCACTTTGAACGTGCCAGAAAAAGTTTTCTCCGGCGAGGAATTTGAAATCTCATCTAATTATAGCGCGGTAAACCCTAAAGAGTCTCCTAAACTTTTTTTGAAAGTTCTTTACCCGGTGAACTTCGTTAAAACATCGGATAATTTAGAAGAAGAAACCAGAACAAGCGGAAAATTCACCTCGTATGGTTTGGTTAGTTTCCCAGATGACGCGAGCTTCGACATTAAAAGCCAAATTCTCACTAATTTATTGGGGCGCGATTACGTGATAGCCGAAAAAGTTTCTCGTGTGCTTATTTCAGCCTCACCTCTATCTTTGAAGATCAAGGTGAATGACGGTGAAAACATAGTTGCTCATAATGCCGACACTCTTAATTACGCCTTGATCTACAAAAACAATACTCAAGTTGGTTTGCAAGATATAAACTTAAGAGCAAAACTCACTGGGGAGATGTTTAATTTCCAAACCATAGATACTAAAAATGCTAAGTTGAATCTTATCGCAAAAACCATCACCTGGGATTCAAATGATTTCAAAGAGTTAGCCCTTTTAAATCCGGGAGAAGAAAGGATCGTGAACTTCGTGATCAAATTAAGAGATTCGTATCCGATAAGGAGATTAAACGACAAAAACTTCACTCTAAAGGTGGAAGCTAATATTGTTTCCCCCACGGTGCCATATCTTGTTGCCGCTGACAAAACAACCAATTTTGCTTCTTTGGAAACGAAAGTCGAGGGCTTAATTGAAGTTGACTCACGCGGATTCTTTCGTGATGCTCTAGCCGGGATCTTGAACAAAGGCCCATGGCCGCCGAAGGTTGGGCAACCTACCCAATATACAATTCATTGGCTCTTAACCAATTACGCCTCTGATGTGAGTAATATAAATGTTCATGCCTCGCTTGAGGATGGTGTTGTATTTGTGGGTACGGCGAAGAGCAACACTAGCCCGCCTCCTGAAATTAATTCTGAAACCGGTGAGATAATTTGGAGGATCGAGAGACTTGTTGCGACAACCGGTATAACCGGAGAAAAACCGGAAGCCATTTTTCAAATTGAAGCAACTCCCACTCTCGATAAAAAGGGGAATTATATGCCGCTTCTTTCCACAACTCAAGTCAAGGCGACTGACGAATTCATTGGCACAGAAATTATTAACTCAAGCATCTCAATTACCACTCGCTTGCCCGCCGATTCCACGATTAGCGAAAGCGAGGGAATTGTCGTAGAATAGGGAAACTATGGTTGATTTAATGGATAAAATAATAAGTCTCTGTAAAAGGCGGGGGTTTATCTTTCCTGGTAGCGAGATATACGGGGGGCTTGCTAACTCCTGGGATTACGGACCGCTTGGGGTAGAGCTGAAAAATAATATCAAGAATCTTTGGTGGGAGCGTTTTGTTCACGGTAGGGATGATATGGTAGGCATTGACGCGGCGCTCATAATGAATCCCAAAGTTTGGGAAGCGAGTGGCCACTTGGCTAATTTCACAGACCCATTGGTTGAATGCAAGAAATGTCATGACCGTTTTCGCACAGATCAGCTCGCAGCTTTGCTTAATGCCGCGAGGAATCAAAATCAGAATTTGCCCAAAGATATGTTTTCTGAGGGATCTTGCCCAACGTGCAATGCGAAGAATAATTTTACAGAACCAAAGCAATTTAATCTCATGTTAAAGACTTTTCTGGGTCCGGCCGAAGAAGCAGCCAATACAGTTTACTTCCGTCCCGAAACCGCCCAGGCGATGTTTGTAAATTTTAAAAATGTTTTGGACACTTCAAGGCGAAAAATTCCTTTCGGCATCGCTCAAGTCGGCAAAGCATTTAGAAATGAAATAACCCCTGGTAATTTCATATTCCGTACCAGAGAATTCGAGCAGATGGAAATTGAATACTTTATTAAGGAAGCTGATTGGAAAGATTCATTTGAACATTGGAGAGAAGAAATGTGGGCTTGGGTAACTGATGAATTAGGCTTAGACAAAAGCAATGTCCACGAATTAGGTATTCCTGATGGAGAAAGGGCTCATTATTCCAAGAAAACCATAGATTTTGAATACGACTATCCCTTCGGCAGGAAGGAGCTTTACGGCTTGGCTTATCGAGGTGACTTTGATCTTCAAAATCATTTCAAGGAAGAAGCTCCTTACAAAGACCCCGAAACCGGCGAAGGATTTTATCCGCACGTGATTGAACCCACTTGGGGAGTGGACAGGTCCGTTTTAGCTGTGCTCTGTGATGCCTACGAAGAAGAATCAGAAAGAATAGTTTTGAAACTTAAACCTAAATTAGCTCCTTATAAAGTTGCCGTTTTCCCTTTATTAAGAAATAAACCCGAATTAATAGATAAGGCTAAAGGAATCTATTCCGACTTGAGAAAAGAATTTGTAACTGCTTGGGACGATAGGGGGAATATTGGTAAAAGATATTATAGTCAAGATGAAATCGGAACTCCTTATTGTGTAACGATTGATTTTGATACTTTGAAAGACAAAGCGGTAACCGTGCGCGACAGAGATACCATGAAACAAGAACGTGTTTTGATAGAAAATTTAATTTCTTATTTAACGAATGCACTCAAATAAGATTGTTTTAGAGAACGGCTTAAGAATTCTTACAGTACCTATGGCCGGTAGCCTTACGGCTGCTGTTCTAGTTTTAGTTGAGGCTGGTTCGGAATATGAAACCAAAGAGGTTAACGGTGTTTCTCATTTTTTGGAACACATGTGTTTTAAAGGTACGAATATGAGGCCAAGGACTATTGATATTACGGCTGAACTTGACAGTATAGGTGCTGTTTATAATGCTTTCACGGGCGGTGAAACTACCGGTTACTACGCAAAAGCCGAAGCAAGACATTTGGATAAAATTTTGGACGTTATCTCTGATTTGTATTTAGATCCAATTCTCGATTCCAAAGAAATTGATAAAGAGCGTGGGGTTGTCATTGAAGAAATTAATTCTTATGAAGATATGCCCATGAGGCGCGTGCACGAGTTGTTTGTTGATCTTCTCTACGGAGACCAACCTGCCGGGTGGGATATTGGCGGTAGAAAAGAAATCATTAAAAAACTAAAACGCGATGACCTTGTGAAATATCGTAAAGCAAGATATATCGCTTCGCACACCGTTGTTGTAATCGCGGGCAAGTTCAATGAAGCAGAGGTTATAGAGAAAGTTAAGAACATTTTCTCCACGGTGGAAATCGGAAGTAAACTGCCTAAGCCGAAAACTATTGAAGAGCAATCTTCGCCCAAAATAAAAATCAAGTATAAGGAATCAGACCAAACCCATCTGGTTCTGGGAGTGAGAGCTTTTAATATTTTCGATGCACGTCGATATGCCTTGGAGATTCTTTCGGATGTTCTAGGTGGTGGCATGAGTTCGCGTCTTTGGCAAAAGGTAAGAGAAGAAATGGGCGCGGTTTATCATATAAGCACAGAAGCTGACCTATCGTTGGATCACGGTTATCTTTCAGCATCTCTCGGTGTCGCCCATGAAAGACTAATAGAAGTGCTAGGCGCCGTCCTTGCGGAATTTAAAGTATTAAGTAAGGAGTCCATAAGCACGGAAGAATTGCAGAGAGCTAAAGATCATCTTATTGGGAATTTAATGGTTGGTCTAGAAACTTCGGATGATTTGTCGCGTTTCTACGGGGCGCAAGAGATACTCACTGGCAATATTCTCACGCCCAAGGAATTAGAGAAAGAAATAAGAGCTGTTAAGGCGAGCGAAGTACGGATGCTAGCGGAGGAGATATTCAAAACCTCGAAGCTAAATCTCGCTGTAATCGGGCCAGTCAAGGACCGCGAGGCATTGCAGAAGGTACTCAAGCTGGATTAAACTAATTCTAGTGAACCGCTTAAACATTGAAGTATCTTGGACAACCCTATGGCGCATAGTTATCATGCTAGGTCTTGTTTTGCTTGTTTATCTTGCCCAAGATTCAATCACTGTTTTATTTTTAGCTATATTTCTTTCTTCAGCACTGGATGCTTTAGTCATAAAACTTGAGTCTTGGGGGGTTCCAAGACTCTTAGGGACAATCGCTGTTTTTCTGGGATTCTTAACCATCATGGCTGTTATGATATACACCGTGGTCCCTATAGCCATTCTCGAACTGCGGGGGATATTTAATAATTTAGGTGGGATTACAGGACAGATTTTGAATCTAGGCGTCCCACCCCAATTCACGGATCTTTTAAGCAATAATCTCGAGTCTATTTCTAACACGCTTTTTGCTGGCAGCGCTTCCTTTATAGAAATATTAGGCAAATTACTGGGCGGCATAACTTCTCTTGTAGCTGTTCTTGTTACTTCTTTTTATCTGACTTTAAGTCGTGACGGCGTTGGTAGATTTTTAAGGGCAGTTTTTCCGGAAGATTTAGAGGATAAAGTCTTAAGTATATATTATCGCTCCAAGAAAAAAATTGGCCATTGGTTTCAAGCGCAGCTCATCCTATCTTTGATTATAGGTTTCGTTGTGTTTTCCGGCCTATGGATTTTAGGCGTTAAATACAATCTTATCCTTGCGATCTTTGCCGCGGTCTTTGAGTTAGTACCCATAGTAGGCCCCGTCTTTGCGGGCGGTCTCGCTGTGGTCGTAGGTTTGTCACAATCTGTAAATACAGGCATTTACGTCCTCTTATTTTTCCTTGTTATTCAACAGCTTGAGAATCACATTTTAGTACCTCTAGTAATGAGACGGGCTATCAACGTTCATCCGGTAGTAATTCTAATTTCCCTTTTAGCTGGTTTAGAAATCGCGGGATTTGTTGGGATGGTTCTCGCGGTACCTGCGGCAGTCGTCGCCGGAGAAATTGTTGAGGATTGGATAGCAAAGAAAGCTATGAGCCGTAAACAGCTCGATATATAAGACCTTATTTCTCCGAGCCCATGAACAAAGACTCAAACGAAAAGAGTTATTACATTACCACAACGCTTCCTTATGTTAATGATCGTCCCCACATAGGGCATGCTTTGGAATTTGTTCAAGCGGATGCGGTGGCACGTTACAAACGTATGCAAGGCTACGACGTTATCCTCAACTTCGGAACCGACGAACACGGACAGAAAATTTATAAGAAGGCTCTCGAGGCCAATAAAGATCCGCAGGCATATGCGGATGAATACGCGGCTACCTTTGATGCCTTAAAGCAGATTCTTAACTTCTCCTATGATAGATTCATCCGCACTAGCAATCCCGATCACAAAGAAGCGGCAAGAGAGTTTTGGAGAATCTCGGCGAAGAATGGAGATATCTATAAGAAGTTCTATAAGATAAAATATTGCGTTGGTTGCGAATTGGAAAAAACCGACTCGGAACTTGTAGCAGAAAAGTGCCCGATTCATCCTAGTATAGAAGTCGAATTAAGAGAGGAAGAAAACTATTTTTTTCGCCTTTCTAAGTATGAAAGTAAGCTAAGTGAATTATATAAAAATCGGCCCGATTTTGTGGTACCAGCTTTCCGTTTAAATGAAATGAAGTCTCTTATAGAGCATGAAGGCTTACAGGATTTCAGTATTTCACGTTTGAAAGAAAAAATGCCTTGGGGTATATCCGTTCCGGATGATGATGCCCACGTTATGTATGTCTGGTTCGATGCCCTTATCAACTACGTTTCCACTATCGGTTGGCCTAAAGATATGACGCATTTTCTCCGTTACTGGCCTGTGGTGCAATTCGCGGGCAAAGATCAAGTTCGCCAACAGGCAGTTATGTGGCAGGGTATGCTTATGTCCGCTGGCCTCAAGCCATCAAAGCAGATCGTCATTCATGGGTTTATTGTAGGCGAGGGCGGCATCAAGATGTCTAAAAGTTTAGGCAACGTTATTGATCCCTATAAAGTTGTAGAAGAATACAGTACCGACGCCTTGCGTTATTTCCTATTGAGGCATATTCATCCATACGAGGACAGCGAGTTCACGCCCGAAAAGTTTAAAGAAGCCTATAATGCCAACTTGGCAAACGGCCTGGGCAATCTGGTAAGTAGAATCATGAAAATGTCCTCCGATTATAGTGTTACGGCAAATTTATCTAATCGTGAGGAAGTTTTGGAAAGCGAATTTTCCACCGCCGTTTTTGACAATTTGGAAAAGTACAGCTATAACTCTGCCCTTGATCTGATTTGGGGAGAGATGCAAAATCTAGACTCCTATATTAATGTGAAAGTCCCATTTAAATTAATAAAACAAAATCCCGAAGAAGCTAAAGCTGTTGTGGCAAAACTAATTGAGGGGTTGTGGAATGTGGCTATAACGTTAGAACCGTTTTTACCAGCGACTGCCGAAGAAATTCAAAGGCTAATAGGAGCGAACTCTACCCCGGAAAAACCGCTTTTCCCAAGAAAAGAATAATGGTTCAGAAGGTTCATTATAAATGATACCGAAGTTAATTGACGCGCACACTCACGTCCAGTTTGCGGCTTACGAAAAGGATTACAAGGAAGTTATTAATCGTGCTCTAGAAAACGGAGTTTGGATTATGAACGTAGGAACCCAAAGGGATACCTCCCGTCGTGCCGTTGAAATCGCAGAAGAATTCAGCATTATTAAAGAAGGCCTGCCCGCCGAAGCTTTAGCGAAGGCGGGAGTTTACGCTACCGTAGGTTTGCATCCCATACATACCGAAAAGTCGCATCATGACGCCAAGGAACTTGGCGAGGGCGGTGCCGCCAAAGAATTCACGAGCCGCGGTGAGGAATTCGACTACGACTATTATTTAAACCTCGGTAAGAATCCGAAGGTTTTGGCGATAGGCGAGTGCGGCCTGGATTATTACCGCTTGAACGATGCTACGAAAGAGAGGCAGAAGAAAACTTTCCTCCAACAAGTAAAGCTTGCCAAGGGGCTTGATAAACCTCTCATGATTCATTGCCGCCAAGCATTCGGCGACTTGATTGATATACTTAAGTATAACAGAGGAATTTTACGGGATACGCCCGGCGTTGTGCATTTCTTCTCCGGCTCAATGGAAGAAACCAAAAAATTGCTTGACTTAAACTTTTCTTTTACCTTTGGCGGGGTAATTACTTTTACGCGAGATTATGAGGAAATAATAAAATATATCCCGCTCTCGCGTATTTTGCTTGAAACTGACGCGCCCTATGTGGCGCCAACTCCTTATCGTGGTCAGCGAAACGAGCCGGTCTACTTGAAAGAGGTGGCAAAAGCAATGGCCGAGATCAAAGGCAAATCTTACGACGATATCGCCGAGCAAACCGTCCACAACTCCCGCGCTATTTTCAACATTTGACAAGAAGCGATGGTAGCCAGTTGCTGATTTATGTATACAAAAACCGCGGCCCACATAGTGCGCCGCGGTCGTCTTCCACATTCAAGCCAACTTCATCAATATTATAAACGATACAACAGCATTATTCATACCGTGCGCTATTATTGCCGCACGAATTCCGTATCGTATCATCATATATATGAATGTTAATCCGAGAATGAAGATAGCGAAGGGGTTTGAATGTAAATATGCCCATGTCACGTTTCCAATGAGCATAAGTGCTATAACCGGTACAGCAGGGCTTAATCTGGCTTTGAAAAGTTTAGCGATAGCATTGCCAAGGGTAAACGGGAACAGTCGGAATACATACTCTTCCCAAATTGGTGCAAAAACCAACATATTGACTAACTGCGGCAGAGTTTTGGAAAATTGCGTGTGTATTTCCGATGCGTCTATATTGAGTACCGCTAGGGCTATGTATGCTATGCTGCCTATAGTAAGACGCAATGCTATCATAACGCACGCGATGATTACTTCTTCTCTAAAGGAGATTGCTTTTCGGGAAAGATCCCCTTTGAAAACAGCTCCTATGTCCCGTAAGAGGTGAATGTAGCCTAACCCAACCTTGAAGGTAAAAAGGTATAGTACCCCGATTATTATTATCGGGATTCCTACCGCAGTAAGAATTTGCATAATTTTCAATGAACCGATTAACTAATAATTGCATTAAGCAAGATAACATAAATAATACGCTTTGTCAATCTTTATATTTTGAACTCTATTGTTATTTAGGATTTTCTCGTTAAGATGTATTCATATGTACCCTTTTGCTAAAGTCGAAAATAAGTGGCGGAAGAAATGGCTTAAAGATAAAACGTACGAACCCGACCTGAAACGGGCCAAGAAACCATTTTATAATTTGATGATGTTCCCGTATCCTTCGGCCGAAGGACTTCACGTAGGCAATATGTACGCGTTCACGGGCACCGATGTTTACGGACGGTTTAAGCGCATGCAGGGTTACGACGTATTCGAGCCGATTGGACTTGACGGCTTTGGGATTCATTCCGAAAACTACGCCATCAAGATCGGACGACATCCGGTAGAACAAGCTAAGAAATCTGAAAAGAATTTCTACAGACAATTACAGATGATTGGCAATGGTTTCGCCTGGGACGAGCATCTAGAGACTTACGATCCGGAATATTACAGATGGACACAGTGGATTTTCGTCCAGATGTTTAAGAATGGTTTGGCTTATCGCAAGAAGTCACCGGTTAATTGGTGTCCATCCTGCAAAACTGTTTTAGCTGACGAACAAGTCATAAACGGGAAATGCGAGCGTTGCTCTAACGAGACCATAAGAAAAGATTTAGAACAGTGGTTCTTTAGAATCACTAAATATGCCGATAAGCTCTTAAAAAATCTCGATAAAATTGATTGGTCGGGGAAGGTGAAAATTGCCCAGCGCAACTGGATTGGTAAATCAGAGGGAGCTACTGTCACTTTTCCTCTCATCGACATTAAAGGACAGAAGGACGGTAAACATTCCCTTGAAGTATTCACTACGCGCCCCGACACGATATTCGGTGCCACGTTTATGGTTATTTCGCCCGAGCGCGCGAAGTTATGGCTTGATATCGGTTGGCAAGCGCCAGAGGAAGCGCGCAAATATACAACCGCCGCGCTTAACCGCCGCTCATTACCGGAAAATGATAAATCTAATGAGAAAACTGGTGTTTTTTCTGGAGTGCGAGCGGTGAATCCTGCCAACCATGAAAAAATTCCCGTTTGGATTTCTGACTATGTCTTAGGCGATGTGGGTACAGGTGCCATTATGGCGGTTCCTGCTCACGACGAAAGAGATTGGGAGTTCGCCCATAAATTTAATTTACCTATAACTATCGTCGTGTGTCCTAACTATCCGGAGAAAAAGTGCCCTGTCTTAAAAGAGGCTTATACGGGTCCAGGATACCTTATTGCTTCAGATAAATTCGATGGCATGCCTTCAAACAAGGCAAAAGAAGAGGTAATCAAGTTTATCGGCGGTGGCAAGAAGATTCAATATCGTCTCCGTGACTGGCTGATTTCCCGTCAACGCTATTGGGGACCGCCCATCCCAATGATTTTTTGTAAAGAGTGCGAAAAAACAGAGAAAGGAGATAGGTATGATATGCCTGGATGGTATTCGGTACCAGAAAAACAGTTACCTGTTAAATTGCCTTATGTTAAAAATTTTCGTCCTACGGGGACAGATAAATCTCCTTTGGCTTCAGTGGAGAAGTTTTATAAAGTACGCTGTCCGAAGTGTCGTTCTTGGGCGAAGCGCGAAACGGATGTTTCTGACACTTTCCTTGATTCCGCCTGGTATTATCTAAGGTACCCGTCGGTAAAAGAAAAATTAAAACCTTGGAATCTTGCCATCACTAAAAAGTGGTTGCCGGTTAATATGTACATCGGTGGTGCCGAGCATTCTGTTTTACATTTATTATATGTTCGCTTCTTGGCAATGGCTCTTCGTGATATTGGAGTTTTAAACTTTTCTCCCAGAGGAGGATCCACCTCTGGCGGAGAAGAGCCCTTTCCGAAATTCCGCGCGCACGGCCTTATCATTAAAGATGGCGTCAAAATGTCTAAATCGAAAGGCAACGTTGTGAACCCCGATGAATATATTAAAATGTTTGGCGCCGATACGCTGCGCATGTATCTTATGTTCCTTGGTTCTTTTGAGGAAGGTGGTGATTTTAGAGACACAGGGTTACGAGGCATCACCCGTTTCTTAAATCGTGTTTGGGATTTTGCCGATCGTGTTGAATTTTCAAAGAAAAGCAATGAGTCCGTAGAGAGAAGCGTCCATAAGGCTATTAAAAAAGTTACCAATGACGTAGAAACTCTGGGTTATAACACGGCCATCTCTGCTCTTATGATCCTGATGAACGAATTAGAAAAAAATTCCGAAGCGGTAACCAAAGAACAGTTTAAAAACTTTCTCAAACTCTTAGCGCCTTTTACTCCGTATATCACTGAAGAGTTATGGTCACTGCTTCACGGAAAAAGTTCTATTCATCAAGGGAAGTGGCCTAATTATGATACTCAATTGATCCAGGAAGAATCCTTCGAGCTTTTAATCCAAGTGAATGGCAAGCTACGCGCTAAAACAAAGGTTCACGTTGGCATTTCAGAGAATAAAGCCAAAGAGATTGTTTTTGCCAATCAGTCTGTTATGAAATATATCGGGGAGAATGGAATTAAAAAAATAATCTTTGTTCCTAACCGCCTCATAAACATTGTTACCTAAATTGCATCAAAAACATCGATATCAAACCTTATATTTGGGTTACTTGACACAACGTCAAGAATATGATATACTGCCTTTTATGATGAAAAACAAGCTAGTAAGTAAAACAATAAGTGTTGTTTTTGGCATAGTTATTGCCTCAAGTTTAATCCCGGTTTCCGATGTTGCCGCGCAAGGGAGTTCGCCTTCTATCTCCACTAATTTACCTTCAAATGTTTCCATTAACAGTGTCACTTTGCAGGGTTCTGTGAACCCAAACGGTTCTTCGACTAATGCTTGGTTTGAATATGGACCAACGGCATCTTCCTTAGTATATGTTACTACAGCTGTCCCGATAGGTTTCGGGAACTCTTCTTCCAGTTTTTCCATGAATATATCCAATCTTTCAGCAAGCAATATTTACTACTATCGCGCTGTTGCCCAAAGTGGTTTCGGCACAAGCCAAGGAACAATTTTAAACTTTACGACCCAACCAAATCAAATTCAACAGTTTCAAAGCGGCGCGCCTGTTGTAACCACTAATTCTATTTCTTGGACTTCTCCAACAAGCGTTACCATGTACGGTTCCGCAAATCCTAATAATTCTTCAGGCGCTACTTGGTTTCAATACGGCCCTACCCAATCTTTGGGATCTGCTACCCCTTATTCTTTCTTGGCTTCAGGTAATTCTTACGCTAATTTTTCAGATAGCATACTTAACCTCTCACCGAATAGTACTTACTACTATCGCGCTGTTGCCCAAAATGGTTATGCGACTTCTTATGGAACGATTCTAGCCTTTACAACAAGTGGAGGCACTCAGACGGTTGCAACCACTACTAATAACACCAGTACCGATTTGAGTGGTATCTCTAATTCTCTTGGTAAACTTAGCTCTTCACTTGTGAGTTTGAACGCCATCGTTGGTAATCTAAAGAAGGACAATGCTAACAGCGTGGTTGAAAGTAAAGCACAGATCGTTTCTTCTACTAACGGTAGTAAGCTCGCTAACCTTACTTTCACTGCGGATAAAGAAACGCTAGATCCTGGTGATAACATCGTCTTTAAAGTTGAGGTTGACCCGTTGACTAACCTCACGGATGCCATATTACAGGTTAAGCTCCATTCCGGTTTAGAGTTTGAAGGCACAAACGAATCAAGTTTCGCGAGATCAGAAAACGTTCTTACTTACAATCTGGGGAACCTATTTGTTGACAATGCCCAAGTTGTGAAAATCAATGCTCGTTTGCAGAGCGATTTCAAGAAAGGTAATGCCGGAAATGACGCAATAAAATCGACTGCTACTTTGTCTTACGGTGACGGCAATGGTAGCTTCAGAACTCCGCTTTTCTCATCTCTCGAAACCAAAGTCGGGACATCTGGATTATTCGCTTCAATATTGAATGTTTTTCCTTTCGGCAATGGGATTACCATCCTTCTTATAGCTTTCCTGGTACTTCTTGTAGCTGTTACAGTAAAGAAATTACTTAGCTAATTCGAGCCTCTTATAGGCCAAAAATCCCGACTCTATGTCGGGGTTTTTGTTGGTGCGGTAGGGGTGAGATTCGAACTCACGATACCCTTTCGGATATAGCAGTTTTCA
>CAZFGN010000004.1:0-14074 GCA_964518695.1 uncultured Candidatus Saccharibacteria bacterium
TACCCTAGCGCCGCTTCCTCATCCTCAAGCTACAACCGTTGTTGAAATGCAAGCTAACCTGACCGTTTTACTCCAAAACTTGGCGGCATTACAGGCATATCAGAAAGCTTCGACTACTCCAGCTGTAGCTCCGAGCGCGGCAAGTGTGCCACCAGCCGGTTCTTACAAAGCCAATATTGCCCCCAGCTCAAAAGGAGATAGTGTAACCGCCCTACAGAACTTCTTGAAATCTCAAAGTGCGGATATCTATCCTGAAGGTCTCGTTACCGGCTACTACGGCAACTTAACCAAAGCCGCCGTGGGCAGATTCCAAATGAAGCAGGGCATTGTGACGAGCGCCAGCGATCCTGGCTACGGCAATGTTGGTCCCAAGACAAGAGCTAAAATTAATTCACTTTTGGGACTTTAACTAAGCCTTGAGTATGCAAAAGGGGATCATTGTGGGAGCCCCTTTTGCATATTGTTTGGGATTATGTTATAAACATTAATCATGTTAACTATGAGTAAAAAAATGAAAATCTTGGTGGTAGTGTTAGCAATAGTAGTCGGTGGATCGCTTTTCGTCGCGGGGTTGTCTGTATACAAACCGAACGCTATACGCAACGTATTCGATAAATCTTATTCTGTCGTTTATCTTTCAAGCGGAGAAATATACATTGGTAAACTTTCCACTTTTCCAAAGCTTGTTTTAACGGATGTCTACGTTATGCAGGCGGTGACTAGCCCGGATGATCCAGCAAAGAAAACTTTCCAAATCGCACCGCTAAAAAATGTTGTCTTGTGGGCACCTGATAAGATTTATCTAAATAAGGAACATATAATCTTTACTGCCTCTATTCTTGAGGGTAGCGAAATGGCCCAAACCTTGAAAGGCAAGTAACACTTCTTGAAGCCTGAAAGTATACTATATGTCCGGTCGGTGATATAGTACACTTTTTATTTACCCTACCCCTTTGTGAGGAATTTGAGAAACTTTAGCGTTGGCTCTTTGAACAAAGTAAGCGCTGCGAAGTAAACTCCGGCTCCCGCCAATATGTTAACACCTGCGTTTACTTTGTAATATTCCAGCAGTAAGATCGTGAGGCCCATTACCGTAGAAGCTCCAAATATTTTCGTGAGGCGCGGTAGTACGGAGAACGGGCTTACTTTTCTAAGTTGTTGCCAAAGATAGGCGTTTATAATTATTTGGTTCAAGAATGTAGAGAGTGCGGCTCCCTCCATACCCCATAAGGGAATGAAGAGAAAGTTAAAAAACACGTTGCCTAGTACGCCGAGCGCTACAAACCCGAGTAAGCTCTTTTGTTTTTCATGGGCGAACATCGCATTGGCAATAAGAGTAGCCGGAAACACGGTTAAAATTGTCCCTGACAATATGGCGAAAGTTGGAGCGGCAGAGAGATATGAATTGCCATAGAGTAGTTCAATAATCTGGCGGCTTAGAATGGCGCCTCCTAAGGAGGCTGGTATGGCTAGAAGGTAAATACTTGTTAATCCGCGTTCAAATACACTCCTAAAGTTTTGACCTCCTTGCTTCGCTAGCCTTGTTAGAGTTGGAAAGAAAGCCGCGGCGATAAGAATTGGCGCCGTGTATAAAAGTTGAATTGGTCTTTGTGCCGCGGAGTAAAACCCAGTTTCTTCTGCCGAGGTAAGCCAGCCTAGCATTAGAATATCGGTATTAATCATAACTACGCCCATGAGTCCCAGGAGTCCGAACGGCCAGGCCGAGGTAATTATGGTTTTTATCAAGTTTTTATCAAAGTTTTTCGTAAGCCCTTTAAAGTATTCTCTCAATACATAGACTATTGTGAGAAAACCTAGACCCGTTCCAACGGCATAGGCCCAGGCTAAGCTCGTCGCGGTTTTCGAATAACTCAAAAATATAAAACCAAAGATGGTGATAGCTAAATTAGTGAAGATATTGACCCAGGCTTCTATCTGCATTTTCTCTAGAGCCCTTGCCATGGCTGTTCCCAAGTCACGCAAGGAATCAAAAACGAACACAAAAACAATCATTGGCATAAGAATCGCCGCTCCCTCTAAGTTGGTAAGGCTATTAGCGAAGAAAAACATCCCCATTACAAGGATTAAAAGAAGGAGAGCCTTTATAAAGAGTGCGGTAGCTAAATATTTTTGCCTAAGCTCAGGAGATTTTACTCCTTCTCTCGTCAAGAGAGCATTCACGCCAAAGTCCGAAAATATGGTTAGAAATGCGGCTAAGCTTATTGCGTATGAAAAAGCGCCCCAACTAGCAGCACCTAATATCCTAGCGGCATAGATTACAATAGCGGCACGCAACAAGCGGCCGGTTACTTGACCGCCAAAAAGCCAGAAAGTATTTTTAGCTATAGACTTTCCAGTTGCTTCATCCACGTCTAGTATTATATAATGCAATGCGATGAAAGATAATACATTTTTATCAGGAACAATATTAGTAGCGGCGCTTATCGTAGCGGGCGCTCTTATTTACAGTTTTGGTCCAGTTAGGCCAGCGTCTCTACCAGCATCTTTACCCGCTCCCAACCTTGCGGCTATCAATTTACCCCCATTCGAGACAAGTTTGCCTTATAGCCAAACACTTACGTCGGGTGGCGAAGTGCTTTTAGGGGATCCCAATGCTCCCGCGGAAATCGTCGAGTACGGTGATTATCAGTGCCCCTTTTGCGCAAAGTTTGCTTTGGAAACGGAGCCTCGGATTCGCGAGAACTACATAGCATCAGGCAAGGCCAAAATGGTTTACAAAGATCTTATAGTTGTTGAGAATTTTATTGCTGGTGGTCGTGAGTCTAGCGATGCCGCTTTGGCCGCTAACTGCGCGGCTGATCAAAATAAATTTTGGGAATATCACGACGCTTTATTCATCATAGAGAGTGCCGATGGTAAAGAAAACAGCGGCAATTTAACGAAGGACCTGTTTTTAACTATTGCCGATAAATTTGGTATGGACAAGGCGGTTTTTGAGAGTTGTTATGATTCCAAGAAATACGCGGGAGAAGTTAGGGCGGATACGGAAGAAGCTGGAAAGGATTTGTCACGACTTGCGACTCCCAGCAGCTTAGTTAATGGTGAGGTTGTGGCGGGAGCCGTTCCTTACAACGATTTCGCTAAGGTTATAGATAAACATTTGAATGATAAATAAAATTAGTTGGCATGATTAAAATATATACTACGCCATCGTGTGTCTACTGCAGAATGGCAAAAGAATTTTTCCAAAAGAACAACGTTGCCTATGAAGAAATTGACGTTACTAAGGACGATAAATTCGTGGAGGAGATGGTTGCGAAATCTCATCAAATGGGAGTTCCGGTAATTGATATAGAGGGAGAAATTTTTGTTGGATTTAACAGGTCTCTTATAGAAAAAGCTTTGAAGATTGCGTAGATTATGCATGATCTCGTTATTGTGGGTGGCGGTCCGGCGGGTGTCGCCGCGGGAATTTATGCGGCACGTAAGAAGATGAAGACTATACTCGTCGCTGAAACTTTCGGCGGGCAGTCTTTTGTTTCAGCGGATGTTCAGAACTGGATTGGCACCAAATCGGTCTCTGGTTTTGACTTTGCCAAGATGCTCGAAGATCATCTTCGCGCGCAAGAGGATATTGAGATTGTGGATGGCGCATTGGTTGTTAAAGTTGAAAAAGAAGGCAGCCTCTTTAAGGTTATGACTAATACGGGTAAAGAGTTTGAGACAAAAATACTTCTAGTAACTTCGGGTAGTAGGCGCAAGAAATTAAATATTCCCGGAGAGGCTAGGCTGGATGGCAAGGGCGTGGCATATTGTTCAACTTGCGACGCGCCAATATTTAAAGATAAAAGGGTCGCGGTTATTGGCGGAGGAAACGCCGGATTGGAGGCGGTGCTGGACCTGATCCCATATGCCTCGGAGATTTATCTTCTCGAATATTCTAACGTGCTCAAAGGCGACCCGATTACCCAAGAAAAGGTTAAAAACAATCCCAAGGTGAAAATTATAACTATGGCTAAAGCGCTGGAGGTTTCTGGCGATACTTTTGTTACCGGTGTGAAGTATGAAGAGAGGTCTACCGGGGAGGCAAAAGGGCTGGTCTTAGACGGCGTTTTTGTAGAGATCGGTTCCGTCCCTAACGCCGATATGATTAAAGATTTAGTAACACTTAATCAATACGGTGAAATTGTGGTTGATCACAAAACCCAAAAAACTTCTTGTGAAGGTATCTGGGCGGCAGGGGATGTCTCGGATGTCATCTACAAACAAAACAACATCTCCGCCGGAGATGCCGTGAAGGCCATCTTAAATATCTACGATTATTTGAATAAACAAAGTTAGCGGTTTCACCCCCCTTTTTTTTACGAACCCCTCTTCGAAAAGTATACTAAAAGTATACTACATGTCCGATCGGTGATATAGTATACTTTTTAATTTGATCTCGCGAGTCGTTCGTTAATTGATTGTTTTTATAGAGCCGGTTTTAGTTACCGCTAGGATATCAACGTACTGGAATATTTTTAAATCTTTGAGGTCGTTAATAAATTCTTCCGGTAACTTCATTTTTCCGGACCAGACGCTCTTCTGAAGCATTTTAAAGCCGAGGTCATCCAACCTTCTTCTTAGCCAAACCCTTCTTTTCTGTTCTTTTTCCGGGATATCGAAAATGATTATTTTAAGGGATGTATCAACCTCTTTCTTATAACTATGGCGAGGCATTCTCTTCGCTAACTTTAGAAGTTTTTCTCTCCCGGCACTTGTTATGGACCACTTGTTGTCTCTTGTCTTTACAAGACCTTCACGCTTTAGCTTAGAGAGTATAAGATGAAAGTTATGCTTTTTTCTCTGAAACTCTGACTTTTCTCCTTCTTCACGCAGTTCACCCACTATCTTATCAAAATTTCTTTGCATCTTTGAATAAGAGGATCCGTAACCGGATTCCATAATAGTCCTAAAAAGGGCAGCGCTAACTATTGCTCCCTCGGAAAGCCCCTCTAAAATTTTCGCTGTTATTCCATTGTTCATATATCTATTCTTTTAGCCTTCCAGTCTATAGATATACTATAACACCGATCGGTGTTATAGTATAGTGACTTTGGAAAAGGTAGCGGTGTTGACTAAAAAGTTATGATCTAATATACTCGGCTTCAATATATGTATGCTGGAGGTACTAACAGTTTTTACCTCCTTTTATTTTTGAAATGAGTGAACAAAACAAGCATTTGAATACTAAACCGACCGAAGAGGTTTTAAGCATTGAACCGCCAAAAAGGAGTTGGTGGAGATATGTTGTGGGTGTTCTGGTAATGGTAATAGCTGTTTTAGGTGGTTATATAACCTGGTATCAATATTTTAGTTCGGAGGCGAAATATAGGGGTGAGGTTGAGGAAAGTGCATTGGCCTTGCCTGCGAAACTGGAAACTTACCAGAAAGCTATGGAGGCTGATGTGTATGGAGGCAAAACGCCAGAGGAAACGTTGCAGCTCTTTATTGATGCTCTGAAGGAAGGAGATGTTGAGTTGGCGAGTAAGTATTTTATATTGGGAGATAATTTACAGAGAGATAGCAAATGGTTTGATGCCCTCCGTCGTACTAAAGAAAGTGAAAAGCTTGGCGAATTAATAGTTTCGTTAGAAAAAGCTGAACCCGATCTAGAATCAAGAGCTTACGAAAACGATTTTAAGTTCAAAACGAGCGACGGGTATGGATATATAAACCTAGAGTTTAACAAACATTCAGGCGTATGGAAAATCGAAAGTCTCTAAAGTTATTTATTTTTATTTCGGTATTCATTTCTACACTCGGCATTTCGCCGAGTGCTCTTGCATATGGTGTGGAAACTCACACTTATTTAACTGACCAAGTAATAGATTTCTATAATAAAAATTATCCAAATGGCCCAATTAAAGATGATATAAGGCCTTATATTGTGGATGGGGCAAGGCGTGAAGATGATACTCCTCGCTGGATGAATCATTTCTATGATCCTGTTAACAACCGCGGGCTTGACGATCCGGAATGGGGTAGAGGGTTTAGCTCCAAAGGATGGGCGCAAAGCGATTCCGAGCAGACTACCTACGCTTATAAACCAATAAGTTATATAGCTTCAATTCTTACCGCTTCCGAGCAGGGAAATGTTAACGGTATGGATTTGAATTTTACTTGGCAACAGGCAATTAGATACTACCGTGACGGAGATGTAGAAAAGGCAATGTTTACTTTGGGGCATGTGATTCACCTTATTGAAGATGCGAGTGTCCCGGATCACACGAGAAACGATGCTCATCCACATCCACTAGGTGATGGCAGTCCTTATGAAGAATATACGGAGAAATTTACTCGTAGTACAGAAGACAAAGAATTAATTCCGAGATTATCAGGCAAGAAGCCGATAGATTCGCATCCAACACTTTCCAGTTATTTCGATGTCATGGCTAATTATTCCAATAATAATTTCTATAGTAAAGATACCATAGGCGTACGTTACAACGAGCCTAAGGTTGATAGTTTTGTTGAAATAGATGGAATTACTTTTAGTTTAAATAATGATGGTGACGGCTTATATAAATTATCAGCTTGCTCTAAAGGAAGAGTAGGAGATTGCAATCAAGCCATAGACGACGATGCTGTTCTTGAGGACTACTGGTCCCATCTTTCCACCAAATTGGTCCAAGTAGGTGCTGGAGTTATTAAATTGTTCTTTGATGATATAGAGCGGGTGAATTATGGCGACGCTAGACTTGTGAAGGACGATAGAAATCCTATTACTTGGGCGATAGATAACGCGAGGGCATTTGCTCAAGTTATGTCTTCTTCCGGTAAAGCGGTAACATCCTCGATAACTAATACTTCTAGAGAAGCGTTCACAAGTACGCTTGGTAATGGCAGTACAAGCAATGAGAAACTGGTTGAGACGATTAATGTTAAGTCTTTACAGAAAAGTAAGGGAGGCTCAAAGAAAAAAGATAGTGTAGAAAATGCCAAGAGCGTTGAGAATCGCGAAAACGGCAAGCTGTTGGTTCGAGAAGTTAACAATCCCGCGGTCATCAAACAGGAAAGTTCTCAACAAATAATAAGGACAGTAGAGAAAGAAAAAGAAACAGAAGAGAAGATTAACGGGTTAGAGCAACAAAAAGAACAGGTTAAGAAAGAAGTCCAGCAAGAACAAATTAAGCAAGAGCAAGCTGTTCCAAGTGCCCAACAGGCACCGAGTTTTAAAGAGTGTTCATTCAATACCACTAAACCACCTTCTCGTCAGCAGATTATTATTAACGAAGTAGCTTGGATGGGAGGTTCAAGCGATTTCGGATTAACTAGTACTGATGAATGGATTGAACTCAAGAATATTTCCGGTAGCGAAATAGATATCAGTAATTGGCAATTAATTGATAAGGGTGAACAAATCAAAATAAATCTCACCTCTATTAGTGGGAATAAGACTGTGAAACCTAACCGATTGATTCTTCTCGAACGGACGAATGATAGTTCGGTCCCGAACATCCCCGCTGATTTATTGTATTCCAACACCCTGAATAATAGCGATGAGGGGGTAAGATTGTTCGACAGTCAATGCAATCTAGTTGATGAGGTTTTGGCGAATCCTGATTGGCCGGCTGGCGATAATACCCAAAAGCGAACAATGGAACGTTCGCTCGACTTATCGTGGCACGATTACAACGGAACCGCTCAAGACAGCGTCTTTGGCACGCCGAAAAAAGAGAATTCCGCGCCGGCGGTTGTTTATAGCGGTGGTGGAGGTGGGGATGGCGGAAGCGTGAGTGCATCGACAGATAATCAACAACAAACAATTGCTTCTGGGACTAAATCGCCATCAAAAATCTTGGTTTCTGAGGTTCAGATTACCGGCGGAACCGGAAAAACAGAAAACGATTTTATCGAGTTGTATAATCCAAACAATACCCAAGTTAATCTCAATGGCTATCGTTTAGTCAAAAGAACTAAAACTGGCACAAGTGATGCTAGTATAAAATCATGGACAACAGACGTTTACATTCCGGCGGGTGGCTATTATTTGTGGGCAAATAGCGGCTATACAGATATTTCTAACACTCCTGACGTAATGACCACTGTCACTATAAGCGATGATAACGGTGTGGCGATTCGATACGGCGCCGAAGATACTGGCACTGTAATTGACAGCGTTGCTTGGGGAGGAGCTGGAAATATTTTCATCGAAGGATCGGTTTTCCCAAGTAATCCCAGTGCAAACCAAAGCCTCCAGCGAAAGTTCCAAGGTAATAATTTCATTGATACCGACAATAACGCTAATGATTTCGAGATTCAAACTTGTTCAAGTTCCAAAGCGCAATCAAAAAGTTGCCCAACGGTCAATCAAACGCCAGGCGTTTTATTACCACTTAGCATCGTTGAAGTTATTTATAACCCGGAAGGGTCTGATGAGGGCAAGGAATTAGTGACAGTAAATAATCCGAACAGCGGGGAAGTTGATGTAGGTTCGTACTCGATACAATATTTGGGTTCAGATGGAGATTTCACTAAGACTAAGAAAAAGAATTTCGGAGCAGAAAACAAGATCCCCGGAAAGGGGATCTTTAAAATCGGTATGAACTGTGGCAGTGATACGCCCTGCGAAAATGTAGATATGTCTTGGAGCGAGGCATTAAACAATTCTTTGGGAACTGTGTTTTTAGTTTCAAATCAAGCGTTGCTTACCGGGCTTAGCGATGCTGATGCAATTGACGGATTTCACTACCCTGAAGCGACACCGCTTACCCAACCGTCTAATTTCGCGGCTAACTACGACTCAAGTAAACTCGCGATTAATTTGTCTTGGGATGCGGATCCATCTCTCGTTTATCAAATTCAGGAATACAACAGTCCTGGCGTTACGATTTTCGAAGGCAAGGGCAATTCGTTTTCAAAGCGTATTAACGAAGTGGGCAGAAATTATAAATTTTCCATTAGAGCTTTTGATGAAAATGCTGAACATACCGAATTGGTAGAAAAAGAAATAGCCGTGGCGAGCTTTATAAAAGACACCCGTTTTTACAATACCACTGTCTATACCCCTTCCGAAGGGAAACAAGGCAATCTGGTGGAGTTTTCTTATGATAAATACCCGTTTTTGCCGCTTGATCTGGTGTATACGAATCTTGGCGTACCTAACAGTACGCCCAATTGGAAGGCATTGGTATTTTATATTAATAAAGAAGCTCCAAAGCGTAATTATCTAAACGGAGATTTGCCCCTTGCGGAAGATATCAATAGTGTTCTGGGAGTGAAATATGATACTTGCGGTGGCGGTGCTAGTAATCGCAGGTCGCTTATTTTATCGGACACTGTCGAAAGGTGCAACGCAGGGGAAGGATTTGGGAATCTTAGTATGCATTACAGCCGTTACTTATCTGAAGGAGACAAACATTTACTTTTGCCTGTGGAGAGTTTTAACGATCAATCGATTTTTACCGGGAACGATTATCTTACCGTAGCCTTTTATGGCTTTAGAACATATTTCCCTCAAGGGTATAGTCCGCCCGGCGGCGTCTTTGAAAACTTTGAATTATTAGCCGTAGATAATACAAAATATTATTTTCAGAATACAGTGCCAATACATAATTCCCCTACAGCGCCGAGTAATTTGGAGGCCCCGTCTTACACCGTAAATTCGCCGACATCAACCGTTGGGCTTTCTTGGGATCCGTCTGTTGACTCCGATAGCATTGATTCCACTATCAAATATGAATGGAGCCTAGATGATTTTTTATGGCAACCATTAAGTTTAACCAGTGGTATTCCCAATAAATTCTCTTCGTATATATCTTTAGAATTGGGTAAAACCTATAATATATCAATCAGGGCGGTTGATGATTTTGGCAATTTATCGGGAGTTGCGAAAACGACAATTATTTTACCGCCGTCGTCGATTAATTTAATTGCTGATCCCTCAAACGATTATTTTGCTATTGATGACGCGAAGCTCGTTGGAAATGTAATTAACGTAAAGTGGAGATTGATTAATAATCCCGCGCCGAGTGGCACTTTTGGAATAATACCGTTCAATCCGTTAACTGGAATCTCACCTGGCAATGTGAGTAATTTACTGGCATTAAATAGGGATTACTATAGTAATTTAAGTTATCCTTATCTAACAGCCAATTCCTCGGATATATGCAATGGCGGCATAACTCCTATTAGTCAATATGTTTTAGGTTGGCAATATCAAACTAATTTTTCATCAATAAGTGGGGTGGCCGCGTCGGAGCTTTCGGGGAAAGAAATAAATTTCGGTTTGTATGTAGGGGTGCCGTGTAACCCCAGCGATAATGAAAGAAATCCGGTTTTTAGCGGTTACCCAATTACTGTTAAAAATTAGATGATAGTTACGGTCTAAGGTGTCGGGACGACCCACTATACTATAACACCGATCGGTGTTATAGTATAGTGGGTATTGATTTGGGCATAACCATGCTTTGGCAGTCTAATTTAGTGAAGTTCCAATCCTCCGGGGTAGGATGTTTGCGAGGGAGATAGTTATCAACAATGGTATTATAAAAGTTTTTTCTTTATACTTAGCTTGTCAATCAAAAATTGATGTGAAAATTTAGTCCTATTCTCTGTTCCTCGCTTTCCTTAAAAGGTCGATAATTAGCAAAAAAGAACAAAAAAGATTATGTTAGAAAGAGAACAGTGCGCAGAACCATTTGATATCAAAGTCTCTCATTCAATCAAATTGGGTCAGGTGCAGGATATTACCGATCCTTGTGATATCTTGAAAACCTCAGATTCTGAAAACCAAGCACATAAAGAAGCGAAAAAGAGCTTTGTAAATGCCCTAGGAAAAAAATGTCAAGATTCAATAAAGTGCTCGAATGAAGATTTCAAGTGCAAGCCTTTATTGGTTGAAACTGCAGATGCATACGAAACATCTGAAAAAATGTTTACCATCAATAACGTGGAGATAAAAGTCTGTTATTTCACTTGTACAATGTCCGCGAAAGGACAATGTACGTGCCAAGAATGATGCGCTTAAGTCATTCATTAAAAGCACCCTCCACACACGGGGGTGTTTTTAACTGTAGACTATTCATTTTGATATTTAGCGCAGTTCTCGTATCCATTCTAAAATAAATAAGGCCGTTTCTTGAGTCGATACTTTTAACATGATTTTAATTTTATCACATTTTAGCGATGAATATTTAATAACTATTTAAAAGGCATAGCTCTGTGATAATATAGAGATATGGAAGTGATCCCGGCGATTAATTGTTTGGACTTTGAAACACTGGGCAAGTTAGTTAAAGAGGCGTCTCGGTTTTTGCCGGCACGGGGCGGGTGGATTCATATTGATGTGGTTAATGGCACGTTTGCCAAGAATGTTACTTGGGGCAATCCGAATGATTTAGCCAGTATAAAATCCGCTTACCCCAATATTAATTTTGAGATTCACTTGATGGTTGCGAATCCTGAAGAAGTGGTTGAATCGTGGTTTAGCGCGGGAGCTAAAAGGGCGATAGTTCACTTGGAAACTATGAGCAATCCAGATTTTATTTTGGATATTGCCAATAAATATGATGGGGAAGTGATGCTTGCCGTCAATCCCTCTACCCCGGCAGATTTACTTTTGCCGTATGCCGATTCTTTCGGCTATTTTCAGGTTTTGGCTGTCAGTCCCGGATTAGCCGGACAGAGGTTTAAAACAGAGAGTTTAGATAAAATAAGTTTTTTGCGACAAATAGCTCCTGATGTTAAAATAGAAGTTGATGGCGGTATAACTCCGGAGACTGCTCGGCTTGCTAAGATTGCCGGTGCGGATATCTTGGTCGCGGCTTCTTATATATTCGAGAGTAAAAATCCAAAACAAGCTTATGAAGAATTAAATGGAAGTATTGCACGAAAATAAAATAAAGCTCTTAGAGGAGATTGCTAATCGTATCAGAGAAACGATTATCGAAACTTTAGTTTACGCCGGGAGCGGTCACTCGGCTGGTCCATTGGGCATGGCCGACATTTTTACCGCTTTCTATTTCCACATTTTAAATCATGATCCTAAGAAACCTCACTGGGAAGATAGAGATAGGCTTATATTATCCAACGGGCATATTTGTCCGGTGAGATATGTGGCTATGGCTTATGCCGGATACTTTCCTCTCGAGGAATTGAAGACTTTGAGAAAATTGAACTCAAGGTTGCAGGGCCATCCTCATAGGACTGCTTTGCCGGGAGTGGAAACAACTTCAGGTCCTTTGGGGTCCGGGTTGGGGCAGTCGGTTGGTATGGCGCTTGCCGCTCGGATGGATAAGAGAAAATACAGAGTTTACTGTTTGATGTCTGATGGCGAGCAGGACGCCGGAAATACTTGGGAAGCGGCAATGTTTGCGGGAAAGAATAGATTAAACAATCTCACGGCTTTAATGGATAGGAATAATATCCAAATTGATGGATTTACGGAGAATATAATGCCGCTTGAGCCCCTTAAAGATAAGTATGAATCTTTTGGTTGGCACGTTTTGGAAATAGACGGGCACAACTTTCAACAGATTGTTGACGCGGTCAATGTTGCTAGAGCGATTTATGAAAAACCTACTCTAATTATCGCGCATACCATACCGGGCAAGGGAGTGAGCTTTATGGAACGCGATTATTTGTGGCACGGCAAACCCCCGACAAAGGAAGAGGCGAAAATAGCGCTTAAAGAGTTAAGAACATTAGGGGGGAAGATTCAGAGTGAGCACCAGTAGCGGGGAGTATGTAGTATAAAGTATTTAGTATAGGGCAACATGATTAATAAAGAAGCAAAATTAAATCCCAAGCTTTTTCTCGAAGACATTGAGCAAGTGCCGGTTAGAAACGGTTATGGCGAAGGACTTTTGGTTGCCGGGGAGAAGAATCCTAACGTGGTAGTTCTTTGCGCTGACCTAACGGAGTCTACCCGCTCGGAAGCTTTTGCCAAAAAGTTTCCCGAAAGATTTTTTGAATTAGGCGTGGCAGAACAGAATATGGCCACCATTGCCGCTGGCTTGGGAATCTCTGGCAAGGTTGCTTTCATATCTTCCTATGCCGCTTTTTCTCCGGGGCGTAATTGGGAGCAGATCAGAACTACTATTTCTTATAACGATTCCAATGTGAAAATCGCGGGCCATCATGCTGGCATTTCGGTTGGTCCAGACGGAGCAACACATCAAGCGGTGGAAGATATCGCCACTATGAGAGTCATGGCTAATATGAAGGTCTTTGTACCTTGTGATGGGATTGAGGCGAGAAAAGCTACGGCGGCGGCGGCTCAAATATGGGGACCGATATATTTGAGGTTTACTAGAGAAAAGACGCCGGTTGTTACGACTAATGAGACTCCCTATACGCCAGGGAAAGTAGAGATTTTTTGGCAATCCAAGAAACCGCAAGTTGTTATCATCGCTTGCGGGCCACTCGTTTACAACGCGTTACTCGCCGCTTACCAGTTGGAAAAAGATGGCGTGGGAACTATCGTCTTAAATAACCACACAATAAAACCAATGGATGAGAAAAAGATTGTTGAGATGGTTAAAAAGTGTGGGGCGGTCGTAACTGTAGAAGAGCATCAAGTAATGGGTGGGATGGGAGGTGCCGTTGCTGAATTATTAGCTGAGAAATATCCAACGCCAATTGAATTTATTGGTATGCAAAATATTTTCGGCGAGTCGGGCGCGCCTAAAGAACTCATCGAGAAATATGGTATGGGCGTGGAGGATATCAAAGCCGCGGCCCAAAAAGTCCTCAAGAGGAAGAAATGAACCTCTACGCTTGGTCGGGTATTTTAGGAGTAATCACAGGATTAACTCTTCCTATTTTATTCTTTTTCAATAGTAGTAGAGAAAACAAAAGGGTTAGCTCTCTTTGGGCCGCTCTAAATGTAGGCGTAGCTTTATATGGTTTGGGGATTTTTTTCGGTACTACTACCGAAGACTATGAGAATGCGCTGTTTTGGTGGAGAATTGCATACTTAGGAATACCTCTGATTCCGCCGTTTTATCTTCATCATGCGTATAAGTTAACCGGAGCAAAGATAAGCAAAAGATTGCTTTCGGTTATTTACGGTATAGGGATTTTTTATTTGTTGCTGAATATAATAACGCCTCAATTTTTTCTCCATGAG
>CAZFGN010000004.1:14084-15722 GCA_964518695.1 uncultured Candidatus Saccharibacteria bacterium
CTGGGTATTTAATTCCATATGGTTTTGGGATATCCTTTCCCCTAATAATATAATCGCTAATATCTCTGGCATTGTGTTTGTAATGTACTTCTTTTTATCTGCCATTATAGCCAACTATAGACTTTTTATTACAGCGAGGAGTGCCGAAGGCAACTTTCGTAAGCAACTGCATCTTTTTTTCGTAGCTGGAGTTATAGGTTTTGGGGGCGGAGGAACCTCTTACCTGCCATCATTTCACATAGATATCTTCCCAATCCTAAACTTCGGCATATCGGCTTACCACGTTGCCGTCTCTTACGCGACTATAAGATACGGGCTTTATAACGCTAAGGTCGTTGCCGCAGAAATATTTACAGTGTTTTTAGGAATGCTTTTAGTTGTCAGTTTGTTCGCGGCCAAGAACATAATTCTTCAATTCAGCGTTTTGGTCGGTTTCGGCGCGTTGGCGTTTCTATTGATTAGAAGTTCTCTGGCTGAAACCAGGTTGGCGAGCGAGCTTAAAATTTTAAGTGAGAATCTTCAAGAAAAAGTAACCGAACAAACCGTAGAAATAAGAAAATCCTATGAAGTTGAAAAGAAGGCGAGAATCGGACTCGAAGAACTGGACAAAGCCAAGGATCAGTTCATATTGACCACCCAGCATCAGCTAAGGACGCCGCTTACGATTATTAAAGGGTATTTATCTGTCCTCAAAGAGGATGTTTCTCTTTCAAAAGATGTTATCTCTGATTTGGGAAAAATCTCCAATTCTACAGAAACACTTTCTAAATTCGTAAATGATCTTTTACAGGTTGCCGAGTTGAGAGTGAGGAAGCTGGATGACGAGAAGGGAGAAAATAGTCCCAAATGACCTTGTTTCAGAAAGTGAAACTAGTTCCTTGTGTTACTTAGAGCGTCCGTTCTCAAAGGCGTCTCTCACCACCGCTGTAAATTGTCCCGGCATAGTGCTCGCTTTGACTAAGTACGTATAGGCGCCAGCCTCATAGGCTGATTTTTTAGTTTCTTCATCGTTTAAGTTGGAGAAGACTATTACTGGTACTTTGTATTGCGAGTCACTTTTGACTTCTTTTAAAAATGCTAGGCCCATTTTTTCGCTAAGATCTTCAGTATTGCTAGCAACTGATTTGTCATAGGGTAGTATAAGATCCAACACAACCACATCTGGCTTGTTCGTTTTAAGACTTTCTAAACCAGATTTCAAATCCATGGCGCTTAGAATTTGGTATTCGTAATCTTTATCAACAGCGAACAACTCCGAGAAAAGAGATCTCAAAAGGTTTTCATCTTCCACAAAAAGTATTTTTATCTTTTTTCTATCTTCCATCTTTTAATTAATTTTAGCACATACGGTAGAGACTTCAAGTCAACACGATACTATTTTGTCTCTCCGCCATTTTGTGGGGCATTTAATTTACCTTCTTGTTGTAAGGCGTGCAACTTAACAAAGGTATCCTCTATTGCTTGTTCCATCCTTTTAGCTCCCTCTAGTGCCTTCAATATAAACTCTTTCTGTTTTTCAGGAGGGAACTTGGTATAGGCATCTCCTTCCCAGAAACTTAAGTAACCCTTGATTACCGTAAGAGGACCCTTTATGTCGTGTTTTAAAATTCTTAAATGGTCTTTTGTTTCTTCCATGTT
>CAZFGN010000004.1:15732-40745 GCA_964518695.1 uncultured Candidatus Saccharibacteria bacterium
TTTCAAGATCATTATAGCATAATAGTTGCTCAAATAAGGTATAATCTAGAGGATGGAGTTTATTCAACAGAATTTTCTTTTCACAATGACGGTTATGGCTGTGCTTACAACGCTCCTTATACGAAGCGTTATGAAAGAGCTTAGCCAAAAAAAGCGCATAGAGAAATTAGTGGAAAACTTAGAATCCGCCAAGAAAAATTTGGAAGATTCAGACGTGGCAAGGCGCGAGTTTTTATCTTTCGCTTCTCACCAGCTTAAAACACCAATGACAGTCATCAAGGGTTACGCCACTCTCGCTAATGACGAATCGTATTTTAATTCCCCGGATAAAATGAGGCAGATTATTGGTAAAATTGGTGAATCCACAGATCATATGTACCGTATCATATTGAATTTTCTTGACGCAAGAACCATTGAAGATGGTAAAATGAACTATATCCTCAAGCCTACGGACTTTGTGAAACTTACTTTCTCCATAGTGGGTGAATTTATGCCCTATGCTATTCAAAAAGGATTGGAGCTTACATTTAATTCCTCCTCGCCGTTTTTAATGGTAAATGCCGATGAAACTAAGTTCCGTCAAGTTATCCACAACCTTGTTGATAATGCGATCAAATATACGGATAGCGGTTTCGTAAAAGTGGAGGTGAAAGAAGAAAACTCATCAATTCTGCTTAGTGTAAGTGATTCAGGTAAGGGCATTCCACTTGAAGTCAAAGAGCGTTTATTTCAACAATTCTTCCAAGAGAGAGGTGTGGCCATGAAAACCCAGAGCGCGGGACTGGGTCTCTATATTGCGAAAGAAATTGTGAAAGCCCATGAAGGAGAAATCTGGGTTGAATCGGAGGGAGAGGGGAAAGGGTCTAGATTTGTAATTAAATTAAAGAAACAACAAACAACAGAAGCATAAAAGATTTGTAGGTTTCCTTTGTGGATATGTTATAATCAGGGTTGACTCTCGTAGAGACAAGTTATATTATTACTTATAATATGGCAGAAAGTATTGACAAAAGACCGAGAATATTGCTCTTCGTAGAAGATGAGCCTGATATAGTTGAGCTTTATACAATCGCTTTTGAAGCCGAAGGCTTTTTAGTGGAAAGTGCTTTAAATGGTGAGGATGCTTTAGTAAAACTTAAACAGTATTCCGAGGATGATGTTAACAGGCCCACAGTTATGATCTTGGATGTTTTACTTCCGGATCTTTCTGGCTTGGATATTTTGAAAAAGGTGAGAGAAAATTCCTTATTTGATAACACGCCGGTTATTATGTTTACCAATTATTCGAGTGACAAGGTTCGAGATGAAATATCAAAGATTTCTAACACCAGATACCTTCTCAAGATGGAAACCAGCCCGGTGCAGCTTGTGGGTATAGTCAAAGAGATGCTTAATTTAAATTAATATATAACGCAAAATGGACAACAAAAAAGTTTTGTTTTTCGTAGAAGATGAAAATGAGATAATTGAACTTTATAGCAGCCAATTAGAAACTGAAGGCTATTCAGTGGAAGGTTTTAATAGCGGCGGCGAGGCTTTAGCTAAAATTAATTCAATAGTAGAGGGTAAGTTTTTGCCACCCGCGGTAATTATCCTTGATCTGCTTCTTAAAGACATATCGGGGCTAGCTATTTTAGGGGAACTAAGGGATAAACCTATGTTCGATGAGACTTTTATCATTGTTTTGACCAACTATGTGAGTGAAAGCTTAGAGAAATCGGTAATGCGGCTGGACAATGTTGTATATCTATCTAAAGTTGACACAACCCCAACATCTTTAGCTGAACTCATTAAGCGCAAAACTGCCTAACTTTCCGCCCCCAAGTGAATAAATGCAAATTGATTCACAGAATTTCCTTTTTATATTATCGATACTAGTTGGGGTCACCGTTTTTCTGCTTGGCAATTTTGTTTACTTCAATGATCGGAAAAGCTTTATCAATAAGATATTTTTTGCTCTCTCCCTTTGTATAGTCATCTGGATATTCTCTGTTATCGTGGCAGTCTCCTCGACTGATGCCGATACGGCAGTGCTCTTCAGGCGCATAGCTTTTGGGAGCGCCGCCCTTATTGCCTTCTTCATGTATTACTTTTCTTATTATTTTCCGAAACAGAATCGAGGATATAGATTTCCGATAGAGTTGCTCACGGTATCCATCGCGGCTATCGTCGTCGTTAGTTTATTTACACCTTACGTTTTGAGAGAGGTTATATATGACGGCGGGGTCCAGCGGAACATTTACGGCTTTGGTTATTACGTTTTTAGTATCTACTTTTTCTTTTGTCTTCTGGGTGGTGCGTACAATTTAATATCGAAAGGGAATGATTTGAGTGGAGTAGAAAGAATCCAGATGAATCTTGTTTTGATCGGCCTTATTCTCTCGGGGAGTTTAGCGGCGACAACTAATCTGATTTTGCCCAAGCTTTTAGGAAACTATGCCACAGGTGAGCTTGGGCCCTTAGCGGTTTCGATTTTCGCAGTTCTTTCTACTTATGCAATTTTGAAACATCACCTCTTTGATATTAAAGTTATCGCCGTAGAGTTCCTGATGTCGTCAATCTGGCTTTTCACTCTTTTTAGATTCTTGGTGTCCACAGCAGTCAAGGACAAAATCATGGATGGCGCACTTTTGGTTGTCATAGGGATTCTGGGCACAATCGTGATCCGAACCGCTGTGCGAGAGATTAATCAGCGTGAAAACTTTGAACGGGTTGCCAAAGATTTGGAGTCAGCTAACGCGAAACTGGAGAGACTCGACACGGCTCGGCGGGAGTTTTTATCTTTTGCCTCGCATCAGCTACGGACACCCATGACGGTAATTAAAGGTTATGCCAACCTTTTAGTGGGAAGTGGGAATTCAATTTCTAAAGTAAAAGAAATTGTGACTAAAATTTCTAATTCTACCGACGCACTGGATCGTCTTATCGTTAATTTTCTCGACGCACGAGCTATTGAAGAGGGGAAAATGACCTACGATTTAGTTCCAACGGACCTGGTCAGAATTGCTGCTTCTATATACAAAGAACTTAAACCGCTCGCTGATGGAAAGGGGCTGGTTTTTTCTTTTGAAACATCAGATCCCGTCGTAACTATTAACGCGGATGAGTTAAAACTTCGGCAAGCTATTCAAAACCTTGTTGATAACGCTCTTAAATATACGAGCTCCGGATTTGTTAAGGTGGTTATTAAGACCGAGAATGGATCAGTCGCGGTGTCCGTTGCTGATTCCGGCCGCGGTTTTTCTCAAAGCATCAAAGAGAGTTTGTTTGGGCAATTCGTTCGCGATAAAACCAACGCCTTGAAGACGCAGGGTACCGGACTTGGTCTTTATATAACTAAAGAAATTGTAAAGGCTCATGGTGGAGATATTTCGGCGGAGAGTGACGGTCCGAACAAAGGAGCTAAATTTATTATTAAGTTAAGCCAGGTTGTTTGATTTAGTGTTGCAATGCCCTAAAGGTGGGGGGTAAACTTAGAATTGTGAAGTTCGATGTAGTCACAATTGGTTCGACGACAAGGGACGCTTTTCTAAAAACTAATTTCAAAGTGATCCCTTTTTCTAAAACGCCTACTAGGCGCGCTTTCGTTGTGCCAGCCGGGGAAAAGATGGGGGTGGAAGAAGTGTGCTTTACCGTCGGTGGCAATGCCGCTAATGCGGCGGTCACTTTTTCAAGGCAAGGCTACAAAGCGGCGGTTTTCACAAGAGTTGGTGATGACGCTCACGGCCTTGAAGTGAAAAGAAAATTAAAACAGGAAGGAGTAGGCATTGATTTTGTTTCGACCGTTTCAGCACCAACCGCGTTTTCGGTTATCTTGCTTCAAGAAGGAGAAAGGACCATTTTAAGCTATCACGGGGCAATTGAGAGTTTCTCTTTGAAGTCAGCGGATTGGAATAAGTTAGCGAGTAAGTGGTGGTACGTCTCGCTTCCTGGGGAGTCTTATAAATTATTGGGGGGACTCTTGAGGGCGGCCCGGGAAAATAACGTATCCGTGGCGTTAAACCCCAGCTTTAAGCATTTGGTGGAAGGGAGAACAGATCTTATAAAGCATCTAAAAGGTATTTCATTTTTGGTTTTAAACGAAGGCGAGGCGGCGGCTTTGACCGGAGTTTCTTTTAAAAAGCCCGAACAAGTATTTAAAAAGTTGGACAAACTAACCCCGGGGATTGTGGCTATAACTTCGGGTCCCAAGGGCGTTGTGGTTTCTGATGGAAGATTTGTGTATAAGGCCGGTACCTTCAGGGAAAGAAAGATAATTGATCGAACCGGAGCTGGGGACGCATATGGGTCCGGATTTGTGGCAGGGTTAATAAGAACAAATGAGACCTGTAAGGTTAAAGGAGTTTGTGAGCCCCACAACATTGAATACGCCATACGTCTCGCTACCGCGAATGCCACTTCTGTCGTTGAGAAATTGGGGGCCACGGAGGGGACTCTTACGAGAAGGGAATTTGAGAATTCGCCGCGTTTTAGAAACCTCACGATTGTGAGAAGGAAAATATCTTAATATGGAAGCTGGTAAATTTCTCGCGAGAATTTTGGGAGTCGACTATATGGTTCTTGAGGAGTTGGATAAGGAAATGGCAAAGAAAACCGGCCGATCTGGGATTCTGAACAAAGTTTACGAGGAGAATCTAAAAATTATCAGTTCAACTTTGAGCACGCTTGATTCTCACGGCTCTTCAACCTCCCACGTAAGAGACGTTTTGAGGAAAACTATTTTTGACCATGAGCGCCAGCTTTTTAATACTCTTCAGATGGTCGATGGCAAAAATGAGTTTGATAAAGCGGCCGTTCTTGCCGGTAAAATTGCCCAGGTTGGCAAGGGATTCTTCTTGAAAAAAGAATATGCTGAAAAGATTGTGATGAAGCGTCCTCCTAGCCAAGTAATGAAATTTTTAGATGTTGGGAGTGTGGAAGATATGATCTCAAAATATGATGTGACGGAAATCTTTAGCGCCCTAAGATTTATCGAGTCCAACGAATGGATGCATCAAACATTTGAAGAGGTGTACAGTGGGTTTACCGCCGCCGATTTTGAGGAGAGAGAAATAGAAGTGAGGGTCCTAGGATCGGTTTGGGAAGAAATTGCCAAAAAGTTTGTTTCTAAAAAACACCACAATTTGAGCCACTTGAAGGAATTTGGGGTTATATTCTTGAATCCGGTTGCCGAGTCCATTCCCGGCAAATTTTTGAGAGATTTCGCGCTATTTCTGCATTATTTTCACGAGATTGATTTTTATTCCAAGCTTTTCCGCAGATACTCGACTGAAGCCGATTTCGCGGAGAGGCTAAAGTCTCTTCTAAGAGGAGACGTGCCGGAAGTTGATAAAGTTTCTGCCGGAGAGTGGATTATAGTTCAGCGTTATCTCGCCAAAGAGAACGTTGAAGATCCGAGGTTATTCATTCCCAGGGTAAACCCTGAAGCCATGCATTGGTCGCGAGGCGAAAGGGATTTAACGTTTTTTGCCTCAAGTAGTCCTGAATCTGGTTTACGCTTGTGGCACAATTTGGATTGGGTTGGAGGGTTATTCACTAATGGCTCGGAAGAGGTTGTCAGTTTTGATTTAGAGGATAACGCGATGTCTTTAGTCTCTTTTATGGAAGGAAAGGAAGTGAACTTCAATTATCATCAAAGAGAGGCAATGTGGACAAAGCTTTTCTCCGAGTATGTCGGCGGAGATGAAAATATGGAGAAGATTATAATAGAAAACTTTGACAAAGGTATTATTAAGTTTTAATCATCACTCAAAGAAACACTTGCTATCTTTAATTAAAAAAATCGTTGTATTTTCACATAATCATTGGGGGGTTACGCCAAATGGCTTATCTTATTTCAGGATATTTGCCTCACCCTGGCTCGCTTTACTTTTTTCTTTTGTAATCTCAACGCAAAGTGTTACAGCCGGAATCATCGTTCTTGTTCTATACTGGCTTGTAGCAGTAACAGATGTCTTGGATGGTGCTCTTGCCCGAGCTTTGCCTAAAGAAAAACAAGATCATGCCAATGGCGGGATGCTGGATCGGCTGGGCGATAAGATACTCGTTATCTTTCTATTAATTCCGTTTGGCTTGCGTCCCATTCTCGCTCTTATTGTTTTTGGCGAATCCATTCTTGCTTATCAGGCTATCGCGGCACCAGCCGAGAAAAAGCAGGCTAAGACAGTCGGTAAAATTAAGATGTTGGGCGAGGTTATGCTTATATCACTTTTGCTTTTGGGTGAAATCTTTCCTAAATATGTGCCAGTGGCATTAGTCTTGATTATTTCCATTAGTGTCGTGATTCTTGTTTTCTCTTCAATTTGGTCGCACTATAAAGCGTGATTTACAAGATTGCAAAGTTTACAGCGAGCATTGCCGGCCTAGGACACGCCCCCTTTTTCCCCGGAACTCTTTCAAGTATATTGGCCACAGTTGCGGCTTTGGTTATAAGAGTTTATTTTGGGACAACTTTTTTCACAGGTCTATTATTGATTGTTATCTTCGCCGCGTTTTTGAGTATTGGTCTATATGAGCGCGAGGGTGAAAAGAGAGATTATTCTTGGATTGTGATAGATGAATGGATCGGAATGTGGATAGCCATCCTCCCCATTTTCTATTTTAATTTAAGCCAAAATGAATCTATATATTGGTCCTTGGGAGCGCTCTTTCTTTTCCGGATATTGGATATCTCAAAAGTCGTCCCGCCGATCAAAGCAATCGATAACCATGAACGCCAATCGGCCCTTTTTGTAATCCTAGATGATGTCATCGCCGGACTTTATGTTTATTTAATTTTGATATACGCGTTAGAATTTTCTTCCGGCTTGTTTTCACCCGCGGGGGAATTAAGAGCTCTCTTTTTTTCATTTATATTCTTGGTTCCGGCAATGATTAGTAATATGACACCAGTTTTAGTTCGTAAGCTCCGATTTCTAAATAAGCCTATTAGTCAAAAAATATTTGGGGTGAATAAAACTTGGCGCGGGCTTATTTTCGGGACGATTGCCGGGGCAATTTCTTCATTCTTACTCTACAAATTAAAAATTTTTCCGGAAGAAATGTTTCAAAATCTTTTTTTGTTTGAGGTTTTTGAAGTTATGGGGACTCCCGGCCTTTATTTTTTAACCTTAGGGGTTTTTGTGGGTTTCGGAGCTTTGGGGGGTGATTTGACGAAATCGTTTTTTAAAAGAAGGAGAAGCATAAAAGAAGGAGAAAGTTTTACACCTTGGGATCAAATTGATTACATTCTCGGTGTAATTTTAATTTCTTTTCTATTTTACGGACCGGTTTTAAAAGAAGCGATTATTTGGCTTATTGTAGGAGGGTTTGTAAGCGCTGTGGGGCACAGGTTGGCTTATTTCTTGGGGCTTATAAATACGAAGCGGTAACAGCGGTCTAAGTTGTTCAATATGCGAAAGGTAAAGCACATGAAGCCCACCCAAAGGTCTACTGGGTAGTCTAAATAATTGTTTGATTTCATCTTGGGGTCAAATGAGACGGCCATTTTTTTCCAAGATGAAATTGTTTCCAGAAGTTCCGAGATAAATTTTGGATCCTCGGAGCAAACTCCCACTTCAATATTCAAGTCAAATGAGAAAATATCTAGATTCTGGGAGCCGATAACGCCAAACCGTTTGTCCACCAGCATAGTTTTACTGTGAATCATTTCGCTAGTCAGATAAAACTTTATTCCATAAGGGTGGAGTTTTGCCATGTAACGGTAATTCGGCAAGTTAGCGATACTCGGATTGATCGCATTTTTAGGCAAGATAATTTCAACATTTACTCCTCGGCTAACAGCGTTTCTTAGGGCTTCACGCATCCAGCGATGCGGGATAAAAGAAGGAGTGACCAAGGAAATGCTCTCCCGCGCGTCTGTAATATTTTTCAAATAGAATCTTTTAAACTCAAAAGACTCGCTACCCGCCCAATGCTCTAGAAGCCGGACTTTTCCTTTCCGGGCAAATGATATTTTCCTAAATCCAAGAACCTCTGGATCGTGTCCGCCACAATCATAATATATTCTCGCGAAAGAACTTAGAATTTTCTTTACGATTGTTTTACCCGTAAAGCGCACTTGCAGGTCATGCCACTTTTTAAAGAATTTGCCAATATTGACTCCACCAGTGAAAACAACCCTTTCGTCAATAATCAGGATCTTGCGGTGAGTGGAGCGAAAAAGATGATTAAAGTATAGGAACTCCACCCCACTTTCCCGCAGTCCATTCACAGCGTCGGTTTTAAGTTCGGAACTGCCGAAAGAATCGGCGATGACCTTTATCTTCACGCCCTCCTTGGCTTTTTTCTCAAGTTTTCGGAAGAAATCATATCTTTCTTCGGTATCGTTCTCAAGAATATATGCTTCCATATATACAGACCTTTTCGCGCCCGCTATGGCCTCAAGCATCGCATCCCAAACTGCTTCAGTCTTAGTATAAAACTTGAATTTCATATCCCAATTATATGATATAATTAGGTCAACTAGTATGAGAAAGTTGATTGATATCATTAAAGAAGCCGAAGAAAAGAAAACCGCCGTTGGCCATTTTAACATCTCTGAAATTTCAGCTTTGAGGGCAATTGTTACTGCCGCGAGAGAACTGGGGCTCCCTGTCGTCATAGGTGTTTCCGAGGGCGAGCGTGACTTCATAGGTGTACGGCAAGCTTCCGCTCTTATTCGAAGTTTGCGGGAAGAATATGACTTTGAATTGTTTCTGAATGCCGATCATACATATTCTTTAGAAAAAATTAAGAAAGCGATAGAGGCCGGATATGACGCGGTAATTTTTGACGGTGCCAGGCTACCCCTTGAAGAGAATATCAAGCTCACCAAAGAGGTAGTGAATTATGTAAGATCTATTAATCCACAAGCCATTGTCGAAGGGGAGTTGGGTTACATTGGGAGCTCTTCTAAAATTTTAGAGTCAGTCCCTACAGGCGCGGCTATTAAAGAAGAAGATTTGACTGAACCGGAGGAGGCTCGCAGATTTGTAAAAGAAACAGGCATTGATTTATTGGCTCCGGCTGTTGGCAATATTCATGGTATGTTTCGCAATGCGCCAAATCCCAAGTTAAATATCATAAGAATTAAGGAGATCTATGAAGCGGCAGGTGTACCACTTGTGCTTCATGGAGGATCTGGCATAACCGATGAGGATTTCAAATCTGCTATTAAAGCCGGAATATCCATGATTCATATAAATACTGAAATACGTTTAGCTTGGCGCAAAGGGCTAGAAGATGCTTTTATTAACCAAAGTCCGGAGGAAGTCGCGCCTTATAAACTATTATCTTCAAGCGAACAGGCTATTTATAAAATAGTCAAAGAGCGTTTGGAGTTGTTTAATGCCCCTATTTAGAAACTGGTTACTAATAGGATAAAGTGTTATAGTAGTAGTTAAGTACATGATCGAAAAAACGCCGCTCATATTACTTATCGATGATAACAAGGACTTCCTTGAGATATTAGGCGATAAGTTAGGCGCGAAGGGGTACCCAGTAGTAAAAGCTCAAGGTGGCGAGGAGGGTTTGAGGCAGATTAGAAAAGTGAAACCTAATCTCATTTTGCTTGATTTGGAGATGCCTGGAGAGAATGGTTTCGAAGTTTTGATGAGAATCAAGAAAGAGATTGGGGGTGAAAAATTTAGAGTCGCATTTCTTACTAATTATGGCGAACCCGAGGAGGAGCACGCTGCGATAGATAAGAAATACGCAATTGATATTGGCGCGGTTGATTACATCAAGAAAAGTGAGGATTTAGACTCTGTGGTGAGCCGAGTTGAAGACATTCTCGCCACCTAAATACTGGTTGATTCTATTTTTACAAAAAATAACTTTTATAATACTTACTGTTTTTATTCGTTTGTTTATTAGGTTGGAGATTTATGGTATAGAAAATATCCTTTCTTTAAAGCCCCCAGTAATTATCGTTGCCAATCACAAGGGATATTTTGACCATTGGCTTTTGGGTATGTCCGCGGTGCGCCGTTTCAACTCGCCGCTTTTGCCACTTCGGTTTTTTGCCGCCGACAAGTATTTTAAAATTTGGTGGACTGGTTGGGGATATTTCACGAGGTTGTCAGGCGCTTTTCCAACAAGAAGGGGTGAGGGCTTGGAAGTATCTTTAAAAGAATCGATGGAAATCCTCACGAATGGAGGCACGATAATTTTTTATCCCGAGGGTAAGATTATTAGAGGGTCAAGCGAGATTGGGAAACCGCGTCGTGGGATTGGGGCACTGGGCTTATGGAGCAACGCTAAAATAATCCCGGCCGCGATTAAGAGGGCCAACGATTCTGGGAAAGCGAACCGGGTTATTTTCGGCGCGCCTTTTTTGGTTAAAGATGTTGTTCCTAAAGATAAGCTTAAGCACACGGAGGAAAATTATATTTTTGCCGCTGAAGCTATTATGGAGAAAGTGAAAGATTTGTATCATGGGGTCTAAGCATGCGTTGATTTTATGGTAACCGTCGAATCGTGTTTGTTTAAGCCACTTTTAGAATCCGTCCTTATTTGTTATAATATATCTGATGGAAACTATTGGATCGTTTCCCCCCTTCTCTAGGCTAAATATAATCTATGCTTACTAAAGTCTTGGATCTATTTAACAAGATTAAGCATCGAGGAATCGAATTCAAACAAGGCAATGATTATTTTGAAAGATACCTTCATTTTCTTAAGGGTAGAAACCTTTATCCAGATATCCATACTATCGATGGTTCTTCTTCCTCTCCCGAGATTGTTATCAGTGGCAAAGAGTTTTTAACTTTTAGTTCTAATAATTATTTGGGTTTAGCCGGCGATTCGCGGATTAAAAAGGCTGTTATCGAAGGTATAGAGAAATATGGGATTGGCTCTGGTAGCACGCGTCTTTTGTCAGGCACCTTAGATGTTCAGGTTGAATTTGAAGAGAAATTAGCAAAGTTTTTAAGTCTTGAAGAAAGTATTACATTCTCTTCTGGATTTTTAGCTAATGTAGGAGTTGTTAGGATGTTAATTGATCCCTTTCCGTATTTCACTTTATTCGGCGAGAAACCAGGAGTGATTTTTAGCGATCAACTAAATCACGCGAGTCTTATTGACGGGGTTCGGTTGTCAAAAGCAGAGAGAATAGTTTATAGGCATAACGACATGAAAGATTTAGAAAGGGGTTTGGGTGAGAAAAAAAGAAAAAGAAAATTGATACTGACAGACGGTGTTTTCAGTATGGATGGTGATCTGGCTAGATTAAAAGAAGTTGTTGAATTAGCAAAGATATATAACGCGATAATAATGATTGACGATGCTCATGGTACCGGAGTTTTGGGTCAGAAAGGAGCGGGTACGGCCAATCACTTAGGAGTAGCTCAAGACATCGATGTGATTATGGGAAGTTTCACAAAAGCGTTTGGTAGTATCGGCGGTTTCGTTGCTACAAGTCGGCCGATTGGGGATTATCTGCGGATTACCGCGAGGAGCTATATATTTTCAGACCCGATTATTCCGGCGGTCGTTAGCGGATTAATAAAGACCCTAGAACTTATTGAGAGGGGCGATGATTTGCGGCAGAAAGTTTTAAATAACGCGAGACACCTAAGAGACAACTTAAAGAAGTTAGGTTTCACGGTTTTAGGGGAAGAAACGAGTATAGTGCCATTATTGATAGGTTCAGAAGAAAAGGCAATCAAATTTTATTCAGCTCTCGTGGAAAACCATATCCTTGCTCCGTGCATAAGAAGGCCAGCTGTGCCTTTAGGCGCGGAAAGGATTCGATTTTCTGTAATGGCTACTCACAAGAAGGAACAAATTGATAGGTTATTAAATGTATCCGAAAAAATAGGTCGAGAATTGAACCTTATTTGAGGCGATGGAGACAGTATTTGTTACGGGGGGAACTGGATTTTTAGGGAAAAATCTCGTTTCCCGTTTGATAAAAAGAGGGGGTAAGGTAAAAGTTTTAGTTCGTCCAAATAGTCAATCTAAAATCAGGCATTTGATGGTTGAAAAAGTTATTGGTGATGTTCTAGAGAAAAAAACATTTGAAAATGCCTTAATAGGCGTGGATAAAATTTATCATCTTGCTGGGGTTGTAACAGATTGGGCTCCAGAAAGTTTATACGAAGCAGTTCATATTCAGGGGACAAAAAATATCATAGAAGCAGCAATTACCAGTGGAGTAAAAAAGATTATACATATAAGTACCGTTGATGTTTTGGACTATGAACATCAATCTTGTGTTGATGAAAATACCAAATATACTTCTTCAGTTTCTCCATATCGATATACAAAAGTTCAGGCAGAAAAGTTAATTCTTAATAGTAGGGGAAGCGGGTTAGAAATTGTTATCATTCGTCCGGTGTGGATTTATGGCAAAGAAGATACTACATTTTTCTCCGAAATTGCTTATCAAATTAAAAAGGGTAGCATGTTATTCATTGGAAATCCTAAAAATTTTGTGCCATTAGTTTATATTGACAATATTAGTGGTGCAATAATTAAAGCAGGAGAGACTGAGGCCGCAAGTGGAGAAGTTTTTTTAATTTCAGATGGTGGGATCACATGGAGCGATTTGGTAGGTCGTATAGCTTCAGGAGTAGGCGGAAAAAAACCGTCAATTTGTTTACCCTATGGAGTTGCATACTTTTTAAGTATGATAATGGAAGGATGGGCGAAAATATTGAGGGAAGATAGGCGACCATTATTAACCAGATCAGCCGTAGAAATGATCGGAAAGAGTATAGAAGTTAATACAGAAAAAGCACAGAAAATTTTAAAGTATAAACCAGGAGTTTCTATAGATAGAGGGATATTAGAAACGATTCAATGGCTTAAGAGCCTATCTTTTGAGGAATTAAAGAAAAAATATTAGGGAATCTTTATGCAATTTATTAGTGCCATAATTATAACTGCCGCAGTATCTGAATTTGCTCTTGGTTTTTATATTTTATTGGGGGGGCGAAAGAAAATACTTAACCAACTTTTTGCGCTACTTTCTTTTGTGACAGCTTACTGGGTTATTACTAATATTTTTATGTCTGTAGAGCCGTGGGATTTTTGGGTAAGGAATAGTTACGTTGCAGGGATATTTGTTGCGCCAACAGCGCTTATCTGGATTTTTAATCTTGTGGGCCAGAAAATTAAAAGATGGTACTACATATGTATATATTCTGTACCAATTATCTTTGCTTTTTTAACTTATTTTACCGGCCTTATAATTAAAGACGTTGAAAAGGGCTTTGTCGGAGGATTTATTGGGACATTTGGAAGTCTTTATCCTCTCTATTCCATTTATTCCTTAGGGATTATTTTATACATGTTTTATCTAATATCCTTGAGTATTAAAAAAACTACTGGGGTTCAAAGATCTCAGTTGAAGTCTGTGGCAATAGGAGTTTATGGTTTCGCAACGGTAGCAGCAGTCGTAAACTTTGTCTTACCATTATTTGGAATTACAAATTTAATCCAATTAGATTCTCCAAGTTCTTTTATTTTTATTTTGGCAATGAGTTATGCAATTGTTTATCGCGGTCTTTTCAACATAAAGGTTATAGCCGCAGAATTATTAACTTTTACTATCTGGGGCTTCCTATTGATTCAAACGTTGCTTGCTGATTCCCCGAGAAATCAATTTATCAATGGTATTTTGCTATTACTAGTTGTGATTTTTGGCGTCTTCCTTATTAAAAGCGTGATCGAGGAAGTAGAACAACGGGAAAAACTTGAGATTCTTACCAAGGAACTTGGTGCCGTAAACGATAGATTGGTTAAGTTGGATAAGCTTAAATCAGAGTTTCTTTCTTTTGCTTCTCATCAGGTCAAAACTCCAATAACGGTGGTAAAGGGTTACGCTAGCTTAATTGCCGAAGGTAATTATGGGCAAGTATCGGAGAAGATTAAAGAAGTAGCTTTGAGGATAGTAGGCGCTTCCGATCGGATGGTTAGTTTGGTGAATAGTATTTTAGATTCGAGAAAAATTGAAGAGGGAAGGATGGAATACAAATTTGGTGAGGTGGAGGTAGTTGCGCTTACAAACAGTGTCGTTGCTGATCTAAGATCAATGGCCGAAAGAAAAGGTTTAAGTCTTAATGTAAAGCTCGATCTCGAGAAGTTGATTGTTAAGGCCGACGAAGAGAAATTGCGGCAAGTTATCCAGAATCTTCTTGATAACGCAATAAAATATACTGACGAGGGTTGGATAGAAGTAGGGTTAGAGAAGGAAGCTGATTCGCTTTTGATTTCTATAAGCGATTCGGGGAGAGGCATTTCTCAAGGACTACTTCCGCGTATATTCGAACAATGGACTCGCGACTCGAAGGTTGTGAGAGAAATCCAAGGTACTGGCTTGGGTCTCTACATTGCTAAAGAGATTGTTGTTGCTCACGGAGGAGAAATTTGGGCAGAGAGTCGTGGGGTGGGCGAGGGCTCGACTTTTTACGTAAGATTGAAATTATTAAGATAACTGGGTATGATTGCATCGATATGAAAAATAGTGGGGTAGAGATCGAGCTAAAAATTCCCCTTTTTGAATCTCCAGATGAATTTCTCAAAAGGTTTGCCAATTCAGGGAAACGAACCTATGAAAAGACTGTTATGTTTGATAACGAACAGGGTTTAATGCAAAAGACAAACGGGAGGGTAAGGTTGCGTGAGATCGGGGAAATAGTGACTTTATCTTATAAACGGCCGTTACCATCCGATACTGTAAAAAAAGAGATTGAATGGGAAACCCAAGTAAATAATTGGGAAATAGGGGAGAATTTACTTAAAGCCATGGGCTTTAACGAAACCACTTCGTATGAAAAATATAGAACAAGTTTTGAGTATGAGGGAGTGAAATTGGAGGTTGATGAATATCCCTTCGCCAACTTTCTTGAGATAGAAGGCGAGGAGGAAATTGTTAAGAGGGTGGCTCTGGATTTAGGATTCAATCTTAGCTTAGCACTTGTAAAAGCGTGCGATACCTTGTTCACTGAATGGCGCGCCGCAAAAGGTTTACCCATGAAGCCTCATATGAGATTTGAGGATTATGATAAATAAGACGCGCTTCCTATCTAGTATAGGGTGTGCTCACGGAAAACTTGCTAAAGAAGTAAATGAACTGATCTTCAACTGGCATCACCTTTATGGAATAGATGTCGGCTCTAATGAAATAGATGACAGAGTGAAAGATACTCTCGCCATTGCCGCAACATATTGGAAGAACCTTATTGTATCTGAAGCTGAAGGATTCAGAGATTCGGTTGGAAGATTTACTTTTCAAAAGCTATTGAAAGACGTTTTAGATAACGATGGAGTAATAAATTATTTTGGCATTCTCTGCCCTTCTTATAAGAAGGGCATTGGGTCATTAGGCTTTGTCCGAGAACCCGGCAATACTACCTACCGAGCTTTTTTAAATTTGGATCTGATGGCAGAAAATACACGTCTCCTAGGTATAAAGTGTAATGTGAGGGTTTTTTTCGCTGATATATCAGTTGAAAATCATGGAAAGTTATCCAGTGGTGATTGGGAAGACTTCGATAAAATTATATGGCTGGATTCAATCATCGCGAAGGCTCATAATGTTCCGTTCAGCACACTGACTCAGTTCGCTCCAGACCTTTCTGAAATAGTTGGGAGAGCGGGTAAACTGGCCGATATTAACAAGATAGATGTTAGCCAAAAAGCACTTGAAAGGAGCTTGTGGAGAGATAGGCAGTTTTATCCGAAGAATTTAGGATGGAGCGTGGAAGAAGCTGATTTAAGGACATACATACATGCTCATTCTTACTACTGGCAAGGAGAGTTCATAAGGAGGAAGCTCAAAAATCCGGTTATGGTATATAGTGCTTACGATTATGAGAAAGCCGGTCTTTATAATGGCAAAGGTGGTGACTTGTTGCCGGCGGTTATTTTTCCATTAAAGGATGCATCCAACCCGCCAGTGGCAACGATACCTCGTTGGGTGATAAAATAATAAAGATGAAAACTAGTTCAGAGGACAATATAATTAAGGGTCTATCCGATTTTCTGAGTTTTTTAGGAATAGAAGAGAACGCTAACACACTAGAAACGCCCAGGCGAATGCTTTTGGCTTGGCAGGAAATGTGTAGGGGGTTGGGGAAAGAGCTTGAAATAAAAAAGATATTGTCTGTAACTTTCCCCTCAAAATACACAGGTATGGTCTCTCAAGGCCCAGTCATAGTTTACAGTTTGTGTTCCCACCACCTTTTGCCTGTTTTCTACGAGATTTTTGTCGGATATATCCCTAAAAGAAGGGTGATAGGTTTTAGCAAGATTAGTAAGGCAATAGCTTTGATTGCAGCTAAGCCGCAAAATCAGGAAGACTTGACTCAAGAAATAGCTGACACCTTTAGGGATCATTTAAAACCAGAGGGATTCGGTATAGTAGTGAAGGGCAAGCATTTATGTATGTTTTGCAGATCAAGTAGAGTGCATTATCAAGATGCATTAAATATTACTTCTGCTGTCAGGGGATCGTTCCGAAAGAATGCAGCTACTAAGGAAGAATTTTTTAAAAACATAACTTTTATAAGCAATAGTAAATAAAAACGGGCTATACGCCCGTTTTATTTTTCCAGTGATATTTTAAATATCTTGGAAATAATTACAATTTCCTCCACTGTATCTGAAGCGTGGAGTACTCCGCCAATAATAGTTTCTATGAGTCGTTCTCTGTCAGGGTGACGGTTTGCTTCCAGTTTCCTACGGTCATCTTCACTAATATCAGCTACGTAGCAGTATTGCCCCCTGATTCCTAATGTTTCGTCTTCTTTCTTGGTTTTCTGAGAACCTCTGATTGTTTTTGTTTTCTTGATAGCGTCTTCTCCAGAAAATATGAAGGCAGTCGAATAGTTAGAAGTCATCAAGTCCATAAAATCTCCAATGAATGATTTTATGCCTATATTAGGATAGATTTGATGGACTTCCTCCCGGGTCAATATTTTCGTGGATTTGCTTTTAACCTCAAGACAATGCCGTTTACACATCAATAATAAGTCTCTTTCTACATCAGTGGCGATGCCCCTGTTGTAAGCATCGGGCTTTATCATCAGACAGCCGTGACTCACAAGCCTTTTAATTGGGTTCATATGAATGGGCAACGTTTTATAGACGTCCAATCGCTAATTAGCGTAGATGGATTACCACTTCAACGTCGTCTTTATTAATTTTTAAGAGAACAGTTATAATTTGCCCTTGTAGTTAGATACAATCATAAATTTTTTCACGTGTCAATATTATTTCCAATGTATTAACTGGTTGCTAGGCAGTTATTACTTGAGATTGAAATTATTAAGATAACTGGGTATAATCGTTTCATGGATTTGAAGGTAGAAAAAAGAGAGATATTGGGCAGGAAGGTTGAATCCCTGCGGCGCCAGGGTATTTTGCCGGCGGAGCTTTACGGCCGTGGGGTTGCTAACGCGCACCTCTCCATTGACACTAAAGAGTTCGAGAAGCTTTATAAGCAAGCTGGCGAGAATACCGTGGTGAATGTTGTAGTTGATGGAGTGGCTAAGCCGGTTCTTATTTACGGCGTGCACATTCATCCCCTTACGGATACCATCCAATCCGTTGATTTGTATGAGGTTAAGATGGACGAGGAAATTGAAGCTATGGTGCCCTTGGAGTTTGTAGGTGAATCAAGCGCTGTTAAAGAGGGTGTTGGCGTGTTTATTGAAGCTATGGATGAGATTGAGGTTGAAGCTCTGCCAGGAGAAATCCCCAGCAAGATCGTTGTAGACATATCTTCTCTGTCTAAAGTGGGTGAGAGTTTATACGTAAAAGATTTGCGAGTAACTGGTAAGTTTAAGTTTACGATCGACCTGGAAACGGTTGTAGCGAGCATCGCCGAAGTCGCGCCCGAAGAAGAGCAAGTTCCAAACCAGATAACACCAGAGCAAGTAGTAGTGGAAACCGAGGAGAAGAAAGCCGGAAGGGAAGCGGCTAAATCGGTAGGCCAGAATGAAGCTTAGGCCAAAAGTTTTATTAGATATCAAGTCGTCTCTTAAGGTTGATGTTTACGTAAGTCGATCTCGGAGGATTAATCTTAGTTACAAACCCAAAAGCAGGATCAGTTTATGGTTCTTATTCGCATTAACTCCTTTGCTTGCTCTTGCTCCGTTACTTTTTCTAGGAAAAGTTGTAGCCCCTATAACAAGCGGTACCTTCGCTCAAACCGTAAATAACGTTGAAGAGCGCCAAGTTTTAGAAGCCGAGCTTGAGGAATTGGAGAAACAAATCGCCGGCCACGAAAAAACCATCAGCGTGTACCGTAGTCAAGGAGCATCTTTGAAGGGAGAGATAAGCGCCTTGAACGCCAAGGTAAGTAAACTTAATCTAGAGATAAAGGCGGCGACACTTTCTCTTAGAAAACTGGACGCAGAGATAAAAACTACGGCAGGAAAAATAAACGGTACGGAAAAAGAGATAGATTCCACCAAGGGAATTCTTTCAGGATCGTTGCGCCTACTTTACGAGAATGATAAGCAAGGGTTAATCGAGGTTCTACTTAAAAGCCCTGAACTTTCTGATTTTTTTAGCAACGTGAATAGTCTCTTATCTATTCAGGATAGTTTAGTAGTTTCGTTAGAACAGCTTAAAGTTTTAAAAGAAGAATTGGTTAGTGGGAAAGAAGCTCTAGACTTAGAGCGGACTGATAAAGCGGCGCTCAAAGCACGGCAAGATGGGCAGAAGAAAGAGGTGGAGGAGACAAAGAAAGAAAAAGATTCAATTCTTAAAATAACCAAAGGCAAAGAGTCGGAATACCAGAAACTTTTGTCTGAAACCAAGAGTAAAGCCGCTGAAATCAGAAGTAGAATCTACAGGCTTTTGGGCGGCGGTGAGTTACCTTTCGGTGAAGCGGTTAAGATTGCTCAAGTGGCGGAAAAGGCAACCAGCGTTAGAGCCGCATTTATTCTATCTATTTTAACCCAAGAATCAGCTGTGAATGGAGTTATAGGGGGCAATTTGGGGAAGTGTTATTACAATACTCCATGGAGTAATGCCAGTGGCACAGTTATGTCTAACTCACAAAAACAAGCATTTCTGAATATTATGAAGGAAATAAATTCTGATCCTAATACGCCTAACACCACGCCCGTTTCCTGTCCAATAGTTTCTGACGGTTCGTACGGCGGGGCTATGGGCCCGGCTCAATTTATGCCCAATACTTGGGAGCTATACAAGGATGGCGTGGCCAATATTACCGGAGGGAATCCGCCATCGCCATTTAATAACTTAGATGCTTTCACCGCCACCTCGCTTTTACTTAAAGATGGGCTTACGGGTTGCAAGGAATCCTTTACCACAACTTTTTCACAAGAGAGTTGCGCGGCGGCCAAGTACTACGCCGGTAAAAATTGGCGTTTATATACCCGTGTTGGCCGCTATGGTTATAGAGTTGCGGAGAGGGCCCAAGACTTCGAAAACGATATAGAACTTTTATCTCAGAGCTGATTTAATCAGTCTGGATTTTGGTGAAGGCTTTAATAATAGGGTCTAAATTGCCGTTCATTACTTCTTCAATATTGTGCCATTTTTTGCCTATTCGATGGTCGGTGATTCTATCTTGTGGGAAATTGTAAGTGCGCATTTTTTCAGATCGATCAGCAGAACCAACCTGTCCTCTCCTTTCTGTTTCAATTTTAGCGGAATCACCTTCTCGTCGCAGTTCGTAGAGTTTAGCGCGCAAGACATTCATGGCGGTTTCGCGGTTGGCGTGTTGCGAACGCTCAACTCTGGAGCTTACCACTATGCCCGTAGGTTTATGGAGTATGCGTACTGCTGTTTCAACTTTGTTCACGTTTTGGCCTCCCGGTCCGCCAGCGCGTGAAAAAGTGACCTCCAACTCACCCTGGTTTATCTCCACTTCTTTGGCCTCCACTTCGGGAAGTACGGCCACGGTGGCAGTTGAGGTGTGGACCCTGCCCGATTTTTCGGTGTCAGGTATCCTTTGTACTCGATGTACTCCGGCTTCGTGACCTAAGGCTTCGTAAGCTCCCTCGCCCTCAATTCTCGCGACTAAATTTTTTACACCCCCTAAGTCAGTTTTACTTACGTCAAGCAAGGAGAATCTCCATCCGCGTTTCCCGGCGTATCTTTCATACATTCTGGCTAATTCCCCCGCGAAAATAGAAGCTTCTTCGCCGCCAGCACCAGCCCTCACTTCTATTATGATTTTGTTAGTTGTTACCATAACGGTAGCTTATGATACAATAATTCTGAAGATTATTTCAATTAATGTTTTTAGACAGAGTAGTTTTCCGGCAAGTTTTTGTTATAACCCTCACGGTTATTTATATTTTCTTTATTGGCTGGATGACTAAGCTGTATGTTAATTCCCAGACTGACAGTACGGAAAATTTATTAACCACTTTTTATACCACCCTTTCTTTATTAGGTGGGTTGTATGGGGTTTTTGTCGTTGCTCCTCATTGGGGTGGGTGGTACAGCAATGTCGGGAAGGCGATTCTTTTCTTTTCTTTCAGTGCGTTGGCGTGGAGTCTGGGGGACGTAATTTGGATGTATTACAATTTTGTTAAGCATATTGATGTTCCTTATCCTTCGTGGCCTGATGCCGCATATATTTTTGTCAATCCCCTGTGGGCTGTGGGCGGTGTCTTCCTTTCGATCGCTACTGGCGCGAGTTATGGCTTAAAAAAACTGACCGGTAAAGTTATTCTCATAGTCGTACCCGTTATAGCAATCGCGATATCGTATTATTTTCTTATAGTGGTTGCTCAAGATGGCGTTGTCGATTTTGGTGAGAGGCTTACGGACTCTTTCTTTAATTTCGTTTATCCAATTGGGGACGTTGCCATACTTACTATAGCAGTGCTTATTTACGCTTTATCGTATAAATATTTCGGAGGTAAATACCGTTTCGCGATTCAAATCATCTTAGCATCGTTTTTCATTGGCTATATTGGCGATGTCGTTTTTTCCTACGCTGATTTTAGGGAAACCTACTATAATGGAAGCCTTGCGGATCTTTTATTCGCAACTACCATGTATACCCTTGCCCTTGGCGTCGCTCTTTTAGATTCTCGTTCCGTGCCCCCAAGAAGCGATGTTCAGGCCAAAGGTCAAGTAAGCAAACTAGCTAGTCTTATAGTAGAAAGGCAACTTTTAATTATCGGTCCGATTGCGTGGGAGGAAGCACAAGAGATTGATGGATTAAGCATTGATGTTGGTAGAAAGGAAGTCTATATAGAAGGCGATTCGCGGGAGGTATTGGAAAGGTTGGTGGCTCAATACGAAAGACTCTTTGGAGGCGCATCGCGAGAAGCCTGTCGCGAGGCTGTAAGACCTGCTATTTACCAAGTCCCTTCGGATCAAGTTCCAGATGTGTTACAATGATAGAAAGGATATTGAATCATTATGTTATCACTTTTTAAACAGCGCGCGATTCAAGTTTTGTTATTTGGCTACACCATAGGTTTTGCTTGGTGGATTTTTATTCACGCGGCAGGCCAAAAAGACACGTATAATAACTATATCTGGTCTGTCGTCATTTTAGGGCTCTTCCCGATTATTGGGGGACTCTTTGGGATTTTCCTTTCAAAGAAATGGGGATTTTTAGATAGTTCTCTCGGCCGGGCCATTTTCTTTTTTTCGGCTGGTGTCGTTGCTTGGGGATTGGGCTCAATAGGCTATGGTTATTACAACATTGTAGAAGGGATTCCAGTACCATATCCGTCCCTTGGAGATATTGGGTATTCTCTAAGCTATCCTCTTTACGCAATAGGTCTGATAAACTTGGGGAAAGGCATAGGCGCCGGTCATAAATTGCGTACTTGGAAAGGAAAGGCTGCTATTGTCGCTGTTCCTCTTTTAGGTTTTGCGTTAACCTACTTCATGTTTATAACGATAGTTCGTGGCGGAGAATTTGATTATCAAGCTTATCAAGGCGAAAATCTTAAACTATTCCTCGATATATTTTATCCGCTTGGAGACGCTATGTTAGTTACCGGCATTGCCTTAATCTATGGTTTGTCTTTCGGGATTTTTGGAGGCCGGTTTAGGTGGCCGGTTAATATTTTATTAATCGGCCAACTGCTCCAGTATTTTGGGGATTTTAACTTTTCCTATGGCACAGCTTTAGGAACATATTATCTTGCTAATTGGGGCGACCTATTATTTGTGCATGCCATGTTTTTAATTGCGATAGGTGTTAACGCTCTTGATATTCAGGGCATAAGCTCTAACATCAGAACAGAGCTTGTGGCTTTCGCCCCGCGGGCCGCCAAGATCATAAATAATTTGGTCTTAGAAATTATCCAGGGTCAGGCCAGTATCATAGGCTTGGTCGCGTGGGATGAAGCGACAAGAGTCCCCGGCCTTAGTATTGATCTCAAAAACAATAGTCTTTCGGTAGAGGGGGATCCAAAAGAAGTTTTAGAAAAATTGGCCAGAAGATATGAGGAACTTTTCGGAGGGGCATCTCTCCAAATTTGCAAAGAGGTAACTCGCAAGTTTCTTTCCCAGCTTCCTCCGGAACAGATTCCGGACGTGTTGCGATAATGAAGCTTTTTTTCATCAAAGGGTGTTATTTGTCTTTGATGCCGTGTTTTATTTATATCTAAAATAATGTCATTATTTTCTCGTTTCAAAAAAGATAGCTCGTCTTCAGTTGCTCCCGTCACAACAGGAGCTTCAGAACAGTTTCAAACTGACCCCGGTACGGCCGAAAGGTTGATGGAGGAACTTTATAAACGCAATGCGGAACTTGCTGTTCGCAATAAAACCATGGCGTTGCTCCGCAGGCTTGATGAAATATCCCTTAAAGTTATTGAAGAAGGGGATATGGCAAAAGAAATGACCTCCGCTATCTCGGAGGAGTTTGGTTACGATCTTGCGGCTCTATTCATAGCTGATTTCGGGACAAGCCAACTTCGATGGCTTTCCATAGCTTCGGCCACTCCATGGATAGCTGACGCCATCAAACAGATTGACCTGCTGGAATTGAAAGTGCCGATTGCGGAAAATCAGGAATTGATGAAAAGGATCGGCGCCGAAACAAGTTACCTTTCTCAAGATCAGAATGAACTTTATCCTGAAGCGTTGGTAAAAGCCTTGGCCGAAGTGGCCGGTTTCTATAAGACGGAGCCTATGAAGAACTCGCTCGTTAACGCGCTTCGCTTTGGTGACCAGTTGTTAGGTGTTCTTATTTTAAGCTCGGCGAGATCGCTCAAAGACCTGTCGAGTTATGAACATGAATCAATCGTCGGCATCGTGGGTCTTATATCGCTCGCTCTCTATAAAGCGGGGATATACAAACAGCTCCAAGACCTTACCCACAATCTTCAAAATAAAGTTGACGAGCAGACTAAAGAGATTAAAGTCGCGTATGAAGTTGAGAAGAAAGCTCGGTTGGACCTGGAAGAGTTGGACAAAGAGAAGGACCAGTTTATCCTCACAACTCAGCATCATTTGAGAACGCCGCTTACGATAGTGAAGGGTTACGTGGAGACGGTTTTATCAGGGAAAAATGGCAAACTAAACCAAGAAATAGAAGATTCTTTGAAGAAGGCCTTTGCCGCGGTTGAGCGCTTGGCGAAACTTATGAACGAATTCTTGGATATTTCGCAGCTTGAAGTTGGTAAGGGAATTATAAATAAAACGACTACAAACATTAAGGATTTGACTGCCGACGTGCTTAGCGAATTGCATGAAGAAATAAAGAATAGGCAGATTACGGTGAATATGAATTTCGGCAACGATTCAAATGTTTCCTTAGACAAAGAAAGGTTTAGAGACGCATTAGTTAACATCGTCGACAATGGCCTGAAATACAATAAGCCTAATGGTTCCATTACGATTACCGGAGAGAAGTTTGTTCATCCAATAGAGAGAGACAAAAAGATATTCCGTCTGACCATAGAAGATACCGGCATCGGAATTCCTAAGGACGACTTCCCGAAGCTTTTTACGCAGTATTTTGAAAGGGGCAAGGAAGCACAGAAAGTTTATACCACCGGCCGCGGGCTTGGCTTGGTTTTAGCGAGGAATATAATTCAAGCTCATCAAGGGAAAATATGGGCCGAATCCGACGGGGAAAACAAAGGCTCGAAATTTATAATCGAATTGCCGGCATAAATGTCGCTGAACAACTCGTCAGTGGTTCCTTTGTAGCCAGGCATTTTGATAATCGCCTAGCAATCTCTCCTTTTTCTTTGAAATTCAAAGATTTTGAATGTCAAACTTCTGTGACGTATGTTATACTGATAACCCTGATTAGTATGTTATTATAATGTTTTTCAAAAGCCTCAAAAAAGAAATACTGATATTTACCCTAGGCCTAACTGTGGTCACGATTGTTGTTATGGCTTGGCTTGGAGTTTATTCAACGCAGACCGCCGGACGCGATGCCGGAAGAGAAAGCACCGATACTTTGCGTGAACAGGCAAAAGTATCTCTTGTTCAGATTGCGGAATCCACCGCGCAACGGCAAGATTTGCTGTTTGAACGAACAAGGGACGACGCAAGCAGTCTTGCGGCGTACACTAAAAATATGTATGAAAACACGTCGCTTTTTTCCGCTGAAGGCTATTGGAGATTTGATGATAGAGTGTTTAAAAAGGACGGACTTTATTTGAATGATAAATCTGATATATCGACATTTTTTATTCCTAATTTTGTTGTTGTAGACGCGGAAGTGAAAAAGACTCTTGAACGTACCGCATATCTCGATTTCATAGTCCCCGGTATATTGAAAAACAACCAAAATGCTGTTGCCATATACTCAGTAGACAAGAGAAGCATTTCAAGATACTTCCCTAATATCATCTTGGGAAGTGTTGCCCCTCTCGATTATGACATAACCGAAGACCCTCTTTATATAGGAGCAACGCCGAAAGAGAATCCTGACAAAAAGGTCGTGTGGTCGCCTTTATACGATGACCCGGCGAAACGAGGCCTCATGATTACGGCCGCGGCTCCGATTTATACCAAAAACGGTTTTCAGGGAGTTATCGGCATAGACGTTCTTCTTAACAGCATTATCAAGACCATCACCTCATACAGCCCGATAGAAGGGTCCTATGCGTTCT
>CAZFGN010000005.1:0-37141 GCA_964518695.1 uncultured Candidatus Saccharibacteria bacterium
TTACGATCTCTGTGTTGTTGATTCTGGTGGTGGCGACAAGGATGGTGGTGAGGAGGCCTGAGGCGATGGCAAAGACGGTGGTGTAGATGAGGAGTTCGATGAGGGTGAACCCCGCACCTTTTGAAGGCTTGAGATGCTCTGCGCTATGCGCAGTCTTCAAAAGGTGCGGGGTGAAGGAACTATTCTTGAAGCTTGTTTTCATGGGACTCTGGGTTATGGTTATATTATATCATATAACCCTGTCTAAGAAAAAAATTACTAACCCTAAGCCCATAAAAACCACAGAAATTATCCAGAAACGCATTGTAACCTGTGACTCTGGCCAGCCTATGGCCTCAAAGTGATGATGAATTGGCGTGGATAAAAATACTTTTCTCTTAAATAGTTTCTTGCTGGTAAGTTGAATAATAACTGACAGTGACTCCACAACCAAAATTATGGCGAAAAATGGGAGCAAGAATACCGTATGTGTAAGCAGAGCCATGACTCCTAAAGTAATGCCTAAAGCCATACTTCCAGTATCACCCATAAAAAATTTGGCGGGATAAATATTAAACCATAGAAAAGCGAGAAGCGCTCCGACTATCGCGCCTCCCATAATTGCCAAATCATATTTTCCCGAGACGAAAGCTACTGCCGTAAGAGCGCCGTAAGCGAAAAGGGCGACACCTCCAAAGAGACCGTCCAAACCATCCGTTTCATTGGCTGAAAAAGCGCTGGAAATAATTATGAACATAAATATCGGGATATACCAAACACCTATGTCATAAGTACCGAAAAATGGGATTTTGATTATGTGCCAATCGAGATTGTAAGGCGCGTAGAACCACCAAGCGCCTACGACAGAAAGCAAAGTATAAACTACTAATTTATATCTTATACTCAAGCCGCCGCCCGCCGGACCAATCTTCGAAACTCCCAACAAGTCGTCAACGAAACCCAATATCGCGGCAATGAAAAGTGCTGTTAAGGGTAGATAGGTTTCAGCACGATTGATGAAATTGAAATTTCCAAAAAATCCGTCGAATAAAAAATCTAGAATAAAAAAGAGCGCCGCCAGTCCCAAAACAGTGCCCCATATAATTACTCCACCCATAGTAGGGGTATTGGCTTTTCCAGCGTGGAGTTTGGAAAAAATAGGAGTATTCTCTGATGCTCTTATCTGTTTGTTAAAGTTTAGTTTCTTAAGCAGATTTAAGACAGGGGAAGTAAAAATAAGAGCTGTAGCGAAAGCTATTATAGAAATTGTTAAAACTCTTATAGCTTCTATTGCCATAATGAGTCTTTAATTTTTTCTGTTTCGGCAAATCTATCTTGCGCGCCCAGAACAATAATCGTTTTTGTTGCGCCGCCGATATTAAATAAAGAAATTAAGTTGCCTCCCGCTTCCGGAGTGGAACCGGTTTTCCCGCCTAAAAAGTCAGCTCCTCCGGCGAGAGGGTTAATGTTCACAATAGTTCTTCTTTTACCAGTTTTTATTTCCACAATGGTATCTTTATATTTTTTAGCAACCGATAGAATTTGCGGGTTAGTTCCGTATATATATTCCGTGAGCTTTACAAGATCACTAACTGTGGATTGATTCTTGGAGGAAAGACCGGTCGAATCGGCAAAGTAAGTGTTATTCATGCCCAGTTCTTCTGCTTTTTCATTCATTGCCGCCATAAACTTTTCTTCACTGAAATGGGTAGCGAGAGCGGAAGCGGCATCGTTAGAAGAAACAAGGATCATAGCTTTTATCAAATCATTTAGTTTAAACTTTTCTCCAGCTATAAAATTTCCCGAAGATCCTTCTTGTTTTACATTTTCTTCTGTAATCGTGATGATGTCGTTAACAGGAATATTTTCCAAGGCCACTGTTGCAGTCATAAGTTTGGTGAGGGAGGCGATAGGCCAACGTTTTTCGACTTCCCACCCAAAAATTTGTTTGCCACTTTCGGCAAACGCGCCAGCGGCACTGACTTGTACGTCTATACTTGGAGTAATTTCCGTCTCCGGAGTGAACCCTAAACTTGCTTTCCCAAAATCATTATTATCTTTCTTGGAAGCTATTCCTTCCGAACTTACAGGTATAGTCGAAGATTGTGTAATAATAGCAGTAACCAAAAGCATGATTCCTGCCAGGATAAGAAACGCTTTTTTAGGATTTTGTTTGAGATAACTCATTTTCTTTCTTCATAAAAGACTTAATTAATTCTTTATATTTTTCGTAATCAGGGAGGTTTGCCGTAGAATCCAAACCGATATGTTTCAAAAAGTCAAAACTAACAAAATATATAAAACCATTAGCTCGACTGGAATCCAATTTTTTCTCGACCAGACCTCTTACAGTTAAATTCCTCAATATAAAACTTGAATTCACGCCGCGGATGTAATCAATTTCAGCTCGAGTGCATGGCGACAAATAAGCAATAATAGAAAGTGTTTCTAAACTTGCCGCGGTGAGCTCGGAATCAAGTTCCTCTTTCACTACTTTTTGAACAAGTGACGCTAGGTTAGATTTGGTTGCCAATTGCACTTCTTCATTTAAATCCATCAAAATCAAGCCCCTATTTTCAGCCTCCAAACTCTTTTTAAGATCGGAGATCGCATCTCTTACGATTTGGTAAGAAACGCCTAGCTTTTCCGCTAAAGTTTCAGATTTCACCGGTTCCCCGTATACAAAAAGCAGTGCTTCTAACTGCGCTTCTAGATTATCTTGAACCATTTCCTTTAATACTTGTTATTTCAATATCAGAAAATCCATCTGTTTGGCTGATAACCACCAAATTATCTTTTAAAAGATGCAAAAGGGCCAAAAAGAGAACAATAATTTCTGATCTTTCTTTATCTTTTGTTACTTCATTAAAGCTTGTTCTCATAACTTTGTCTACTCTCTTTATTAACTCTATAATCTTTTCTTCCAGGTTTAATAATTTAATTTGGATATCATCCTGTTTGGGAAAGAAAATCGACAATTCTTCAGTCAATTTCACCATTTTTATTACTAAATCATTAACTTCCACTGGCTGGCTTAAATAAAAACCAGGGGGTATGTGAGAGAAATAAGGACGAGAGTAGAGAACCCCCTTAAGCCACAAAGAACGAATATGTCCTTCCCCATCTTTAAACTCTTTGTAAAGTCGAAGGCGATTTTGCAGATCAAACATTTCCTCTTTCTCTTCCGAGGTAAATTCAATCTGTGGCAGAAGTGAATGAGATTTTATTAGAATTAGTTTAGCCGCCACTATTATGAAGTCAGCAATTACCCTCGAATCGGTTTTTTCTAAAGATTTTAAATAACTCAAAAAATCAGCTGTAACCTCCGCCAAACTCACACTTGTTATTTCAAGTTTTTTGCTTTGAATAAGTTCCAGAAGTTTTGAGAGCGGGCCTTGAAAATCACCTAATTTCAGTTCGTAAGTCGTTTCTTTCATAATTTGTTTTTATATGTTCAAGGATTGTTCCTATGTCATGAGGAGCATTTTCCGAACCCAAGGCAATTATCGCTATGGGTCGTTTCTCTTCTCCCAAATCTATCACAAAAATCGCCAGCATTGTACTTTTGGCTTTTTCGGTTAAACCCACCTTGCCGCCGATGAACTCCGGGTTATCCGCAAACACATTAAAATTCTGCAGATTAAAGATGGATGGTCCGTAAGCGGTTTTATTTAAACTTCCAGTGCTAATTTTAAGTATGAAACTCCTATTATTATAAAGATATTTAGCCAAAGCGAATAAATCTTCAGTGGAAGAAACGTTTCCGGCGCGGCTTCCGGAAGAATCAACGAATTTAGTCTGTTTCATCCCTAGCGCCTCTGCTTTTTGGTTCATGAGATTAATAAAATAATTTTCGCCCAGGGCGCGAGATATGGCTACAGCCGCTTCGTTAGAGGACTCAAGCAGCAATGGATAAAGCAATTGAAAAACTGTTATCTTATCGCCTATTTTCAAGCGTGGTATTGAGGTTGGAACAATCATCTCTTTAGTGACAACTATTTCTTTGTCAAGGTTTATGTATTCCGTAGCCACAAGCGCTGTCATTAGCTTGGTAATGGAAGCTATAGGGACAGACGATTGATTTTCGGATTTACTCAAAAAAACAAAATTGCTTCTTAAATCAGCGGCAAGGTAATTCTTAGCTGACAAATCCGGGATTTTCACCTGATATTTGAAATCGTCGGCTCTGAAATCTTCCTCAAAAACTAGTATTGGCGTACCGATTTTAACCTTATCGTATATCTTTTGAGCATTGTCGGTAGAGAGTCTTATGCACCCTCCAGAATATGTGGACGCTACAGCGCGGCCGTCAGGATAATAAGGCCATCCATGTATGAAGAAATTGCCTTGGAAAGCCATACTCCAAGGTTGATAAACCCCACCGAAAGATGAATAATGATCTTTTTCTTTGTTTTGTATCTTGTAGAGACCGGCAGGGGTTTCCCACCAAGAACCTTCTTTACCTTTACTTAAGATATTAATTTCGTAAGCAAGCGACCCCTTTTCGTATACTCTTAATTTCATTTCAGACAAGTTTGCCTCGATAAAATCAGAATCTTTATTAGCGAACTCCTTTTTTACGTTACTGAAGAAATCAGGGCTACTCATGGCCGGCCAAGAACCGTATTCGAATTTCTGTAAATCATTATCTCCCCTGCTCACAATCAAATCTCGCTCATAAACCGTTTTTCGAAAATAAAGAGAAGCGATAACAGCTACGCCGCTAATTATGGTTATGAGTAATAATGCTAACCAGAGAGGTATTAAAGTTTTAGTAAATTTATTCGTCATAACTACTCCGCAACTAAGGCTTCTCTGGTATAGATGTTATTCGGATCCCACAACATCCAACCGTCAGATACGCCCGAGTCATAAACTGCTTTGATTTCAAGTTTAACTTCTCTCGCGCCATAGTTCGCTCTTAGATCAAAATCCTGTAACCATGGACGAAGTTTTGAGTTCACGGCGCCGCTCGCTTTTAGTCTCATAACCGCCTTTTCTACTGAATATTTAATTATTTCGTAAGGATGTTCTGCCGGATTTTTATAGCCCAAGAAGCCCGCGGCATAGTGAGAAGGGTAAACCATGGGGCTCACATAATCAAAATAATTGTAAGCGGATTCTATAATTTGCCCTATACCCATATCGTCACGTTCTACCGTCGAGAGTCCAAATAAATCAGCTGAAATCTTTATATCCTGCAAACTGGAACGTAAAAAGCTGAAAAAGTCTTTTATCGAATCCTCTTTCGGCTTCGAGATATCGTAAAATGGAAATTTCATTAGGTCTAAATTGCCGTCGGATGGAAACCTTATATAATCAAAGTTTATCTCGTCAAAGCCGCGAGAGGCGGCATCCTTGGCTATGTTGATATTGTAATTCCAAACCTCACGGCTAGCCGGGTCCATCCAACTTAATCCTTTCGCATCTTTCCATACAGAGCCGGTCGCGGAATCCTTAATCGCTAAATCTGGTCTCGCTTTGGCAAACACCGGATCTTGAAAAACAGTTACCCTACCTATCACATAGATATTCTTATCGTGTAACTTTTTAATTAAGGAGTTAATTTTTGGTATTCTTATCTCTTGCGCGTTGTATTGAAGGACTTCTTTGATGTTAGTGCGATAAGCCACGTATCCAGAGTAATCCTTGATATCAATCACAACCGCGTTTAATTCTGTTTTATCGATCAAATTGATAATATAATCTATCCTACTGGGCGTGCCGGCTGACCAATTTGTGATATAAATCGCTTTAATTACTGACGGTTGATTTTTCAGCGGTTCTTGCGGGGGTATATCAGCCTTCTTGCTAGACAGATCTTTTGATTGATTCATAGGTATAACATCGATCAATTTAGGTAAAATGGTTTCCGCTTCAGGTACTGGCGTAAGTTCCGTAACAGCTTTTCCACCTTTAATTTCTGAAGCCTCAAGTTCAACCTTATTCTCCTGCATCAATAAAAAAACAGCTCCTAAGGAGACGATAAATATCGAGGAAACAAGTAAAAATCGTCGCATTTTCGATAAAAGTATACAGCACAATTGCAATATACTATATACTGTATACTATATACTTTAGAAATATGTCCTTAGCTATCTATCGAAAATACCGTCCCAAATTACTTCACGATCTTATTGGCCAGGAGGTTTTTGTAGAGGTTTTGGGTAACGCCGCTAAAGCTGACAAACTAAGCCATGCCTACCTTCTTTACGGTTCAAGGGGAACAGGCAAAACCACGGCCGCGAGGCTTATTGCTAAAATAGCAAACTGTGAAACAAGAGCTAGTGATCACAAATTCAAAACCCAAGGAGAACCGTGCAATAAATGCCGGCCATGCTTGGAAATAGATGAAGGCAGGGCACTCGACGTTATGGAGATTGACGCGGCCTCAAACAGAGGTATTGACGAAATAAGAAACCTAAAAGAGGGCGTAAGATTTTCGCCCACATCATACCGTTATAAAGTTTTCATAATCGATGAAGCGCACCAACTGACAAAAGAGGCTTCTAATGCTTTGCTTAAAACTTTAGAAGAACCACCGAGGCATGCCATTTTTGTGTTGGCGACTACAGAATATGAAAAACTTTTACCAACGATTACCTCAAGAACTCAAAGATTCCATTTTCAACGATTGCCAATTCAGGAAATTTTAAAGAAACTTAATAGAATCGTCATCGGCGAAGATTTAAAAATTGACAATACGGCTCTGGAATTAATAGCTACAAGCTCGGAGGGGAGTTTCAGAGACGCCGAGTCGCTTCTTGAACAAGTTATTTCACTAGGCGAGGGCCTCAACTTGGAAAACGTCGAGCAACTCCTTGGCAAAGTAGGTTTGATTCGCACGGCAACGCTCGCTGGATATCTTTTAGAAAAGGATCTTCAAACAGCTCTAAGCTACTTAGCCGAAATCAATGAATCTGGCTACAACTTGGTACAGTTAAACAAAGATTTAATTCATTATTTACGGAGAGTTTTATCATTGAAATTTGGTCCCGGACTTGAAGAAATATTTCTTCGTGAATTAACTCATGAAGAAATAAATTGGCTTAAGAAGCATGGCGCACTAGTGAAAGATGATGAGTACGCGATAAACCTACTTAAGTCTTTAATCCGTGCCTACAGCGAAATGCGTTATAGCCCATTCGCCATAGTTCCACTGGAGATAGCGATAATAGAAAACCTCAAAACCTAAAAGGATAATTTAAATTACCAATAGTATACTATATGTCCGATCGGTGATGTAGTACACTAATGAAGACTAACCTTCTGGTTACTGAATTTTCGTATAGTTGAAAATGATGTGTTGTTTGTCTTGTAAAACAAAGCTTGTATCGGTGGTTCCCGTACCATCAACGGTCATTTTTAGAACATAACCTGATCTCTCTAGAGGTTTGCCCCAAACCGATAGGAAATCGGAGAATTTGAATCCCCGGTCTTTAGCGGCTTCTATGTGAATCTCTCCATCCGGTCCATGGGTGTGAATTTCTCTGGTACAGCCCGGTTCAATGCCAATACCGGCCGGAATAATTTCTTCCTGCCCATCTACAAGTATTTGGAGATGAGGATGAATATGGAAAGCCTCACTATAAATACAGGGTACTCCGCTTATACCATTTGTATCGTTAGAATCGCTGCCCTTTAAAAATGAAGGTACTATAAGTAAACCCAGCGCCACGATGACAAGTCCAATAACCCAAAGAATAGATTTGTTTTTTAACATTATTTTAACTAGTATACCTAAAGATTGCCGGGTCGTCTAATGGTAGGACAGTGGCCTTTGAAGCCATTAATCGGGGTTCGAAACCCTGCCCGGCAGCTATGAAAAAAATATATTTTGTAAGACATGGAGAGAGTGATGGTAATATTGGTAAATCACATCAAGAGGCAACTTCTTCACTTACAGAAAAGGGACGAGGTCAAGCGAATTTTATTGCCGAGCGATGCACAAAGTTGCTAATTGAGTTAGTCATCTCGAGCACGATGAACCGCGCCAAGCAAACTGCGGAGGTAATCGTAGAAAAAATTAGTAAACCAATAGAATATTCTGATCTTTTTAGTGAACGCCGCCGTCCAAAAGAACAATTAGGATCACTTAGAGATGACCCGAAAGCGCTTGAGGCTCAAGAGGCAATAACGAAAAATTTCGCAGTTCCCGGATTTCGCTTCTCGGATGAGGAAAATTTTGACGATTTGAAAGAACGTGCCGGAAAGGCTCTAGCGCATCTGAAGGATAGGCCGGAGAGCAACATATTGGTTGTTACCCATAGTTTTTTTATGACAACTATTACCGCTTACGCGATTTTTGGTGAAGATTTAACGGCGTTAGAATGTAGAAAATTTGCCGATAAGTTTCATATGGAAAACACTGGTATCACTATTCTTGGTTTTGAGGAAAAAGGCAGGAAATCCCCCTGGTGGCTTTGGGTATGGAATGACCACACGCATCTTGGTTAAGTTATTAAAAACTAATCAGATCAATTATACTTGAATAGCAATGTCAGAATTTTATCAAGGTAAAAGGCAGAGAAATCTTTTTAATCCCGACGCAGTGGAACCGTATAAGATAAGTCGAAGTAAGATTGACCTCTTTTTAAAATGCGCGCGTTGTTTCTATTTAGACAGGCGTTTGGGGATTTCTCAACCACCAGGTTTTCCTTTTAATTTGAATACGGCCGTAGATACGCTTTTGAAAAAAGAATTTGATATACATCGGGCGGCTAACACTATCCATCCTCTTATGGAAAGTTATGGGTTGGAACTTGTTCCTTTCAACCATGAAAAGATGGATGAATGGAGAGATTCTCTGAGGCGTGGCATACAATATCTTCATCCGGAAACTAACTTGATTATAACGGGAGGAATAGACGACATCTGGGTAGATAGAGATGGCAAACTAAGTATTGTGGATTACAAAGCTACCTCGAAAAGTGGAGGGGTTAGCCTGGATGCCGATTGGCAAATAGGCTACAAGAGGCAGATGGAGATATATCAATGGCTTTTCAGGCAAAACGGTTTTAAGGTGAGTGAGATTGGCTACTTTGTCTACTGCAATGGAGATACCGATAAAGGAGCTTTTGATGGCAAGTTAGAGTTCAATATAAAGATAATCCCCTACGAAGGCAATGACAGTTGGGTGGAAGGAACGATTAAGGATTTACACACTTGTCTTATAAGCCAAAATATTCCTGAGTCGAACCGGTTATGTGATTTTTGTTCTTATAGACTTTTGGCAAGGGAGGTAGAGGCGTAAACATAATAAATAGAACTGACCCCCTAAGGAGTCAGTTCTATTGTAGGTAATTCATAAGCCGGATTCTGTCTGCGCCACGCTTTTAGCATAGCGGAGATAGTAATTTATCTAGACCTTTGATTACTCGTAGGCTCAAGCGGCACTTCCGCCTCATCGGCGGACACGACCTTGCACCCGGTAAGGATTTAGCCGTTTCACCTCTGCTTTTTGATCCCTATGGCAGAATTAGACCATCTACGTTGGGGTTGGGTCTTCTCATTTCCTTTCGAAAATGGACGTCTCTGTTCGCACCTCTTCCGCCTCATTGTGCGGACGACGGCTGTTAGCCGTTACCTTTTTATCCGCCTCATCGGCGGAGAGTGTCCGGACTTTCCTCTTTACCAAATTCTAGGAAATATAAAGAACTTGCATGAAAGGTATTTATTAGAATTAATAAAGCTACTATCTGAATTGCCTAGTTTATTGTATAAGAATATTATCTTTTTTTCAATAGGGTTATTTTTATTCACTATTACGAATATAAATTGTTTGTGATATGAAAAAGAAAAAGCGGCAGAGGTCACAAGGACACACTGCCACTTCACTTTGGGTGGGGTTGAAACTAACGAAAGAAACAAAGAACAAGAATGAAAGAACTAATGAACCCTAGCGGCTAAGGTTCTGGTTTGACGGCAGCGGATTTCGCTGGCCGCGATTTCGGCTCCAAGAGAGCCAAACCAACATGCCAAGGATTATCGCGATTACAATACCTATTCCGAGAACCATTCCCTCCGTCGAAAGTGACGTGAGAGATTTAATTCCACGGGTGATATATCTATGGAAGTAATACGTAAGTACACTTGCACAGATAAAGGTAACGAAAATCTCGCGAATCTTAGCGGCAAAATCCAATACTTGATTTCTCATATACGCATAAGGGTGAATAACTAGACCTATATATAGTTGTATATAGTTGTAGCTGATACCCTTTAAAGAACTTTAGTGAATAAAATCAATTCGACCTCACGTGCAAACCCCTTATGCACGTGAAGGAAATTGATTTTATGGGACGTATAATACCATAAGAAGAGCTAGATGTCAAGGGCATCTAAGGCTTGATTTACCATTCTGTCTGCTCCCTTATTTTGTTCTCTGGGGATATGGATAATACTAACTTTCTTAAAATCTTGTTTAAGGTTCCAAACTTCTATGAATAAGAGTCCAAGATTAACATCTTTGACTTTGTAAGAGCCATTTAATTGTTTGGTTAAAAGCTCGCTGTCGGTACGGATATCGATTTCCGATAATTTAGTATTTTTCTTGCCTATCAACTGTTTAGCCTTTTTTAAAGCAAAGATTACAGCAAGGTATTCAGCCACATTGTTTGTAGTACTGCCGATTTTCTCGCCATACTCTTTGGTGTCACCCCCTATGTTAATAACAACTCCAATAGCTGCCGGACCAGGATTCCCTCTAGCTCCACCATCAGTATGTATAATTATTTTTTTTGGATTGTCCATTTTCCAGCTTAATATACTACATGTCCGATCGGCGATGTAGTATACTAATACTTTCTATCTTCTTTGTAGTTTCAAGACCACCAAAGCGGGCAATTTTTTTCCGGAGAAAAATTCGAGCATTGCTCCGCCACCAGTAGATAAAAAAAAGTTTTTATTTTTTAGTTTAAGATTGCTAGTAATTAGTTTAAGTGAGGCAATGGTTTCTCCTCCGCCTACTACAACTTTAGCTCTTCTGTTCCGTAGAATCGCTTGCCAGATAGCTTTCGTACCCTTTGAAAATTCTTTTTTTTCAAACAGTCCCATTGGCCCACCCCAGACAACAGTTGCCGCAGATTTTATTATATCTGAATAAATTTTTATAGTTTTAGGGCCAATATCTAGGATTTGATTGTCTGTTTTGCTAGAATCTTGTGGGATTACTATTTTGGGGTTTTTCAGAAGTTCTTTGGCTATATCCAACTCGTGTGCCTCAAAGAGAGATTTACCGATGTTTATTCCGCTAGCCTTCAAAAATGTATTAGCCGGTCCCCCACCTAAAAGAATATGGTTAACTTGCGGAAGCATTTTTTTTATCACGTCTATTTTATCTGATGCCTTAGCTCCACCGATTATAAGCACAAAAGGTTTCTTAGGGTGAGAAGCTATTTTAGAAAGGATTGCAACTTCTTTAGTGAAGGCGGGACTAGGTTTGATCTTTAAAAATTTGGCAATCCCCACATTAGAAGCGTTGCCTCTATGGCTTGTAGCGAAATCGTCGTTCACATATTTTGTGCCAAGAGATGCTAGTGTTTTGGCAAGGCCTGGATTATTTTTACGTTCACCGGGAAGAAACCTTAAGTTTTCTAAGAGAAATACAGCTCCTCCTTTGGCCTTGGAGATATTTTCCTTAATCTCTTTGAACTCAAACTCAGGCAAAAAGATAACTTTCTTTTTAAGTTTTTTTTCAAAGAGCGATTTAAAGGGCTTGAGACTTAACTTACTATCAAAGCCTTCTGGTCTTCCCATATGGCTCAATATAATTACCTTATTAGTTTTTTTACTTAAATTCTCAATAGTCGCGGCAGATTTGAGGAACCGCAAAGATTTTTCTTTATTTTTCTCCTCAATATCTAAATTTATTCTTATAAGATATGTATCCATAGTTGATCTAGTATAGCTTAAAAAAAGATAATTTTGAAGAATGTAACATTTCTTTGGTTCTTCAATATATTAAATCTAAACCCCTTCCGAAGAAGGGGCTTAGACCAACAAATAATGAAGGGCAATTCTTGGCCGACAAGTCGTCAAGCATTACTCGTCACTCATTCTGGGGATGATTATAGACTAAGCTTATTTTAAAGTCAACTACTTCTTGAAAACAAAGAATTTATAGCCGACGAAGTTAGAAACCAAAGAAACTCCACTGGCTACCATTTTGGCTATAAAGATCCAGGAGATAGGCCCAATCTGTTCAAAAGGAGGCCTGATAAATTCAGTAATGCCGTAGACTACGACATCGTTTATGTATAAACCCATTAAACTCACCATCAAAAATTTTGAAACCTCTATCGTACGGACAGATTGTGGCCCCAAACCAAAAGTCCAGTATTTATTCATAAAATAGCTGTTAGTCACTGCAGTAAGGAAGGCAATGCTGTTTAGAACTATTAGCCCGCCACCACTTTGAATGTCGGTTAAATAAATAAGTGACCTTAAAATGCCAAAATCAATGGCCGTATTAACTAAACCTACAGTTATGAATCGCGATAACTGATAAATAAGCGCGGAGTTCATTTAGAGGAACGGAAAGCTTAGAGACACTATAATTACTAGTGCGAATATAATTATAAATATTTTAGAAATTATCTTATTCAATTTCATAAGTTACATTCACCTGAATAGTTACCTCTTCTGTTCCTGGCTGTATTGTTGGTAGAGGTGATTGGCTAATGTAGTCTAGCCCTCCGACATTGCGTTCAAAGGAAGGATAAGGATACGGAAGATATGGAGGTCCGTTCTGATTTTCCGAAAAATTGATTACCCTCTTGATTCTAACTCCTTTTAGTGATGCCATTTCAGCAGCCTTTTGATGCGCCTTTGAAAAGGCTTCACTCCTGGCTTCGATTAAATATTTATCTCGCTCATCAACCTCAAAAGAAACCGAGCCTATTTGATTAACGCCTAATTCCGAAAGGCCACCGATAATTTTTGCAACTTTATTTAAATCCCGAATTTTAACTAACGTCGTCTGATTTAGAGTATAACCTGTAATAAAAGATTGCCTTCGCGTTTCGTTGTATTCATAACGCGGTGAGAGACTATAATTGGTCGTTTTTATATCTTTCTCGTTCACCCCCTGACTTTTCACAAAATCTATAGCCGCGGTCATTTTTTTGGAATTATCTGTCTGTAAAATCTCCGGATTAGAACCTTCTGAAACAACCGAGAAAGAAGTTTTAGCAATATCAGGAGAAACCGTTGCTTTGCCTTCAGCGTTTACATTAATAGTTTTCGATGGGCTCAAAGATAAACTCCACTTTAAGGCCGCATTGCTCATCAAAACGACGGCAAAAACTATAACTACCAATAAGATATTCCTCAACGCTTGGTTCAAATTCATTTGTGTCATGACTATATTATACTACTTATTACCCTGTTGAATTCAAGCGCTTCAAGACTGACACCACCAACTAAGGCACCGTCAAGTTCCTTTTGGGCAATAAAATTATGAGCGTTTTTAGCGGTTACCGATCCACCATATAAAACTCTAGAATTTCGTATATGGTATATAGTATGTAACAGATTTTTGATGAATTTAATCATTTCTACAGCATCTTCCGGAGTATCAGGCCTGCTTCCTTTTTCTGTGCTTATGGCCCAAACAGGTTCATAAGCAATTAGTAGCTTGTTAGTTTGATAGTTTTTTGGTTTTTTAGCTAAACCGCTCAAGCCTTTCGTTAATTGAGATTTGATAAATTCTTTTGCCGCCTTTTTGCCTTGATTGCGGATATCCAACGATTCGCCGACGCACAAAATAACATTAATCCCGGCCTTCAGCGCGGCTTTCACCTTTTTATTAATTAATTCGTCAGTTTCTGCAAGATAGCGACGGCGTTCGGAATGTCCGATTATAACGTATGTCACTTTAAGATGTCTTAATTGATGCCACGAAACTTCACCAGTATAAGGACCGATGTCTCCCCAAAATATGTCTTGCGCACCCAGTTTCGCATATTTAATGGCTTTGCCCACTTGTTCCAAGAATGGATAAGGAGGGGCTATAACAACACCTTTCTTATCAATAGATTTGGCTAATCTTATGGCTGAGGTTACATTATGAGGACTTGATTTCCAATTGGCAACTAACAGTTTTAACATTGTTTCTATTTTAACACTCTTTTTGAAAAACGGCGATAAACGAACCATAAGATAAACGCTAAGATTATAAAAATAATGACTACATCGAAACGCCTGAAATACTGTTCAAGGAAGCTCCAATTTTCTCCAGCTTGGTAACCTATAAAAGTTAATATAAGCGACCATAAAAATGAACCAGTAAAGGTGAAGATAGAAAATTCGACCAAGTTTACTCGGAACATTCCCGCGGGGAAGGATATAAAAGTTCTTATGACTGGCACTAATCTAGCGAAAAACGAAGAGAAAAGTCCGAATTCCTTGAACCAATTTTCGGCAATATCAAAATCTTGGCTGTCAATAAGAGCTAATTTAGAAAGGGTTTTGATTGCCTTTTTACCATAGCGATAGGCAATGAAATAGTTTATGAGCGATCCCAGCAGATTACCTAAAGCGCCTGCGATGATTACTAGCCACAAATTGAACCTGCCAGTCGCGACGAGAAAACCAGAAAAAGGCATAATAATCTCGGAGGGAATCGGAATGTTGGCGCTCTCTAGGGCCATTAAGAAAAAAATCCCTAAATAGCCCCAGGAATCTATGGTATTCAACGTCCATCGGGAAACAACGATAAGGACTTCTTCAAACATAACGTTTTATGAATCTTGCCGCCTCATCAGGATCGATGACGTTAATCTCTATGCCTGTTCCTAATTCAAAGCCGGCAGGCGTGGTAATTTTCGGATGAACTTCAATATGCCAGTGATAATGCTTGTTTTTGTTTTTCTTCTTTATAGGAGCAGTGTGAATGAAAAAATTGTAACCCGGATTGTTGAGAGCTTTTCCCAAATGGGCTAAAATCTTTTGTAATGCTTCTGCTACATAATCCATAGTATAAATAGGGGTGTCTTCAAAAAACGGCATATGTTTTTTGGGGAAAATCCTGATTTCAAACTCTGATCGTGAAACAAATGGCGCAAAAGCTATAGCGCCCTCATTTTCAAAAATAACCCTTTTCTTTTCCATTTTTTCCGTTTTGATTTGGAGGCAGTGAATACATATCTTATTTTCTTTAAAGTATCGTTTGGAACCATTGAGCGAATGTTCAATATCCGGCGGTACCACCGGTAGCGCTATTATTTGATAATGAGGGTGATAAACTGAAGCTCCGGCAACGTGTCCCCAATTATGGAAAATAGATACGTAAGCAAGTTCTTTATCATTGAGGAGAGTTAAATATCTATCACGGAATGCTTTAAAGACCAGATTAGCGTCTCGTCTCTTCAATCTTGGAAAATCTTTGTTGTGATCTCTCGTAATTACGAGTTCGTGATACCCTACTCCTGCCATCGTAGAATAAATCCCTTTCTTTTTTAATTTGGCTTCTGTGCCGTTGTGAGTAACTGCTGGATATTTGTTAGGTACAATTTGGATTCTCCAATTTTCTCTTTTAGAAGAAAGAGGCATTGCAGATTCTTTATAAAGAGCGATTAAGCTTCCCCCACCAGCTTTTACCGGATCTTCAAAGGGGCAATCACTTTTATGAGTTTTACGCCGTTCCCTTTTTTTCGTGAATTGTCCGAGTCTTTTGGCCCTCCCGGGGGCAATTAAAATCCAGTCACCGGAAATCAAATCTTGTCTTAGCTCACTATTCATGAAAAATGGAAATATTAAAAATTATTGACTCCTTATTCATTCTTAATTCTATTTATAGAGTACCATCTAAAAACATCCTCCGCTATTGGTACAGCGTTCAAACTGCCCTCCTTTGCATCCTCTATTAATACCAAAATGGCGATTTGAGGATCGGCTGCTGGAGCATAACCAACGAATAAGGCATTAGTTTTAGTATTATTGGTTGTTTGAGCGCTACCGGTTTTCGCGGCTACTTTCAAGGGTAGGTTAGATAGAAGATGAGCAGTGCCGTAAGTTTCTGAAACAGCGTCCTCCATACCATGTCTTACTTCTTTGAGTTTTGTCTCCAGGTAAGATATATCAAAAAGCAACTTTTCTTCTCCGATCTTAAGATGAGGAACGTATACCTTGCCATGATTCGCGATGGCAGTTATGGCGTTAAGGAGCTGGAGAGGAGTAACGGTAACGTCTCCCTGGCCTATAGCAACGTTGTAAGTATCGCCCAGCCTCCAAGGGGAACCAGTTCGCTTTTCTTTGTTCTGCGGATCCGGGAGAAATCCCGAGGCTTCACTAGGTAAATCTATATCAGTTTTCTTGCCAAAACCAAATTTTTCCCAATAAGATTTTAATCTCTCTATGCCCAAACCTGATAGATTTCCGAAACCGCCTACAGTTTCATAAAAATACACATTGGAGGATCTCGCTAAAGCAGAATATAAATCAACGAGGCCGTGCGCTTTCCAATCAACGAAACGGCTCGGTTTATCTGGGTAATAAGGGTTTGGTATTTCTATGTAGCCAGCTGAAAAAACCTGATATTGAGGAGAAACTATGCCTTCCTCAAGAATCGCTGTAGCATGAACAGGTTTAATCGTGGAACCCGGATTGTAAACACCTGACACAGCTCTGTTAAATAAGGGCTTATCGGGATTTGAAAGATAATCGGCGATTTTGTTTGGATCAAAACTTGGCAAACTCATAAGCGCGAGGATCTCGCCATTTTTAGGATTAAATGCCAAACCAACGCCTGCGGTTCTTCCTAACGATTGCAGACCTCTCATGAAGCGGTTATAGAAATACTCCTGGAGGTCATAATCTATCGTAGTTTGAAGTTTATTTCCCTGTTTAGGCTCACTTACAACTTCAGTGTCTTCTATTTCCCCTTGGGCGTTTTTATAGAAAATTTTCGCGCCGTCTTTACCTTTTAGAATTTCGTCGTAGTAAGCCTCAAGACCAGATCGTCCTCTTGAAACATTGTCATCTTCGTTTAAACCAACAAACCCTAGTATATGGCTAAGCGACTCACTCAAATATTTCCTTTTGTAACCATCCTCTATGTAAAAAGATTCAAGATTTAAGCTTTTTATATCAATGACTTGTTTAACCTCTATATCCCTTTTTATTACTATACTTGGAGAACTTTCTAAATCATGAGCGGCGACTAATTTCAAGATTTTCTCTCTCGTGAGTCCTAATATTTCTTCCGCGTCTTTCAAAATATCTTCTTCTTCCCCATATTTAACCATCAAGGAGATGTCCAGTATAACGTTGAAGACAGGTTCATTAAAAACAAGATCCTTGCCATATCTATCTGTTATGGGACCTCGCGCGGCAACTGATTTCACTTCTTGATTAACATTACGAGCCGCTAAACCGATGTAATGCTCATGTTTTATCCCCCCTAAAAAGATGATTCTTGCTAAAATAACCGCGATGATTAATGTAGATATATAAAATACGCTTTTAAATACGCGAGCTTTTAACGGTAGTTCTTTGAAGCCCAATTCTTCAGTTGCCTCCTCTCGTATAACCTCGTCAAGATCTACAGTTCGACGTTTTATCTTTTTAGCCATAATTTATTCAGAAATTTATATATGCCGAAACTTAATAAGATGATTAAAATGTTATAAGAAAACTCTAAAATCACTCGCCAAAATTCGAAGTCAAGAATATTTATAATAAAAGTTGCGGTTAAGAGGGCTAGTGTTAGATTAATTAATTTAGGGAAGGGAAATTTATCGGTAATCATCACTCCCACGCAAGAACTAACAATAAATAAAATGTTTTGCGTTTCCAATCCGCTACCAAATTTCAACATCAACGCAGATATAAAAATTAAAATGGATCTCTCGAGCCAATTTGTATATGTGCTGGAAAAAATGAGCAACAAAATTAAAACAATATTCGGTTTCACACCGTAGATAGAGGCTACGCTTGTGAATTGTGTAAGTGCTCCCAAAACTATAACTATGATACTAACGATGAACCGAAACATCTCTTAATTCGTCAAGTAGAATGACTGGCCGCACCTCCGCTTCTTGGAAGGGCGTATCAGTGTTTTTCTTTATGTTTTTTATTCTTCCTATTTCTAAACCATAAGGCAAGTCGGGGCTCGCGCTAATTACCATATCCCCCTCTTTAATTTCAGCGTTTCCTTTGACGAACTTAATTTTCGGATTTAGCCCGCCTTCGAGTAAGCCATCGATTTCTTTTTCTCCAATTCTTACGGCAACAACCCAATCTGAATCATAGATGGTACTAACTACGCTTAACGACCCTAAAACTTCATTTATCTTTCCTACGAGAACCTTTTGACCAAAGGTTACAGCATCGCCTTTTTTGAACCCCATATTTTCGCCTCCAGCTATACTTATGTCTTTCCTGCCATTAAAAGGGTAAGTAGAATACACCTTAACGCTTTTATTAGTTGGATCTACGACGGCATTAAGAATCTTACTCCGTAAAGCTTCATTTTCTTCCTGGAGTTCATGAACCCTTTCTCTTAATTGATTTCCCGGAATTAAGCTGTTTAATATACTACTCGTTAAACCGCTACCTTGAAATTTTATAGTAGCAAAGTCCTTATACATGATTAAGGCGACCACTACAAATAAAATTATTAAACCATAGAAATACTTCATAAGTTAACTGACTTAGGTTTTTGCTGATTAGAAAGTATTGGTTCATACTTTCGGATGTCTTCAATAATAATTCCCAAGCCCCTTACCACACAAGTTAAAGGATCATCGACTACATCAGTTTTCACGGCAATCTCTTTTTCAATATATTTGTCCAAGCCCTTCAATAAACTACCACCGCCGGATAAGTGTATCCCCCTTTGGAGTACATCTCCTACAAGCTCTGGCGGAGCCTCTTCAATTAAAGCCCTGATCTCATCGGCTAAAGTTTTTAGAGATCTGTGGATAGCGGTTCTAATGTGGGTACCCTTGACTAAAACTTCCTTAGGTAATCCAGTAGTCATATCTCGACCCCTCACCGCCATTTCCATTTTCTCATCCGTGCTTACAGCCGAACCTATATTAATTTTTAACTCTTCCGCCGTTGGTTCCCCTATAAAAAGTTTGAACTCGTCTCTAATGTATTTGATTATATCTTCATTAAACTTCTGACCGGCAATTTTAAGGCTTTTTGAGGTAACTATGCCACCAACGGATATAATCGCAATCTCCGCAGTTCCTCCACCTATGTCAATCACCATATTGGCAGTTGGCTCTTCGACGGGCAATCTGGCGCCAATCGCGGAGGCAATAGGCTCTTCGACTAAAAGAACATTGGATACGCCAGCTGAAATCACGGCATCTTCTACAGACTTGCGTTCTACCTCTGTGAGGTTAGCGGGAACGCTTATGGCGGCAAGGTGGTATCGAGAAATAAAACGATTTTCATTAGCTCTACTTAAGAAATATTTAAGGATTTCTTGAGTTGTCTCAAAATCAGAAATCACCCCAGACATAAGAGGTTGAATGAGGCTAATATGAGCAGGCGTTCTGTCAAGCATTTTTTTGGCATCGTGCCCTATCGCTAAAATTTGACTAGTCCTTACATTTACGGCAACAAGCGTCGGTTCATTCACCACTATTCCTTGCCCTTGCAGATAAACAAGGGAGTTTGCTGTTCCTAAATCAATGCCTACGTTTTTATAAAATTTGTCTAAGAAACTCATAATTAATCAATTTATATAAGATTTATTATATCTTTCACAGTGACTATAACCATTAGTAGTATAAGTATCGCGAACCCAACTGTATGTGCAATAGCTTGAACTTTATAGTTAAGCTTGCTACCGGATAATTTCTCATAAAGAATAAAGAAAAGTCTTCCTCCATCTAGAGCTGGAAATGGAATCATGTTGATGGCAGTAAGGTTCAAGGAAATGAGACTCAATATTTGCAATAGATATACTACTCCCAATTTACTAGCCGTACCAAGGAAATTAAAAATACCAATAGGACCGGTAACTCCAGCGGTTGCTTGCCAATTGCCAGTAAGTAAACCGGTTACCAGTTTAAATAAATTTACAAAGATAGTCCCTAATATTTTAAGAGACGCTTTACCTCCTTCGTATAGCGCCTCGGTGATGCTGTGCTTAGGGATACCGCCATCAATCAAAGATACACCAAGTGGTCCTTCTCCTAATGGCGGATTTACTCGAGGTATCGCCTTAATTATTAATTTTCTATTTTCTCTTACTACATTAAGATCGATCTCGTTGCCGCGATTTTGATTAACGAAAGAGGTAAATTCAGAAACGTTATTAAAACCTTTTAACTCATCGCCCTCCTTAAGTCCTACTAAAGCCGCGGGGCTCTCTTTCGACACTTGACCAATAAAGACTGTGGGAGCTACTCCTATCATAAATACCATCGAAATCGCAAACCAGCCGATTATGAAATTCATTATGGCCCCAGCGGCCACTATCAAACTTTTCTTCGATGCGGGTAGACTTTCGAAACTTCTCTCTTTTTCGAGGATTTCTTCCGAGTGATCCTCGCCATATATTTTTACGAATCCACCAAAAGGAATGGCATTCAAAGTGTAAACTGTTTCCCCTATTTTCTTTTTTAGGAGGCGAGGAGGAAAACCAAACCCAAACTCCTCCACCTTCAGCTTGAACCATTTAGCAACAGTGAAATGACCTAATTCATGGCCGACTATTAGTATCCCCAGAAATACGATGGCAATAATAAGAGTTTCCATTACAAGCTAGAAATTTCTTCTATTTTATCTTTCACAAACGTATCAATAGTCTCATTAAATTGATTTACTTTCTTCTGTAGTTCTTCTTTTAGTTTAAATTTTATATCTTTGTCCGATTCTTCGTTTATTTTTTTATTGACGGTATCCCTTACTATTCTCATCCTGATGCGCACCTCCTCCGCAGTGGATTTCACGATTTTAGTTAGTTCTTCCCTCCTTTCATTCGTGGCTTCCGGAAGTTTAACTCTTACCGCATTCTCATAAGTAGAAACACTTACTCCAAGATTCGCGCTTTCAATAGCATGAGCAGCCTCTCCAATTGCGCCTTTATCCCAAAGAGTTATTACTAAACCTCTGGGCAATTCTATCGTTATGCTTCCAAGCTCTTTAACGCGAATATCTTCACCCATATAATTCACCCGTATATTTTCAATCAATTTAGGATTAGGCCTATTGGTTCTTAAGATAGCCAGCTCTTCTCTAAAAAAGCTTAAGAGAGAGTCAATTTCATTTTGGAATTCTTTTAGGTAGTCCATAGTAATCCTGCCGTAAGTTGTAACTTTTTATTAACGCTAAATTGTGACATAAGAGATAGTCTTTTTAAAATAGGTAGTAACTTTAAATGATTCCCATCAATATCTTTTGACATATTGGCAATAAGCTCGGTAAGGAAAAGTTTCAGCTTGTCTTTATTTTCGGGATCAACAAGTTTTCTGAAAATGGAAGATTGTGAAGCTTTACTATTCAAAAATTTTTCTACTTCTTTATTGATTGAAAACCAATTCCTATCTGTTGCTATAGTATTCGCCCTACCAATACGACCAAAAGATAAAGCGGCAATTTGAGAGGCCTTTTTAATCTCTAATTTCATTTCTTTCAAACAATATTCTTTTATCATGTCGGTAGAGGCTCTTTTAAAGTAAACTTTTTGAAACCTGGATTGGAGGGTGTTAAGGAGAGATTCTGGATTGCTCACGATAAGAATAATAAGCCCCGCCTTTGGTGGTTCTTCGGCTATTTTTAGAATAGAGTTTTGCGCTTGAGGGGTTATATCTCCCCCATCGTCAATCACAACCAGTCTTCTCTTTGATCTTACCGGTTTAGCATAAAGAAATCTTTTAATGCCCCTCACCGCATCGATTCCTATTGAGCCATCACTTTTTTTAAAATCTGGCCTGATCATCATTAACTCGTTTAGGATGGTTTTCGGTTCTTCGAACTTGCCAAATTCTAGAAAGTTTCCTAAGTATCGCGCGAAAGTAGCCTTACCGACGTTTGGCTCACCAAAAAATATGTAGCTGTGAAAAAGATTATCCGTTTCAGCCAGATTTTTAAAAACCTTTATTAAATTGTCGTGTCCTAGAAGCATGAATTAGTTTTTATTTAATAGTGTTCGTTTATAGACATCGAGATGTTCCAAGATTATACCCGTTCCCTTGGCTACGCAGAGTATCGGATCTTCAGCAATATACATTTCCACGCCTAATAATCTTTTGAAGAATTCGTCTATATTTCTTAAGCTGGCGCTGCCCCCCGAAAGGATCACGCCTTTTTCCATAACATCGGCAATTAATTCGGGTGGAGTTTCGTTAAAAACAGAAGAAGCAGAAGCAATAATCTCACAGAGGTGTGGGTTTAAGGCTTCAGCAACCTCGTTGGAGTTTATGATTAGATCTTTAGGTAGCCCGGAAATCAAACTTCTACCCCGAAATTGAAATTCTATCTTGTTTTTTATGGGGAGCGCCGAGCCTGCGCCTATTTTTATAGCTTCTGCTGTTCGTTCTCCAATCGAAACCGAATATTTTTTCTTCACATAATTAATTATCGCGGCATCAAATTTATTACCCGCTACTCTCAAACTAGACCAACAAACGATGCCTCCCAAAGAAATGATTGCTACCTCTGAAGTACCGCCACCTATATTAATAATCATGTTACCAGAAGAGGAATTGATAGTTACTCCGGCACCTAAAGATGCTAAAAGCGGCTCTCTTACAATATAAGCATTTTTGGCCCCGGCTTCTTTGGCGGCGTTAACGACGGCTCTTCTTTCGGTAGCAGTTATCCCAGCGGGCACCGAAATAACCACATCGGGTTTGAACAAATTCCATTTACCTACGGCCTTACTAATGAAATACTTAAGCATCGCTCTAGTTATGTAGTAATCAGCTATAACACCATCCTTTAAAGGACGGTAAGCCACAATATCTCCTGGTGTTCTCCCAATCATTTCTTTAGCTTCCGCGCCAACTGCCATAACCGTATTCTCCGGCAAGCTCAAAGCCACGATTGTCGATTCATTAACAATAAATCCCTTCCCTGGGACAAAAACTACCGTATTAGTTGTTCCTAAATCAATGCCTATTTTTTTTACTAACATTTATTCAATCCTTTGTATGTCAGCTCCAAGTAGTTGGAGGCGTTCTTCTAGCTTCTCGTATCCCCTATCTATCTGTTCCGCATCATGTAGTACACTCCTACCTTTGGCTATTAAAGCCGCTATAACAAGTGTGGCCCCGGCTCTTAAGTCAAGACTTTTCACATTGGCCCCATGAAGCGGAGTTTTGCCAAAAATTAAAGCGCGGTGCTGATCTAAAATCTTTGCCTTGGCACCCATCTTAGCTAACTCTTTAAGGTATCTTAGCCTGCCTTCATACAAGGTGTCAAAAATCAAAGTTTCTCCTTTGCTTTGAGTGGCAAGCACTCCGAAAGGGGCCTGTAAATCGGTCGGAAAACCAGGATAAGGAAGAGTTTGGATTTTCGCGCTTTTGAGTTTCTGGTCGCGCTTTATGAATATATCTTGATTTTTAACTTCGACACTGGCTCCGAATTCCCGTAATTTATAAATAGGCGCCGCCAAATATTGAATCGGAGCATTCTTAATAGAAATATTTCCTCCTGAAAGAATGCTCAAGACCATAAAAGTACCTGCTTCTATGGAATCATTTATTACTGTGTGAGCGATCTCCTTAACACTTGTATATGATCTCTTGATGCCTTTCATCCTGATATTATGCGTGCCTAAACCGGTCATTTCCGCGCCTAATAACGAGAGAAAATTTCCTAAATCTTGAACATGTGGTTCGGCGGCGGAGAGATCTATCTCTAACGCAGGCAAGCAGACGCCAAACATCATCAGGTTCTCTGTCGCGGTAACACTAAATTCTTTAAGCACTACTTTTGAAGGCTTTTTAAGAGCAGAAAATTTCAGTCGGTAGATATCTCTAGATTGATCGTAGGCAATGCTCGCTCCCAAATCAACCAGTGCTTCAAGATGGGCATCCAGTGATCTCACGCCGATACTACAGCCGCCTGGAGTTCCAATATCAAACCTGCCAAACCTGGCTAAGAGCGGGCCTACAAGAAGGATGGAAGATCTTATCCTTCGAACTAGGTGCATATCTATTTTGGAAGGATCAATATCGCGATTCACCACGCGTATTGTTGATTTATCAAGCCAAGAAACAGCCGACCCCATACTTTCAAGGATTGAAAGTAAAGTTAAAACGTCTCCAATTCTCGGCACATTTTTTATAACACAAGGTCTATTTGTTAAGAGGGTCGCCGAAATTATAGGCGTAGCGGCGTTTTTTGATCCCAAAACCGTTATAGAACCATTAAGTTTATTACCCCCGTTTACAACGAATTTCATCTCACCTATTATAGATAATAATGTCCATTCGCACCAGAAGGCTGTTGTTTTATTTGTTGTTTGCCTTATTTGTAGTTATAGGTAGTTCGCTCGTAGCTTATTCTCTGGGCATTAAACTCGAACTTAGAACGCTTACATTTAGTGAGACTGGAGGTATCTACATTAAAAGTGAACCACCGGAGGCTCGTATTTATTTAGACAATAAAATAATCGAGAATCAATCTGGTATTTTTCAGTCTGGGACACTCGTAGATAATCTCAAGGAAGGGAATTACCTCGTAACCCTTAAGAAGGATGGCTATTTTGATTGGCAGAAAATGGTCAAGATTGAGTCATCGCTTGTTGAGGTATTTGATAGCATAGTCCTCGTATCGAAAACCACTCCCCAGCGAATCATAGAAAAGCAAGCAAAATTCCACGTACTGAACGATAACATCTTAACGGAAACCGATGGCAAAATCGTCATCGGTGAGAACAGACTTCCTGGTAATAAAGTAGAAGATTTGGTAAATAACGGGGCTATCATAACTTACAGCGAGAAAAATAAGAGTTACTATCTTTCCAACATTTTTACTCTGGATTCCTCTTTAAATATCAATGCTCTTTTCTCTAACCTTAAAGAGTCACGACTTGATTTACCTGGTTCGGTACCCATAATCAAGGTGGCATTTCATCCTTTTAACTATAACAAACTTATAATACAAACCAGGGGAGCACTCTATAATCTTGATATAGTTCGTCTTACCGTGGAGAAGATAGCTCAAGGAGTGAAAGATTTTAAAGTGGAGGGGCAAGAAGTGATTTTCTACAATGATGCCGCTTTTTACAAATATAACCTGATATTCAGATCAAAGTCGGAGTTCTTTAGCCTGGAAAATAAACCCGCGGTAGTAGATTTTGCATTAGGGAAATCAAACGAAACAGTTATCCTTTTAGACGGTGGGGAATTGTACTTATTAGAAACGAGTGGCACCCTAAAGATAGCTGATAAGGCAAAAGCTTTCTCTTTGGGGAACGATAAGAGGTTTATAGCCTTTATGGATAACAATGGTCCAACTTATGTTTATAGAATCGATAAAAAAGAATATACCAAGTTGGAAACGGAAATAAACGAGGAGATTAGTGGATTCAGTTGGTACAAAGACAACAAACACTTATTTATTAAAACAGGGGTCGGTTTGTATTTTGTAGAAGTAGACGATAATTTGCCTTTAAACACCGTAAGGCTTGCCTCTGAAGTAATAGAATACAACTACGAACCGGAAAATGGTTTACTCTACTTCAGTACTCCCACAGGAATTTTTAAATTAGAGATTTGATTACTCGGTTAGAACTTCACACCCTTCACGGGTGACTAAAACGGAGTGCTCAAAATGGGCCGAAACGCTTTTGTCAGAAGTGATAAAACTGTCATCCTTGATCTGTACAGCTTTGGTGGTAGTTAGGCTTGTCATGGGCTCAATAGCAATAACCATACCCTCCTTTAAAACTATTCCTGTATGAGGTCGGCCATAATTATAGATGATCGGATCTTCATGCAATTTATTGCCTACTCCATGTCCAGTAAGACCCTCAATTATTTTAACATTATGATCTTCAGCAGTCCGCATTATCGCAAAACCTATATCACCTACAGTGTGCCGGGCCTTCACGACTCGAATAGCCTCATTTAGGGCATTTCCAGTCGTTTTTAACAAATGCGATAATTCTTTAGATATTTTACCAATAGGTATCGAAATAGCCGCATCCGTTATACCGCCATGCCAGGAAACACCCAAGTCTAGTTTTAGGACATCTCCTCGTTGAAGACGATAAAGAGAAGGCAGACCGTGCACAATAGTTTCATTAACAGACGCGCAGAGAGTGTAAGGGAACCTGCTTCTTGCGCCGTAAGGGCGGTAGCCTAAAAATGCGGGCTCTCCTCCTTCGACAAGTATTAAGTTATGAGCCAGCTTATCAAGTTCCAACAAGCTTACGCCGGGCTCAACTACATCTTTTAATTTTCTCAAAACATAACTTAAAATCTTGCCCGAGACTCTTATCTTTTCTATCTCCTCTGGCGTTTTAATAAGAGAAGCCATAAGTTATTAATCTACCCGTGCTTATAAATATAACTTTTGATACTTTCAAAAACTTTGAAGGGCAAACCCTCACCCGGGACGTCGATAATTTTATAGCCTCGTTTTTTGATTTCATTGAATATTGGTTTGGTTCTTATATTATACTCTTCTATCCTTTTTTTCACGATTTCTGTTTTGTCCAAAACCCTTCTCACGAGTTTGCCGCCACAGAAGAGACATCTGTTTTTGATATTAAACTTTTGGGTTTCAAACAGGTACAAAACCGTAAAGCCGCATATGGCACATAGCAATCTATGACTATTTCTTACAATAGAGGTAACCGGTGGAATATTGATGAAGAAAAATAGTATATTCTTGCGACCATATAGTTTCTCAAGTTTTGGGAGTAAATTTTCCACCTCGTAAAGAGTCCTAGGTGAACCGCTAAAAACAAGGCCTAGCCCAGCTTTCGCGATTTTATTTGCTCTCCTTTCAACAACATTTAAAACCCACGATGGGGTCATAAGTTTTCCGGTTTCGAAAAATTTGCGTTCCCTTTTAATAACCAAGTCATTGATATGCGCTGGATCATAAATCAATGATTCCAAATATCTGCCTGTATCAAAATGGATAAAACCGAAATGGTGGGCTACAAGATTAGCTTGGGTACCTTTCCCTGCCCCAGGAGGTCCATAGATTATGATTGCATAAGGTTTATCCTGTGCTTTTTTAGGTCTTCTAAAGACGCGAGATTTAGTTAAGGCCTTCATATTCTCTTACTGTAAGTTGCGAATCTATTTGCTTGGTGGTTTCAATGGCAACGGAAACCACGATAAGTAAAGCTGTCCCGCCAATAGTCAAAGCTGGAATTTTAGTAAGTATCTCCGTTACGGTAGGCAAAACAGCAATCAATCCTAAAAAGGTTGCCCCGAAAAGAGTTACCCTAGAAATCACATTCTGTAGGAAAGCCCCGGTAGATTCACCGGGTCTAATGCCTGGAACAAAACCGCCAGCTCGCTGTAAATTTTTAGATATTTCCTTCGGATCAAACGTAACTGCGGTATAGAAATAAGTGAAAGTAAAAACTAGTAAAAAATATATAATGCCATAAGACAAAGTACCGGGATTCAAAAATTTAGTAACCCATGCGGCACCGCTCGCAAGCCATGAAATGTTAACACGTGAAAGTAAAGTAGAAATGAAACCAGGGAATAGCAAAATTGAAATAGCGAAAATAATCGGAATTACTCCGGCTTGATTTACCTTCAAAGGTAAGTAACTAGAAACCCCTCCATATACTTTATTCCCCCTGATCCTTTTAGCGTAAGATATAGGGACTTTCCTTTCACCTTCATTGACCATCACTACTCCCATGATGACAATAAGCGCAAGAATGAGAAAAGCCAAGTAAGTGGTAATCGGTGTATTTCCGGCGGTGTAACTAAGATAATTATTTCTAATAGTTGCTGGCAAACCACTTACTATGCCGGCAAAAATAAGAAGGGATGTGCCGTTTCCCAATTTTTGTTCCGTAATTATCTCCCCTAGCCAAACTAAAATCATGGTTCCAGTTGTCACGACCATCACATTTACGAGGGTTTGCCCTAAGCTTAATTGTCCAACGACCCCTTGAGATATAAGCAGCTTTAAAAATCCATAGGTTTGTATGACGGCGAGAGGCACGGCCAAATATCTTGAATAGCGGTTAAACTTAGCGCGTCCAGAAGATCCTTCCTCATAGTAGAGTTCTTTGAGTTTTGGAAAAATCATTGTCAAAAGCTGCATAATAATAGTAGCTGTGATATAAGGACCTAACCCTAACATAGCGATAGAAAGATTATGCAAAGCACCGCCGGAAAAAATATTAAGAAACCCTAAAAGTTCATTACCGGCAAGAAAACTTTTCAAAGCTTCGGCATTGACACCAGGGATAGGAATCGCCGCGAGTATACGGAAACATACGAATATGAAAGCTATCGTAATAACTTTATTGCGAAGTTCTTTAACTTTAAAAAGGGTGATAACTTTATTAAGCATCAATTTTTTTAGTGGTTATTTTGCCCTTTTTATTTCTCCGTTTATTGTTAAAACCTTTTAGTTTCGGCAGGCGCTGTATGAGATCCCTTTCGGCTGGCCTAATACGGTGCCCAGCTCTTGACTTTTGGCCTTTAGTGCCTCCACCAGAGGTAGTCCCACGTTTACCTCCACGTCCTACGCGTTTATGCTTCTTATTTTTGTGGCTCGGTTTGAGTTCGTAGAGTTGCATAAAAAATTATGATTTTGATGATTTTATTTTTTTTAATGCTTCAATGGTAGCAACGGCATAATTTAATTTATTAGTAGTTGAACCTAAACATTTAGCAGTAGCATCGGCAATTCCGGCTAATTTTAAAACAACGCGAGCGGCTCCTCCAACAACGAGTCCATGGCCAGCGCGAGCAGGTTTAATAATAATCTTTGCGGCACCGAATTTGGCCTCAACCTGGTGAGGGATACTTTTATCTTTCATAATAATTACTACCATATTTTTTTGAGCAACGGCTTTGGCTTTAGCAATGGCTTGTTCGACATCCCGTCCCTTAGCTACACCAACGCCAACTTTTCCCTTGAGATCACCTATCGCAAGAGTGGCTCTAAACCTCATTCTTTTCCCCCCAGCCACCACCCTGGTTACCCTTCGCAAATCCAAAACCTCTTCTTCGAAATTACTTTTTTTAAATCTTCTTTCCATTATATTTTGACCCCTTCTTTTCTTAGTACTTCACCTATGGCCTTCACCCTACCATGATAAGCATATCTTCCCCTGTCAAAAACTACCGATTCAACGGCAATCTTTTTCGCTTCTTCGGCTATCATTTTACCTAAGACTTGAACTTGTGAAATCTTGTCGCCATTGTCTTTCTTGTTCTCGCTAAGACTTCTAGTAGAAGCGGAAGCAATGGTTTTGTGAGCAATATCATCTATAAGTTGCACATACGTATACTTGTTACTTCGGAATACCGAAAGACGAGGCTTCTGGGCAGTCCCTGTAATTTTAGCTCTAACCCGCCTTGATCTCCTTATTCTAATTTTATTTAATATTTTCTTTACCATAGTATACTAGATTTTACGCCGTGCTCGCTGCTTTTTTACCTGCTTTTCTTCTAATTACTTCACCTTTATACATTATGCCTTTCCCTTTGTACGGCTCTGGTTTCTTTATGCGTCTAATTTTCGCCGCTGTTTCTCCAACAATTTGTTTATCAGAACCCAATATTTTAATCTGATTCTTCTCAACGGAAATCTTTATACCTTGGGGTATCGGGAAGTTAACAGTGTGAGAAAAACCAACGTTTAATATTAAATTATCTCCCTGGATTTCGGCGCGATAGCCTACGCCTTCGATCAACAATTCTTTCATGAAATCATTGTTTGCGCCGTGAACGGCATTAGCAACAAGCGCGCGCATAGTTCCCCAGTTGTTTATGGCTTGTTTACTTTTTCCATCACAAGTAAACAGGATTTCTGCAGGTGTTACTTCAACCTTAATACCAGGAAGCAATGCAATATTCAAGTTGCCGTTTTTACCTTTCACCTCCAAGATACCATTCTTTATTTGAACGCTAACACCCTCTGGAATCGCTATTGGTTGTTTGCCGATTTTTGACATTGTATTACCAAATTTCAAACAATACCTCTCCACCGACCTTATTTTGCCTCGCCTCAAACCCTGCCATGACACCTTTAGGAGTAGAAAGAAAATAGTTGCCGTATCCTTGGCGGGACTTTCTAATATCTTTCCAGCCTAAATATACTCGTCTCGAAGATTTACTAAGAATCTTTATGCCAGAAACTGAAGGTTTCTCATCTTTGTCATATTTTAACTTGATTTCAATAATTCTCTTAACACCCCTTCCTTTCCTTGCTATTTCTTCCAAATAACCATGTTTTACAAGAGATTCCAATACATTCTCGTCTAGATGCGAGTATGGGACCTTGATTTTCTCTTTCTTCCTTTGTAGAGCATTTTTAATTCTAATAAGCGTGTCTATATACATTCTACCAAGAAGCTTTTTTGACACCGGGAATCCTCCCTCGACTAGCCAGTTCTCTAAAACATATTCGGCAAATGTTAAAGTCTCCCATATATCCCCTCCTACGACCACAGCGAAAACAACGGCGAACAATCCGCGTTTGATATTTCGGCGTTTTTTTAGATCTAACTGTAACTGATGTCTTTGCCATATCGCTTATTGCTTCTTGATCGGGAGCCCTAGCTTACGATAAAACTTTATGCCCTCTTCTTTATTTTTGGTACCGGCAACCAAAGTAATTTCTAAACCAAGGTTTGTTTTCGAAGTTTCAGGATTTATCTCAGGGAAAACAGTATGCTCCTTCAAACCAATTGTCAAATTACCCCGAGAATCAAAATTCTTAAGCTCAATACCTCGGAAATCCTTCACTCTGGGCAAAGCTATATCAATGAGTCTTTTTAGAAAATCGTTCATTTTTTTGCCGCGCAAAGTACAAAGTATTCCCACAACGTCCCCTTCTCTTATTTTGAAAGTAGCTATGGACTTTTTAGCTTTTCTAGGAGCCGGCCTTTGACCCACAATGAAACCAATTTCCTCAACAATTCCAGGAAGAACTTTTTCATCAAATTGGGCATTAGCTTGACGCATTTTGCCTACACCCAAGGAAACTACAATTTTTTCTAATTTGTTGCTTTGCATGATTTACAAATTCTTTCTTTCGTGAGACCAGTCAATCTATGACCAATTCTTGTTGGTTTGCCGCATGATTGGCAAAGAAGCAGAACATTCGAAACATTTAAAGACGCGGGTACGGATATTATCTGCCCCTTCTCTCCTTGCTTCTTCGCTTTTATGTTTTTCTTCATTAAATTCAACGCTTCCACCATAATTCTATTATCTTTCACGATAACGTTAATAACCTTTCCGGATTTACCACTGTCCTTCCCTTTAATTATTATTACTTTGTCGCCTTTCTTGATTTTCATGGACTAATTTTAGACTATGTCTTGCGCTAAAGAAATGATTTTATCATAACCTAACTCCTTCAACTCGCGAGGTATAGGACCGAAAATTCTTGTACCTTTCGGTTCCTTCTTATCAACAAGAACAGCCGCGTTGTCGTCAAATCTCACGTAACTGCCATCAAGACGACGAATAGAACTCTTAGTGCGAACTATCAAAGCTCTTACTATATCCTTTTTCTTTACTGCTTTTCTTGGTTCGGCAATTTGGACGGAAGCCACAACGATATCACCGAATTTCGCGTAACGCTTTTTACTGCCCCCCAAAACCCTGAATACCCTTATGGTTTTGGCACCACTGTTGTCTGCAACTTTTAATATTGATCTTTCTTGAACCATGGCTACAAAATTTAAATTTTACTGACTATTATCCATCTTTTTTCCTTGGACAGAGGCCTTGTTTCTTCAATGATTACCTTGTCAGCTACCGCGTATTCTTTATTTTCATTATGAACCTTAAAACGACTGGTAATTTTATAGCGCCGATGATATTTGGGGTGCACCTTAAGTGTCCTCACCTCAACTATTACGGTTTTCTGCATTTTATCGCTTACTATCGTTCCAATAAGCCTTTTTTTGATTTTTGTTTTTTCCATTATTTCGTTTTTTCAAGGTTAATGAAAGTTTTTATCCTAGCAATAGTTTTTTTCGTTTTCTTGATAAGAGAAATGCTTTTTACATTTCCGTGAGCTAAATCGAATCTAGAGGCTCTTAAAAGCTCTTGGTTTTCCCCTAAAGATTGAACAAGATCCTGGGTATTCTTTGACTTTAAATTTTTGATATCATTCTTTTTCATATATTTTATGCTTCCTTTACGAATTTAGTCTTAATAGGCAACTTGTGACCAGCCAGTCTAAGTGCTTGTTTAGCAATTTCTTCGGTGACCCCACCTATCTCGAAAAGCATTCTTCCGGGACGAACAGGAAAAACATAATGATCTACGGCACCCTTGCCACCACCCATAGTAACCTCCGGCGGACGTTTAGTCACGGGCTTATCAGGAAAAATCCTTATCCAAAACTTACCGCCACGTTTAGTGAAGTTGCTTACGGCTCGTCTAGCCGCTTCAATATGCCTTGAAGTCAGCCAGGCAGACTCGGTTGCCTTAAGCCCAAAAGAACCGTAAGCAATCGATGTGCCCCTTGTTTCTTTGAGACGCTTTCGATTTCGCCCTTTTTGCCATTTTCTATGTTTAACTTTCTTGGGTATAAGCATGGTCTATTTTTCGGTCTTAAATATTTCCCCTTTGTAAATCCACGTTTTAATACCAATCGTCCCGTAGGTAGTATGGGCAGTAGCTTCTCCATAATCAATGTCGGCTCTCAAAGTTGAAAGCGGCAATTCACCGCGAGAAAGCTGTTCCCGCCTCGCGATCTCTTTGCCGTCCAGCCGGCCAGCAACCTTGACTTTGGCTCCCTGAACGCTCCTATTTTGCATAATCGAATCTAAATGTTTTTTCATTGTACGTCTGTATCTCATGCGTTTTTCTAGATCCCAAGCAATGTTTTGAGCAACAACTTGCGCAGAAATTTCAGTCCTTTTTAATTCTTCAACATTTAGGCTCAAAGAAGTTTTTGATCTAAAAACTTTTTCTAAAAGTTTAGTCAAATCTTCTATACCCTTGCCGCCGCGACCGATAATGAGACCGGGTCTCGCGGCTTTTATAAAAATCTTGCATTTATCGCCTGTTCTTTCTATCTCTATTGAAGCAACACCGGCCTGATCTATCCTTGAGATAATAATTTTCCTAATATGCTCATCTTCTTCCAACCATTCAGCCATATTCTTACGAGAAATCCACCTTGAACTCCAAGGTTTTAAAATCCCTAATCTAAATGAATCTGGTCTGATCTTTGTAGCCATAATCTTTATTATATTGCTTTTCTATTAAATAATTTTTGGAAGAATCCCGGCCTAGCTTCTTTATTAGCTACTTTTTCTTTCTGAAATTTTTGTTTATCAATGTCTCTTTCCTTTTTCACGCGTTTTGTCTTCTTCGGTGATTCGTGAATAGTGTATTTAGGTTTTATCCCTTCTTTTTCATCTAAAATAACAGTCAGGTGACTCATTTTTTTATGGATCGGTGTAGCTCTCCCCATAGCTCTTGGCAAAAACCTTTTGAGCATAGGGCCTTCATCGACCGTAATAGATTCAATAATCAGTTTCTCTACGTTCATGTTTTTACTGCGAGCATTGGCTACGGCTGATTTTACAAGCTTAGCGACCTCCGGAGCAGATCTCCAAGGCATCATCTGAAGTTGAGTAAGACCAACATTCACAGATTGCCCTTTAATAAGGTTCGAAACTAGCCTCACTTTACGTGGAGCAATCTTTAAATTATTTAATTTGGCTATTGCTTTATTCATAATTATTTACCACCCTTCTTAGAAGGTTCTTTAGTTGATTCTGCTGTTGAGGAGGCTTTAGCTGAAGCCTCAAGTTCCTTTTGGATCTTACCGCCATGTCTCACAAATTTCCTAGTCAGCGAGAATTCGCCTAGTTTGTGGCCAACCATATCTTCAGCAATAAAAACCGGAATGAAATCTTTACCATTGTGGACACCGAAAGTGAATCCAACCATTTCCGGCGAAATTGTGCAATCTCTTGACCAAGTTTTGATTATGGTTTTACTTGCCTCCCCGGTAGTTGCACCTCCTGTCTGAAGACGATCTATTTTCTTCAATAGTTTCTCGTCAACATACGGACCTTTTTTAGAGCTTCTAGACATATTATTTTTTCTTAGATCTTCTTGAAACCACTAATTTATTTGACCACTTCTTTTTATTTCTGGTTTTGTGACCACCGGTTATTTTACCCCATTTGGTTTTAGGACGTTTGGTACCACGAGGTTGTTTTCCTTCACCGCCACCGTAAGGGTGATCCACAGGATTCATGGCCGTACCTCTCACAGTCGGCCTTATGCCCATAAGACGCGATCTGCCAGCTTTACCTATATTAACTAAATTATGATCAGGGTTGGATACTTGACCGAAAGAAGCGAGGTTATTTGATAAAATTCTCCTTACCTCACCTGACGGCATTTTAACGTGCGTGTAACCATCTTTATGAGCTAAAACATGCGCTTCACTCCCAGCACTTCTCACTATTGCCCCTCCTTTACCTGGAGTTAACTCTACGTTGTAAACTCCGAAACCAACGGGGACATTCAAAAGTGGCATCCTATTACCTATAGATAGAGATGCCGTAAGCGCGGTAATTACCTCATCTCCAACTTTTATATCTTTAGGAGCCAGATGGTAACGCCTATCCCCATCTCTGTAAATAACTTTCATTATAAACGCGCTTCTATATGGATCGTACTCTAAAGTTTCCACTTTGGCTGGCACACCCATTTTATTTTGTTTAAAATCGATGAGGCGATAGAGATGCTTCACGCCACCTCCTTGATGTCTTGTAGTAATTCTCCCTTGATTATTGCGACCAGAGTTACTCTTCAAACGCCTAAGCGCTGACTTCGATGGAGCAACATCACTTAAAAGGCCGTAATTAACTACAGTCATATGTCTTCTTGAAGGTGTGGTGGGTTTGTAATGTTTCATGCTAGTGAGGAACAATATCAATCTTTTCGCCTTCTTTCAAGGTAACAATGGCTTTCCTGATTTTTTTATCCTTTTTTACATTATTCAAAACATTCATTTTCACAACATGAACTTTATAAATGGATTCTATGGCTTTTTTAACTTCTTGTTTGGTAGTATGCGGCAGGACCGAAAACACGTATTTATTAAATGCCGTAAGAACCGTTGCCTTCTCACTTATTAACGGTTTTTTGACTAACAGGCTATTTGACTTCATGGTAATGTTTATCAATTATCTCTAACGCCTCTTTGTCTATTAATATATTTTTATATTTTAAGAGGTCGTGTACATTCAAAGATTTTGCGCTTAAAGCGCGAACTTTTGCTAAATTTTTGCTAGTTTTGTATATATTCTTATTCTCTATGGATGGAATCAAAAGGGTGCTAGGAAGCGACTTGTTCTCATTACCGACAAAAAAATTCAATAGTTGTGACAGAAGCCTGGTCTTTGCTTCCTTCACCTCTAAAGATTCGATCGCTTTGATCTCGCCATCCCTGAAACGTCGCGAGAGAACAGAAAAAATAGCAAGCTGCTTCATCTTTCTATTGATTTTTAATGCATAATCTCTTTCTTTGGTTGGTCCATGGGTAACTCCTCCACCCTTCCAAAGAGGCGACCTAATCGAACCATGTCTTGCGCGACCAGTTCCTTTCTGCCGCCAGGGCTTCTTACCACCACCTCGGACCTCGCTATGGCCTTTAGCGTGGGCCGCTTTAGTGCGTTTATTGTTTAACTGCACTCTTAGAGCTTGATGAACAAGGTCCGGATTCCATTTAACGCCAAATACGCGATCCGGCAGGTCGACCGTACCGATACGCTCGTTCTTTATGTTGTAAAGGTCTGTTTTCATAATTTATAGAGTTCGACTTTGGAATTTTTTCTTCCGGGTATAGCCCCTTTCAAAAAAACAAGTCCCTTTCCTTTGTCTATTTCGACAACTGTAAGGTTTTTAAAAGTAACTCTTTGGCTACCCATACGTCCAGCCATACGCCTACCCGGAACAACCCTTTGTAAAGCAGTACTACCTATGGAACCGGGAGCTCGAAGGCGATTTTTCTGGCCATGCGTTTTAGGGCCGCCACTAAATCCATGACGTTTAACAACTCCTTGAAACCCACGCCCTTTGGAAGTACCACTAACCTTGATAAGGTCGCCGATTTCAAGAATAGGATCTTGCTCCGTCTGAATCAAAGTTACCGGGATTACTTTATCATCCTTCCATAACTGACTCATCTTTAATTTTTTGCCAATTAAATATTCCATTTACAGATTTAACCAAATAACCGGGTATAGCCCCGGTTATTTTGGTATGTTATTCGGCCATTCCCTATTGAATACAAGTTTATACCATCTTTATCTCAATGTCCACTCCTTCGCCAAGGCTACGGAGTGCAAGCACCCCCTAGGCCATGGCAAGGAGAACTACACCATTTTTATTTCAATATCTACTCCAGCGGGCAGATTCAGGTCTTGCAATGACTCAATGAGTTTGGGAACAGGTTTCACAATGTCGATAAGTCTTTTATGAATCCTCATCTCAAATTGTTCACGTGATTTCTTATGAACAAAAGTAGATCTATTAACCGTATACTTCTTAAACTCGGTAGGCAGAGGTGTGGGACCAACAACGTCAGCATCGTGTCGTCTCAAGGTCTCAATTATTTGCTTGCAGGAATTATCAACCAAACGGCTGTCATAAGACCTTATTCGTAGTCGGAGTTTTTCTGAAGAAACTACCTCTTTGGCCACGTTTATTTATTTAATGATCTTGGTTACCACACCGGCACCCACAGTCTTGCCTCCTTCTCTTATGGCAAATCTTTGCTTATCCTCGAGAGCAACAGGAACAATCAGTTTCACGGTAACTTTCAAAGTGTCACCTGGCATAACCATTTCCATACCTTCTGGCAAAGTTACTTCACCGGTAACGTCAGTCGTACGAATGTAAAATTGCGGTTTGTAACCGGCGAATATTGGCGTGTGGCGTCCACCTTCTTCTTTACTTAAAATATAAACTTCTGCCTCAAATTCAGTATGAGGAGTAAGTGATCCCGGTTTTGAGAGTACCTGTCCGCGCTCTACATCGTCTTTTTTGAG
>CAZFGN010000006.1:0-15951 GCA_964518695.1 uncultured Candidatus Saccharibacteria bacterium
TAAGAAAGTATGAAAAAGATTAAATTTAATAAAAGCTTATTCATATATTCCCTTTTTGTTGCCTTCGGTTTCATATTCATTTACAGTATAGCTTCAGCGTTTATTGGGCCTCCTGCCGGCGTCGTGCCCACAACAAATCCTAGTAGTGTAATTAGCATCTCAAGGGGAGGAACTGGCCTAGCAGGTCCAGGAGTTTCTGGCAATGTGCTTACTTCTAATGGCACAGCCTGGGTAAGCTCTACTCCCGCCGCTACCGGAGTAGGCGGAGGCGGCACGGTAGACAAAATTCCCAAATTCACCGCCTCGGGAACCATAGGTAATTCGCAAATCTTTGATAACGGCACGAATATTGGGATTGGGACGGCAAGTCCGGGATCAACGCTCGATGTAAAAGGAATCTTAAGACTGTCGGGTTCCACCTCTGGTTTTGTTGGGTTTGCCCCGCCAGCCGTGGCTGGTTCTACCGTCTATAGTCTCCCCTCGGCTGATGGCACAAATGGCCAATTTCTAAAAACTAATGGAGCGGGCGTGTTAAGCTTTGGAACCGCTGGAACGGCCGGAGATACGGTGGTTACTGTCGCGGCTAATGATACCCCGGCGTCTTTGAAAGCAGCCGCCGATTACGTAGCTGATGGTACAGCGGACCAATCAGAAATCAATTCTGCGCTTGGAGCGGCAGACGTTGTCTACCTTATGCAGGGAACCTATTCCGTTAACGGATCTATTTCTGTTACCTCTAATAAAGCTCTCATCGGTTCCGGCCGCAACAATACTGTGATCAAGCTCGCTAACAGCAGTCAGGGAACTGGAATCAGTTTAATCGTTAACTCCGACACGGTCAGTGGAAATGCAAAAATCCGGCTTGCCAATTTCAAGATGGACGAAAATACTCTGAACAACACGAATTTTAGCGTGAAGACGGTTGGCATCGAGTTCATTAAGGTAAATGACAGCGTTCTTGAGGATTTGTATATTTATGATTTCTCCGCAGGCGCGAATGCGTCAAGCGGGGGAATCAGGTTAACCACCTCTGTAAGGAACGTGGTCACGAACTCCATTTTTGAGAAGAATCATTACGGAGGAGTGCTAAATTTTTCAGGTTCTACGGAAAATGTCGTGTCAAACAACGTATTTCTTACGAGTTATGGGTCTGGAGTTAGTCTCGGCTCGAGTTCGGATCGCAACACTATTGTTGGCAACACTTTTACTGACGGCAGTTTGTTCGCTGTGAGTATCTTCGGCTCAAACGAGAATACGGTTGTTGGAAATTCCTCTAAGGGGCATTATAGTGGTGCGATTAGTGTCTGGGGTGGAAATTACAATATTATATCAAACAATGTGAGCAAAGGCGATGCTACCGGACAGGAAGAATCGGGAGCAATTCAGATTCGAGGCGATCTTACCCCTACTTATTCCAAACGGAATACCGTTATCGGCAATACGGTTATTGACAGCCGGGAGAGTGGAATCGGTCTTTGGCTTAACGCTCAAGAGAACATCGTCAAGGGGAACTATATCCGCGGAAGTCGGTGGCACGGTATTGCGTTAGATAATGGAAGTTCCCACAACGAGGTCGTTGGGAATTACTCTATAGAAAATAGTCAAGAGTTAAACAACACCTACGACAATATCAATATCACCGCCAATTCAGATTACAACAATGTGCAGACGAATACTGCCCGGCAGGGAGCACTTGCGAGTAAGCCTCGCTATGGCCTACGGATCAATTCTGGAGACTCCGATGCCAACTTAGTGACAAATAACGATTTGTACTCGTCAGGAGTCACCGATAATTTGTCAGATGCGGGCACTGGCACGGTGACGGCCGCCGGTAATAGACCGCAGGTGGCAGCCGGTGGTGGTGTGCCAGCTGGAGCTGTCTCTTTCTTTAATCTGGCGTCCTGTCCTACTGGCTGGACAGGGTTAGCCGCGGCACAAGGAAGATTTATCTTGGGTTTACCTGCTAGCGGAACTTTAGCAGGTACCGCGGGGGCGGCGGCGTTTGCCAATTTGGCCAATCCGTTCAATATTCCGGTGAGTCACAATCACACTATTTCATCAGCGATGAATGGCACACTGAACAGCTCAGGAGCTTGGCCGAGTGGGGATGCAATTAGTTTTGGGAGTATTAGTACAAGCAGTACTGGTGGAGGTACTCACACCCCTCCCTACATCCAGTTGCTCGTTTGCCAAAAAAGTTAGCCTCATAATTATCCGACTTTTGTGTTAAAATATATTGTATGAGTTGCAATAAAGGCGTAGCAACACTTCCTGTTGTGTTTCTTATTTCTGTTATTGTTATAGAGCTCACCATAGCCGGAGTTGTCTTAGCGGCGTTTTTGAGCAACACTGTTTTTAGTTCCAAATTGTCCTCGGAAGCCTTAGCGGCGGCGCGCGCGGGGGCACAAGACGCCATCATAAAAATTATTCGTTATAAAAATTGTAACGCCAGTGATTGCGGGGGGGTGGTGCCTTATACAATTACGGTAGGCTCGAGGAGTACTGCCCTCGTGGGTTTAGTTGATAACGGTGACAATACTTTGACTATAACCTCCGAAGGTACGGCTTTTCTCACGAGAAAAAAGAAAATACAAGCTAGGGTTGGCGTCGATCCCGGCTCGGGGAAGGTAAGCGTTCTCTCTTTCGGCGAAATACCATTATAAAATGAGCCTCGGGAAGCTAGTTCTAAACCTAACGCGCCTATTATCTCCATCTCCAAAGATTGGTGGATTAGAAATTACTGATTCCGCTATTCGCTTCTCGGAACTAAAAAAAGACGGCGATTTAAATGTTTCTTTAAGGTTGCCCCCAGATATTTGGGAATCGGGAAAGATTAAAGAGGGCAAGATGGCAGATTTTGGCGCAGCTCTCAAAAATCTTCACTCTCAACTTTCCGCCGATAATAAGAAAATTATTAACGCTATTCTAACTCTTCCAGACAGCAGTGTTTATATACAGTCTTTTAGCGTTTCTAGGGTTGCCGAAGATAATCTAATGGAAGCGGCGGATTTAAATCTGCGAATGCTTTCTCCTATACCCGTAGAAAGTTCATATTATGGTTGGCAAAGGATCGCAGGAAATGAGGCGAGTGGCGATACGATTGAGCTTCTAGGGGCTTTTGCTCCGATCTCGAATGTGGATGGTATCCTTCTTGCTCTGCACGAAGCAGGTTTTGGAGTAGCTGCAGTGGAATTCGCGGCTCTAAGCTTGGTAAGACAGCTTAATACTCTAAAGCTTGTAGATAAGGCATTGCCTCATCTTATTATTCACGTTACTACCAGTGGTTTTGATTTTATTGTGGTGAAGAATGGTAATCTCTACTTCGATTACTTCTATCCCTGGAATCTTATCCAAGCCGACTATCGGAACATACCTTTAGATAAGCTCAAAGAAGTCGTAAGATCTGAAATGAGTAAGGTTTTTAATTTTTACGTTAGTCATTGGGGGGGGCAAATCAAAAACTTACTCGTGATAACGCCGACGTTAGGAGAGGAGTTTAGAGGTATGGCAAGTGAAAAATTCCCCGACTCAAAAACAGAAATATTGTCTCCAGAGAGCGTGACGGTTGTAGGTGGGGCTGCTATTCGCGGGAGAATTCCACGAGGTGAAGATTTTGACATTAGCTTGACGAGCGAATCGGCTGCCAAGATCTTTGAGCAAGAGCAAGACCTGCATTTTATAGCTATCTGGAGAAACATAATTTCCACAGTAGCCGGTTTTATGCTTCTCGTCTTTTCCATAACCGACATTTACTTGTCTCGTTCGGTAGATAGCATAACTCGACAAGGAGAATCGTCAGTTACCGGTCAGATAGAGGAAGCTGAACTTCTAAGATTAGAAAGTAAGGCTAAAGATTTTAATAAACTCGTTGAATTGGTGGGTGTTACTAAAATATCAAGTCGCGAGATATCTCCCTTCTTAATACAACTTAACAATTTAGCCGGAGCGAGTATTTCTTTTGATAAAATTTATCTCCAATCGCTCGATAAACCAGCTGCGATTTCTGGTAGTGCCTTGAGCCAAGATGCTATTTTCAAATTTGAGGAAAGGCTGAAATCTCAAACGCAACTTGCGGATGTGAACTTGCCGTTCTCTAGCATTGTTACGAAACCTAATGGCCAATTCTCTTTTGATGGCACTTTTCGTATCCAAGGTTTGGACTTTAAGATAGAAGTGCCGGAAGCCGAGTTAAGGTTGGAGAAGGAAAAAAAGAAGGATAAAGAGGCCTTGAGTAAGGAACTTGTAAATGTTACGGATGCTGTCAAAGCGATAAAACCGGTTGCTAAGGGGCCGATTATAACTTTTGGTAGACTTGACTTCACATCTGTTTCGGACCCCGCAACTCTAGAGGTATCGGCGTTAGATGAAGAAGTTGCCAATTTTTTTAAAAACAAGCTTGAGCAATCGCCAAATTTCCACGATGTTGAGATTATATCAGGTTTCAAGAAGTTAGATAATGGAATGGTTAGATTCTCTATAAGATTTTGGGTAAGCTTATAATTTTATTCCAAGGCCAAGTTCACCCTTATCAGAGGATAAAGCTTTTCTATGACGCGTAGGTTATCTTTGCTAATCTTCTTAAGAACAAAATCCCCCGCTCTTGCCCTCCGTAGTTTTGATGAAGGAGGGTTAGCTTTTGGTCTGATGCCTATCCGCAATCGCGAGAAATTTTTAGTCCCGATTGCTTTTATTACGGAATCCACCCCTTTATGTCCAGCCGATCCTCGGCCGAACGAAATTTTGTATTTTCCTAATTCGATGTCGGAATCATCTTGGATAACAAGCATTTGTTCTGGTTTTAGTTTGAAGTATTTCATGGCTGTGAATATCGCGTTTCCAGACTGGTTCATTGAATGAAGGGGTCTTACAAAGGCGTTGTTGCCGACTTTAGCATATTCAAAGCCGCGCGCGGTTTTCATTTCGGCGTTTTTGGTGAGGTAGGCTAAAAATAGTCTGCCCACATTGTGGTAAGTGTTTTCGTATACGTCACCTGGATTGCCAAGACCTACGATGAGTTTATACCTTGAGCTTGCAGTCATCTATGTTATTGTATTAAAATGTTGCCAATGAAACAATTCCTTCTGCCCTTTTGGGAGGTTGCAGAAACTTTAGTCATCGCCTTACTCTCTATTTTTATTATTTATACATATGTCGCCCAACCGTTTGTTGTCCAGGGGGCGAGTATGAAGCCAAATTTCTCTGATGGTGATTATATATTAATAGACGAGATTACCTATAGGTTTAGAGCGCCCGAAAGAGGCGAAGTGATAGTTTTCAGAAATCCGAACAAGAAGAATGAGTCGGAATTTTACATAAAAAGGGTCATAGGATTGCCAGGCGAAGAGGTTATGATAAATACTAAGACCGTTAAGATAAACGGTGAGGTTTTGAAAGAAGACTATTTGCCGATTGAGAATGGCATCTCCGGTGAGCGTGTTTTTGATCTTGGGGCTGATGAATACTTTGTTATGGGTGATAATAGGGCCGAGAGTTATGATTCGAGAAGCTGGGGGCCGTTGAAGCGGAAGGGGATAATCGGTTCGGTGCGTTTAAGGTTTTGGCCGGTGAACCAAATTCATATATTCAGGGAGGTCATAAACTACAATTATTCTTAATGATATGGCAACCTTGAAAAAAGAAGTTGTGAAGAAGCGAAAGGAAGTAAAAAATGTTTTGTTTCAAGCCCCTAAGGGTATGCACGACATACTCCCTTCGGAGTGGCTTATTTGGGAAAAAATCTACAAGTCCGTTAAAGAGATCTCCGAGTTTTATAATTTTGCGAGAATCGAGACGCCTATTTTGGAAGATATCGAGCTCTTTGTGAGGGGCGTAGGAGAGGCGACTGATATAGTAGAGAAGGAAATATTCATTTCGCGTACCAAAGGAGGAGACAAATTAGCGCTCCGCCCGGAAATTACGGCCCCGGTCATTAGAAGTTACCTACAGCACGGCTTACATCGTCTTCCTCAACCTTTGAAGCTTTACTACCTAGGCCCTGTTTTCCGTCATGAAAAGCCACAGGCGGGCAGGTATCGTGAGTTTAATCAGTTAGGTTTTGAAATAATAGGCGGAGAAGGCGATCCTCTCTATGATGCCCAGGCGATTATTGTTATGTATAGATTTTTAGAGGAAGTAAAAGCCAAAAATCTAACAGTCCAAGTTAATAGTATAGGTTGCCGTGTGTGCCGGCCTAACTACCGTCGTCGTTTGGTTGATTATTACAAAAAGCAAAAAGTTTGCAAGGATTGCACAAGGCGTCTCGAGAAGAACCCGCTTCGCCTTCTTGATTGTAAAGAGGAAATGTGCGCTCCGGTGAAACTTCAGGCTCCTAGTATTCTAGATAGTTTGTGTAGTGCTTGCAGAAACCATTTTAAGGAAAACTTGGAATTTCTTGACGAAGTGAACATTCCTTATTCGTTGAATCATCAGCTGGTTAGAGGGTTAGATTATTATAACCGGACGGTTTTCGAAATTTTTACCGAGGGTAGTAATTTAGCTATAGCCTCTGGCGGCCGCTATGACTACTTAACGGAGATGTTGGGTGGGCGAGCGACACCGGCAACGGGAGTCGCCGCTGGAGTTGAGAGGATAATAGAGATCGTGAAAGCTGATCCGAGCTATCAAAATCATAAAGTTAAGAATAAAGTTTTCTTGATCCATGTTGGAGAGATGACTAAAAAGAAATGTTTGTCTCTCGTAGAAGCGTTCAGGAAAGAAAATCTTCCAATATTCGAAACTTTGGGTAAAGATTCTCTCTCTGCCCAGCTTGAAAGAGCTCACAAAATGGCCTCGCCGCTTGCGCTTATTCTTGGACAGAAGGAAGTTTACGAAGAGAGCATTATTGTGAGAGATATGGAAACAGGTACGCAAGAATCAGTACCTGTTAATAAAGTGGTCGACGAAGTTAGAAGAAGATTAAAATGATGGTAAATGCAAAATGGAAAGATCAAAAGTCAAAATGACAGTGTAAAATGTAAAAATTTTATAATTTTTATTTTTCATTTTGATATTTTCATTTTGCAATAAATATATAATATGAACTGTCTATTTTGTAAAATTGCTAATCACGAGATCCCGGCTGACATTATTTACGAAGATGAAAAAGTTGTGGCCTTTTTGGATATCCACCCTATCGCTCCTGGACATACTGTGATCATTCCTAAAGTTCACGCCGAGAATATTTTGGACTTGAAAAAAGAAATGATTGCCCCGGTTTTCGAATCCGCAAAAGCGCTCACAAGTGTTTTAGATAAAGCGTTAAATCCGCAAGGCTTTACAATTGGTATAAACCACGGTAAAGTAAGCGGGCAAACGATTGACCACCTTCATATTCACATCATACCTAGATTTAGCGGTGATGGCGGTAGTTCGCTGCATTCGGTGGTAAATAATCAACCAAAAGAATCCCTCACAAATTTAAAAGAAAGAATACTTAAATTTATCGACCATGGCGGGAATAATAATTAAAAAAAAAGAAGGAGAGCCTGTCACCTCCCTTGTCTATCGTTTTACAAAGAAGGTTCAGCAGAGCGGTGTTTTGCGTGAAGCCAAGAAGAGACGTTTCAGCCATCGAAGAGTAACTAGAAATAAACGTCACATCTCAGCGTTATATAAGTTAGAAAAAACCTCTAAGCTTATAAGAGAAAAAAAGCTGGGTATTGTGTAGGGGCATAATTTTCAATCAATGACCGAATCTTAAATGTAGCAAACTGTTTTCAAATCAGAGCATTTTAAATTAAATGAAGATTGTAAATTGTGAAATTGAAAATTATTAAATATGACCCTCATTGAAAAACTCCAGAACGACATGAAAGAGGCTCTAAAAGAAGGAGCCGTTTTTAGATTGGGTACATTGCGAATGGTGTCATCTGCTATCCACAATCTTGAAATTGAAAAAAGGGCGAGGGTTACGGAGGGGCTCACGGACGAGGAAGTAATGAACGTTTTAAGGAAAGAAGCTAAAAAAAGGAAGGAAGCGGCAGATATTTACGGGAGTGCGAACCGCAATGATCTAAAGGAAAAAGAAATTAGAGAACTTGAAATAATACAGTCTTATTTACCAGCGGAACTAGGGCGTAGCGAGATAGAAGATATAGTTAAGGTAGTTTTAGCTTCGGGAGAGAAAGAGTTCGGCAAAATTATGAAAAAGGTTATGAGTGAGGTGGGAGGTCGGGCCGAAGGAGGTAGGGTGAGCGAGCTAATCAAAAAGAATTTAGTAATTTAAGTGAGGAGAGAAGATCAAGAGAAAAGACTTCGGGGCGCGGCCAAAGAAGTTCTCGATTTTTTAGGTTATAAAAATACCGTGGTAGAAGTGAACCTTGTGAGAAGCAGTGTGATGAAAAATCTTAATCGTAAATTTAGAGGCAAGGATTCTACGACTAATGTTTTGTCCTTTGGAACTCCAAGTATTTTCCCATCTCATAAAGGTTTTGCTCGTCTCTTGGGTGAAATCTACTTAGATCCCAAATATGTGAAAAAGCATGATGAAGATATGGATTATCTTCTTATACACGGACTTCTCCACTTGTTGGGTTTCGATCATACGAGGTTTAATGATAGAATGAGAATGAATCGATTAGAAAATAAACTTTTAAAGTGGCAAAGAATCAAATCTTAGGTTTAGATGTCGGGTCCGGTTCAATAAAGGCGGTGGTGGCGGAACTTGGTGCCGACAATAAGATATCACTTCTTTACGCCAAAGAAAGGCCATCTTTCGGCTTAAGGAAAGGAGTAGTAGTTGATATGGAAGACGCGGCTCGCGCTATTAACGGAGTTTTACAAGAAGTTAAGAGTTTTTCTAAAGGAGCTATCAGTAACATTTACCTCAATGTGGGTGGCCCTGATGTTCATTCACAAATCTCTCGTGGGATAATTGCCGTATCTCGAGCTAGCTCTGAAATTCATCAAGACGACGTTTTAAGGGCTATCCAAGCTTCGGAAGCAGTGCATCTGCCTTCTAATAGGATGATTTTACACACACTCACAAGAGAGTTTATTGTCGATGGTGTTTCTGATATAAGAGATCCGTTGGGTATGGTTGGAGCGAGGCTTGAGGTTGTAAGCATGATTATAGATGCCTTTGAGCCGGCGGTTAAAAACTTAATGAAATGTGTTGAGTTAGCTGGCGGTAGCATTTCAGGGCTGATATTTAGTCCACTGGCATCCTCAATGTCCGTTTTGACTAAAAAGCAAAAGGAGTTGGGCGCTATTTTGATTGATATTGGTTACGGGACAACAGGCATAGCGGTTTACGAAGAAAATAAACTACTACACACGACTGTATTTCCGTTTGGGGCCGGGCATATAACAAACGATTTAGCAGTAGCTTTAAAAATTGACGCCGAGGTAGCTGAAAAGTTGAAAATTTCTTACGGATTTGCTTTGGCCAAAGAAGTTTCGAGTAAAGAAAGCATCGAACTTAAAAAAATTAACATCAATCTTAAAGGAGCGCCATCGAGAAAGTATGTGGCAGAGATAATTGAAGCTAGACTTGGAGAAATTTGCGAGCTTATTAATAACGAGCTAAGATTAATAAGTAAATCTGGGCGATTACCTGGAGGGGTGGTGCTCGCCGGCGGGGGGTCAAAACTTCCGGGAATAGCGGAGCTCTTCCGAAACGAACTTAAACTGGCGACCCAGATTGGCTTGCCTAATCCGGAGTATTTTGAGATGAACGCGGGGGGCATGACGGAAATTTTAGAATCACCAGAATATGTCTCTGTGCTGGGACTGCTTTTATGGGGAAGAGAGTTGCGACCGAATCGTAATGTTATCACAAGTGGTAATTTACTAATAAGATTTTTAAAGAACCTCCTTCCATAAACTAATGGCGAAGAAGAGAAAGCGAGCCGCGAAAAAACGGACACCTGTTCACGATAAGGCCAAAAACAGACCCTTTGTTCGTATTAAAGTTGTCGGCATTGGTGGGGCAGGCGGTAACGTTATCTCAAGGATGGGCAGGGATTCGATAAGAGGTGTGGAATTCGTTGCTATAAACACAGACGCACAGGACTTAGAACACTGTGATGCTAAACAAAAGATACATATAGGCCGGATAGCTACGCGAGGACTAGGTGCTGGTATGAATCCGGATCTTGGTAGGCAGGCGGCCGAAGAGAATCAAGCTGACGTAGCCGAAGCGGTGAAAGATGCTGATCTTATTTTTATCGCTGCTGGCTTTGGGGGAGGAACTGGAACTGGAGCCACTCCGGTTGTTGCCGATATCATCAGAGAAACAGGCGCGCTTACTATCGCCATTATTACCAAACCTTTTGCTTTTGAGGGCTCACAACGTACGCGGATTGCCGAAGAGGGTATTTTAAGATTAAAAGACAAAGTTGATACGATGCTTGTTGTTCCCAATGATAGAATTTTCAGCGTTATTGATAATGAAACGCCGATTCTTAAAGCGTTTGAAAAAGTTGACGATATTTTAAAGAGTGCTGTTTCGGGAATAGCTGAACTGATGACCTCTGCGGGTTTAGTGAATGTTGATTTTGCCGACGTCCGGGCCATTATGGCTGATTCGGGAACCGCGGTTGTTGGCGTTGGTGTTGCTGAAGGGAAAGAGAGATCTTTTAAGGCCGCGACTCTTGCGATCAATTCTCCGCTCCTTGAAACCTCCATTGACGGGGCGAAGGGTGTACTCTTCTGCGTTTCTGGTCGGCGTGATCTTAAAATGGTGGAAATTAGCGAAATAGCAAAAATTATTACTGAAAACGTTGATCCAGGAGCAAAAATTATATTTGGGGCTTATAATGATCATAAACTTAAAGTAGGTCAGATAAAGGTTACGCTTCTTGCCACTGGTTTTAATGGTCTATCTATTAAACGAGAAGATTCTTTAAGCCTTTTTTCTGCTCCGGAGACGTATCCAAAGGCGGACCATAAATTAAAATTAGAAGAAGAACATGCCGAGGTAAAGATTGAGGCTACGGAGATCCAAAATGTTAAAAAGTTGCCAAGCGAGCTTTCCAAGAGGGAGGAAGACGTTTGGGATATACCTACTTTCTTGAGAAAAAAAAGGAGATAGGCTTGCCAAAAGGTGTCAAGTTGTTGTCTCCCAGAAAAAGCCCGTTTATTTTCGAGGTTTTTAAAGAGAGAATTTTGCTTAGACAATGTTTATCCACAGCCAGTGTGTTAATATAATAAAAAATGGTCGCCCAATGGTTCTAAAGTCATAAATAATGAAGAAAATCGTGGCCAAAAAGAGAGACGATTTAGTAAACCGCTCTTTCTCTGAAAACGCTCTAAAGATGATGCGCAAGAGGTATCTTATCGTGGATGAGAAGGGTAGTCAGGAGATGCCGGCGGACATGTTCCATAGGGTTTCACATGCTCTAGCCGAGGTGGAGAGAGACTACCGCAAGGATTCTAAATTCGTGAAAAAGATAGAAGAAGATTTTTTTGATGTTATGGCGAGTAAAGAATTTACTCCAGCTGGAAGAACACTTACTAACGCAGGTGGAGAAACTCCTTTAATAGCTAATTGCATAGTTTTGCCGATCCACGATTCTATGGAGAGTATTTTCCAAACTCTTAAAGATGCCGCGCTGCTTCAGCAAGCTGGATCAGGTTTAGGTTTCTCACTGGACGAGTTACGTCCTGCTATGTCACCAACTAAAAAATCCCGCGGAGTTTCTTCCGGTGCTGTTTCGTTCCTCAAAGTTTACAACGAAGCCTTTAGTACTATAAAACAGCAGGGCAGGCATGGAGCCAACATGGCTATGATGAGCGTCGATAACGCGGATATCTTAGATTTCATCCGTTCCAAAGAAGCCGAGGGGGAAATTCGCAACTTCAATATTTCCGTCAAGGTGACTGACGAGTTTATGAGAATGGCGATGGAAGAACCGGAAAAACAGTGGTATTGCACTTGGAGAGGCGAAAAAGTTAAGCCGAAGAAAATCTTAAGGCATCCTAATGGCAGTGTTTATGGATACGAAGAGCTTGCGGTTAGCGCAGGCGAAATGCTTGAAGAAATTGTTAATTATGCTTGGAGAAACGGCGAACCAGGCATAGTTTACATTGATGCCGTGAACAAAAGTAATCCCTTGCCTGGTCTTGGAAGAATAGAGTGTTCTAACCCCTGCGGGGAGCAGTTTCTGCATGCTTATGATAATTGTAATTTGGGGTCGATTAACTTGGCTCTTTTCGTAAAGGAAGGCAAAGTTAATTGGCGTCGCCTGAAGTTTGTGACCAAAACCGCTACGAGGATACTTGATAACGTGATTGATAAGTTTGATTTTCCTGTCCCGCAAGTAACTGAATTAGCCTGGAAAAATCGTCGAATCGGTTTGGGTGTTATGGGGTTTGCGGATATGCTTTATCAGTTAGGCATTAAATACAACTCTAAAGAGGGTTATGCGATGGGGGGAAAAGTAATGGCTTTTATCACTAAATCAGCCCATGAGATGTCACAGGAGTTAGCTAAAGAAAAAGGAGTTTTCCCGAATTATCCAATAAGCGTTTTTGCTAAGAAAAAAATAAAAATGAGGAACGCGGCCTTAACGACTGTGGCTCCCACTGGTTCTATTTCGATGATGCTTGATACGTCATCTGGTATGGAGCCTAATTTCGCGCTGGCTTATGTAAAGCAGGATAAAGACGGCCTTCAGTACCATTATTTGAATGCTCATTTTGAGCGTGAGTTACATCGCCGCAAATTTAGCGAGGGGACAATTGCCAAAATCAAAGAAGAGATTATTAAGACCGGCAGTATCCAAAGCCTTACCGACTTACCCCAGGATTTACGTGATACTTTCGTGATTTCCATGGAGATGTCCGGGGAAGATCACGTAAGAATGCAGGCTGCTTTCCAAAGCCATGTTGACAATTCCATTTCAAAAACCGTCAACTTCCCAAACAATGCTACGCGTGAAGATGTAAAAAATGCTTACTTTTTAGCTTGGAAGCTAGGCTGCAAAAGCTGCACCGTTTATCGTGACGGAAGCCGCAATGTCCAAATTTTAAACCTTGGTACGGGCGCTAATATAGTTTCGACCACGAGCGATCCGAGGAAAAAAGAAAAGAAGGAATCACTAGACTTAGCAATTGATATGGGGCGACTTGAGCCGAGAGTAAGGCCAGAGACTCTATCGGGAAAAACTTATAAAGTTAAAACCGGCTATGGCAATCTTTATGTAACCGTCAATAATGATGATAATGAAGTGCCGTTTGAAGTGTTCGCGACGATCGGTAAGACTGGCGGATTCTTTCAAGAACAATCAGAAGGGATTTGTCGACTTATTTCTTTGGCACTTCGTTCAGGAATTAAAGTTGAAGAAATAATTAATGATTTGAAGGGAATCAGGGGTCCTATGCCAACCTTAACGGCGAAGGGGACAATCCTTTCTTTGCCAGATGCCATTGGACAGATTCTTGAAGAGCACGTGAAAAATAACGGCGCGAGACTGTTCGAAGCTAATTCGGTTGAGGCGATCACGAGTAATCAAAACAATCAATCTCTTACGATGGGAGAGAGAGTCTCGCAGGAAAATAAAACTAAAAATATAGCTGATTTCGGTTTTATGCCTGGATGCCCCGACTGCGGGAGTCAACTTTCTTTAGCTGAAGGGTGTATCAGTTGTAAAAGTTGTGGTTTCAGCAGGTGCTTATAATTGAAGGTATCGGTGAATCAGTCTAGCTTATGATTATATCGATAATAGTTGCCGTGGCGAAAAATAGGGTGATTGGAAAAAGAAATGCCTTGCCGTGGCATTTACCGGCCGATCTAGGACACTTTAGAGAGATTACTACGGGCAAGCCTGTCATTATGGGTAAGAATACCTACAATTCTATTGGCCGGCCGTTGCCTAACCGTCTAAATATTGTTTTGAGTGATGAAAAAAATCTTAAAATTGAAGGATGCACGGTGGCTAAATCTTTAGAGGAGGCGCTAGGCTATGTTCGGCGGGCTGAAGAAGTTATGATTATTGGCGGAGCTTCGGTCTACAAGCAATTTCTTGCGGTCGCGAAGAGAATGTATCTTACCCGCGTTCACCATGATTTTGAAGGAGATGTTTATTTTCCGGAGTTTGACGAAAATGAATGGCGGGAAGTCAGTCGGGAGGATTTCGGAGCTAACCTCAAGAATCCTTATGATTATAGTTTTGTAACACTCGAAAGGAAACCAATTGGCTAAAATCGGTTGATGGTGCTAGACTGAATAAGCGTGGTTTAAGGCCACGCTTTTATGGATTTACCAGATTCGATAAAGAAGTTAGTTGATACGGGCAAACGCGCCTACAAAGCCCAAACTCTGGCAGGCGAAACCGAAGTTGTCGTCGTTGATGAGGTTGCGGCTCGAGTGGCCTCTTTCTATGAAAGGATTAGGGGTATTGTTGATTGGAGGGAAGAACATGTCCTGCGCAAATCCGCGATAGAAAGAGTTCTTAAAAGAAGAATGCTCTTAAAAGGGGGCTTGCTTTTGGATGAAGAAGGCAGAGAGGTTGCCGAGCAATTTCTTAAAGAGTTGGTGAGGGGTGGTCATTTCCCGAACGGCAAGATACCTGTCGGTAAAATAAGAGAAATTCAACATCTCATTAACAAATATGCTTTTATTTTGGAAAAAAGTTCTATCGGGAGTTACAAAGAAAGAACAGAATTGGAAACTTGGTTTTTGCAGATGGCTTCTTACGAGATTGAGATAACTCTCGATCGTCACGAGAAGGAAATGGGGTTAACCGCATTTATGGCCGAAGATTTCTTAAATAGAGTGGAACTGCGAGAAGAGGATAGGAAAACTCTTTCGGAGGACGAGGCTAAGTTGCAGGTATACGTTGCTGTGCATCGGGCACTGTTTAAAATGGACGATCCGGTAATCAGCTTCCATTTACTGGAAAAACTTTACAAAGATTGGCACAATCCAACAGAGCAGACTCTTACTCACATTGCATCCCATGTGGGAGAAATCAAAGAGATTATTTATAAGACATTGAAGCATCCACTAGGTGAAAGTTTTTACAGGATAGCCGAGCGTTATGATACACCATATCTCATTTTGGGAGATGTTATTTTTGAGAATGTCACCTCTTTTATAGAAACGGTAGACGACCCCGATAAATTAGATATAAAGATAGGCGAAGCTTATAAAGCTAGGTTAAGCAGGCTTAAGGGCAGAGTTAGAAGAGCCGCCTTCTACAGTACAGTTTCTATATTTTTGACTAAAGTTCTTACGGTTTTAGCTCTCGAGTTGCCAGTTGATAAGTATCTCAAGGGATCATTTAATTATACCGCCATTACTATTAGCGTTCTTGTTCCTCCGATTTTGATGACGTTTTTAGTGGCGAGCGCGAAAATAACAACGGACGACAATCTTAAAAAGGTGAAAGCTGAAGTTAAAAATCTAATAAGTGGCCTTACGGAAACTCGCTACTATGTTTCTTTGCCAAGGAGAAGAAGACTTATGTCCAAGATTTTTTTCCGCCTTTTTTATCTTACGAGCTTTCTCTTATCCTTTGGTCTGATATGGTGGCTTTTGTGGCGCTTGAGTTTTGGATCTTTCTCAATACTCGTGTTTATCTTTTTTATATCTCTTGTCGCTTTTGCCGGAACAAAAATCCAACAGCGAGGGAGAGAGTTGATGGTGGGAGAAATCAAACCGGGATTTTTTTCCGGCCTTATAGACTTTTTCTTTCTACCTGTTACCGAAGTAGGCAAATGGCTTTCAGGATACCTTATCCGCTACAATGCCATTATTTTTATGTTCAACTTTCTTATTGAAACGCCTATTCAAGTTTTCGTTGAATTTCTTGAACAATGGAGAACATTTTTAAGGGAAAAGAAGGAAGAAATTCATTAATTTTTTTGGTATCGTTGGCTTTTCTTATATCGGCTACTCTATTGTTAGAGGGTACATCACAGAAACCTAGCGAAGATTTATTTGTTGCTGAAGTTGGTCGAGATGAAATTGCCCCCAGAGAAGTGACACTCCTTTTTGTGGGAGATATT
>CAZFGN010000006.1:15961-30099 GCA_964518695.1 uncultured Candidatus Saccharibacteria bacterium
CTGAATTTTTAAGAAATGCCGACCTCACTTTCGGTAATTTGGAAGGACCTATTTCTGCTCGTGGAAATAATGTGGGCAGCATTTACTCATTTAGAGCGGACCCTAAAGTTGTAGAAGGGCTAGCTTACGCTGGTTTTGATGTCCTTTCCGTAGCCAATAACCATATTTGGGATTACGGCAAAGTTGCTTTTATAGATACTATCCGGATTTTGGAATCAGCGGGCATATATCCAGTCGGTGGTGGAGACAACTATATTAAGGCTCACGCACCGGTCGTTAGGGTCGTAGGCGATACTAAGGTGGCACACCTCGCTTATACTAATCTAATACCACGCGTTCTAGGTTCTAAAGAGGCTTTACCGGCAGTGGCCCTCCTTGATTTAGAAACCGCTGTAACGGAAGTGGCTTCTGCTAAGGACGTTAGCGATATAGTGATAGTTTCTATTCATTGGGGCGACGAGTATAAATCTACCGCTAACGATTATCAAAAATCCGTTGCTCATGCCCTCATTGAGGCTGGAGCGGATTTGATTATTGGTCATCATCCGCATGTTGTTGAAGAGATAGAGAAATATGAAAACGGTTTTATAGCTTATAGCTTAGGCAATTTTGTGTTTGATCAAAATTTTTCAGAAGAAACTATGAGAGGTGTTATTCTTAAAACAACCGTGAAGGATAAAAAAATAGAGAATGTTTCTGAAATCAAAATTAAAATTAACGAAAACTTCCAGCCGTTTATAGCTGATTACTAGAGTCAGTTCTTATAATAGGATTAATTTTCTCCGCTTGGCTTATTGTTTAAACTGCGGAAGCCGGCAACGGTAAGAATGGATATTGACCGCGGTCTGTGCTACATGGAATAATAACTTCATGAATCCGTACAGTGAACGTACTACCGATACTCAATACCAAAGCCTGCTCCGTAAGATATTTGAGGAAGGCATCGAAGTATTACCTATTCACGGCGAAAAAGCGAAAATGCTTGTGGGTCAGCAATTGCGCTATTCCATAAACAACGGATTCCCTGTCATTACCGAACGTGATCTCTCTGGGAATATGTTTTCTGGCGCGATTGCCGAGCATATTGCATTCTTAAACGGAGCGCGTACCCAAGCGGAACTTGAAAAATTCGGCTGCAAATGGTGGAAGCCATGGGTGACGAAAGAGAAGTGCGAAATTTTTGGACTTCCGGAGGGAGATTTGGGAGATGGTTCATACGGAGCGGCGTGGGCAGCTTTTCCGACCAAAGAAGGGGAGCCGTTCAATCAGATAAAACATCTGGTAGAGCAAATCAAAGAGCGGCCTTATCTCCGCACTCATTTTATCTCTCCGTGGATTCCGCAGTATACGCTCCAACACGAAGGGCTTGTAAGAAAAGTCGTGGTGGCGCCCTGTCATGGTTGGATACACGTGCTCGCGTTTCCGGAGACAAAAGAAATCACTATTCACCATTTTCAGCGAAGCGCGGATTTTCCGGTCGGCGTTCCATTCAATATAATACAGTACGCCGCATTCGGAATGATGTTAGCACAGATTCTTGGTTATACCCTCAAAGATATCGTATATACTTTTTCCGATATTCATATTTATGAAAGCCAGTATGAAAAAGTAAAAGAATTGCTTGCGCGGGAGCCAAGGAAACTGCCGACAGTTACGCTCGACTCGTCGGTCAAAGATGTTTTTGATTTTAGGCCAGAGCACTTTATATTAACCGATTACGAGCCGCACCCCAAAATGTTTATCCCGACACCGATATAAATTATGGATAAGTCATTTGTAAATCTGGAAAACACCGGTAACCGGCCGGACGGCGTTTATAAACAAGTGATAGATAAAATCAAAGATGACGGCGTGTGCCCATTTTGCTCGGAGCATCTCGCGCGCTATCACAAAAAACCCATTATCGTGGATGGCCGGTATTGGATCCTTACGGATAATATGTATCCATACAAAGGTGCCAAACATCATATTCTCCTGATCCATAAAAAGCATATTGAGACGATTGTTGATGTTTTGCGTGAAGCGTGGAACGAACTCTTAGAGCTGGCCAGGGCGGAAACAAGAAGGAGAGCCATCGCAGGAGGAACATTTTACCTGCGATTTGGCGACACTTCTTATACCGGTGCTTCGGTAACGCATCTTCACGCAAATCTAATTTCGCCTGATATCGGGACAAAAGACCGCGAGCCGATCTTAATGCGGGTGGGATAGGCTCTGGCTGGTGTCGGTGCTTTCTGCCAATCTGCAGACCAGAACATTTGTGCAGTCGAGATTGACAAGTTGCCCCACTTGTGAAAAACTACGGACGTTCCTTAAATTATTCATAATTCGTCTTCGAGTTTATCGTGCAAATAAGTTCGAAGATTTATAGAGTCGTATGATAAAAAACGTACTGCGGGCACGGACCTCTTTGAATGCTTGCCCATTCTGCTCGGTTGATGAAAACCGACAACGAATTCTTGTAGAACGTAAGCGCGTGTATATTATGCCCAGCAACCCTATGCTGGTGCCACATCATTTGCTCGTAATTCCTAAGCGTCACGTTGAATTGCCATCAGAATTGACGGCAGGAGAACGATATGAATTATTTGAGACAGTGATTGAATTCCAGGAAAAGATTCGGGCAACTTCGCGCGGTATGGGGTGTGATGTCCGGCAAAACTGCCGCCCGTTTTTGCCTCAAGACGACTACAAAGTTGACCACGTCCACTATCATTTACTGCAGCGTCAATTTGGTGACGAACTGTACCAAAAAACGCAGATATTTGAAAAAGATATCTTCGATAGGAACAGGTTGTCTTCGCAAGAGATGATAGAAGAAATAGGGACGCTCAAACTGCTGTTCTCTTTACACTGATTTTAAATTATGTAGGGCCCGAAAGCGGTCAGGTATTTAAATGCCTGACCGCTTTTCTAATAATTATTGTACTAACACAATCTCTATATTGAATGATTTTAAAACATCTTCGGCGTCAAGCAATGAATACCCTTTTGAATAATATAGTCGTTTGATTCCGGCGGCAGAAACCGATTTGGCACAGACCGGACAGGGGAATGTAGTAACGTAAAGTGATGTTCCTTCAAGTGGTGTGCCTCGCTTCGCGGCCTCGGCGATCAGGCCTGCTTCGGCATGGAGGATTTTGGAAATTTCAAAACCAATTCCCGCGTCAAAGTTACTCCGCGGGTCGCCAAATGGGCCAAGCGTATAATCCTTGGAAGGAACCGGTTTGTTGTAGCCGATGAGTATCGGTTTTCCGTCTTTTACAATGATTGCTCCGATTTGCCGCCACCAGTCCGGACTTTTCTGCGCTTCTTTAAATGCCATGTCTATAATTTCTCTGTGAGCTTCATCGTGAGAAATAGTCCGATCCGGCGGAATCTCGAATTCCTTTGTGGAAATTTGTTTATCCCATCGCAAAAATACCGAAACGAATTCAATATTTCTATCCGGCAGATATGTTTCGGCAAAGTGTCTGTTCACATCCTCGTCGGGCATCACTATAGGCGAGGCATCGTTTTTAATCTGTTGCAAACCGCTTTCATTTAGAACAATAATCTTCTCAAAAATTTTTAATCCCGTGAGAAGCACCATAATATCTTCCGGTTTTAAAGCACGAATGTCTCGTTCCATCCTCGGGACTTCTCTTATGAGCTCCTCGTGAAGTATATATAGCGTCCCTGGATATTTTCTGAAGAAATCAATATATCCGCGGTGCAGGGCCGGAATATAAGAGATAACCGCGTATTTCATGTGCTTCTTATTTTCTTTATGAAATCGCGCGTAAGTTTGTCGACTTCCTTTGCGAGTTTTTCCGCTCCTTCAATCGTCAGGTTCCGGATGCGGGCGCTCGTATGAGTCGTTGCCTGCGGAGGCAGGGTGACGATTTTTCGGCAAAAATCGTCATATGTTCCGGCCTTTAAGTCTTCTTTCAAGTCGGAAGTACTTGATGAAGTGACAAGCACATCAGGTTTTACCAATCGTATGAGGTACCCGATGTCGTGATGTGTCTCACGAATAGTGACAATATCAACGTGGCGAAGATGGATGAGCATTTGCACCCGTTCTTTTTCCGGCACAATGGGCCTGTTCGGCCCCTTGCGCGCGCGTGTTAGCGCATCGGAATCAAGCCCGACCACGAGAATATCGCCGAATGATTTAGCGGCTTCCAGATACTTCGCGTGTCCTTCATGGATAAGGTCCCACACGCCCTGGGTGAGCACGATTTTCAGACCAGCCTTCTTAAAGCGCTCAATCAGCTTATCTAATGTTTTCACGTCACGGATGAATCGGTGTTCAAAGTGGGTCTTGGTATCCAAGATTAAAGAGGGTTTTGGTTTGGCCATAAATTCAAACTTATTTTACGACAAAAGTCTTATCGGTTCCATAGTATTCTTCCCAATGGTTATTGTAATAAGCGAACATACGCGATAATTGTTCCTGCGGAAGTTCGCCTACGCCAAGCTTGAGCATCATAGAACGGAGTTCTTCCTGGGCGACTTGGGCGTCATCAGCGTTATCAATCATCTTTTCAAACTCGGCAATCCAGCCGTAGCCAGCATTTTTGTCTATGCATATCGTTATTCCGCTATGCGAATATTCTTCGCGCTCGCGTGACCATTTTGCCTGATAATTAAAGCCGGAGTCCAACATTAGAGAGTCCAATTCGCCAAGGGACATACCTACTTTTTCTTCAAGTTCAATTCGTGAGGTTCCATTTTCACTTGTTGCGTCGTCAACAGAGGCTTTGACCACGATATAAACTTTGCCGTCTTTGTCACGTGTTCGCACGGAAAAGGTTTGCGCGTGTTTCGCTAAATCATTTAATTGTTTCCATTTCTCTGGCGTTAGGAGCGGAGGAGTTATTGATTCTGCTAGTCTGTGAAGATTGCCTCCAGTGAAATAGTGGTTTAGTTGCTTGCTTTGGGAGGAGAGCTTCACTTGCGGATAATTTTCCAATAACCGAGCGCGAAGAGCATCCGCGATCTCTTTGGTGCCGAGTAAAGATTTTATCTCAATTTCATAAGAAAAACCCATTTCAATAAGAGTTACAGAATCTTTTTATATAATTATAAGTTAAACTACCCGTAGTACAATAGAAAGTATACTATATCATCGATCGGACATGTAGTATACTCTATTGTTAAGGGTTGACTACACCGTGTTCTGGAACACAAAAAGTCCCAGGTTTTTAAATGGTTATGTCGATATGGTCTAGCGCATATTCTAAGCTGGAGCCGACTTTTTTTGCTGGGTTGAAGATATTATAGGGATCAAAAATATGTTCTGTTGCTTCAAAGAGAGCATATATTTTCTCTCCATACATAGTTTTGAGGAAAGGGCTTCTGATTAGCCCATCGTTATGTTCGGCCGTTATTGAGCCGCCATATTCTAGAACCAGTTTGTAGACTTCTTTAGAGAGATTTTGAATGATCTCTTTGGCTTTGGGATCAGAAAGTTTCATAAGAGGAATAATATGGAAATTGCCGTCTCCAATATGACCCGCTATCGTGTAGATGAGGTCGTAGCGACTGAGCAATTCATTAATTCTAGGAAGGAATTCCGGCAGTTTTTCAGGCGGTACGATAATGTCGTCAATGAAAGGTGCTGTACGCAATCCTTTCATATGATGGCGCAGGAGATTAAAGCTTTCTCTGCGAAAAGTCCAATATTTTTTGATTTCCCGCTCTGTTTTGGCTAAATGTGTTTTAATTGGCAGGTGAGCGATGGCAATTTGTGCCCCTACGGCTTTGCTGTTAGCTTCTTCTTCGGTATCACTGGTGAATTCCGCGAGTAGTATTAGTTTGGGAACACCACCGGAAAGAACCATCCAGAGCTCTGGCAGGAATTCTTTGGCTAGAGTGAAAAAGTTCCCTTTCATTATTTTTAAAATATCACCGAAAAATCTTATGCCGACCTTGAGGGTGTTATCGTCATAAGACTCAAAACTTTCCGGCTTGTATTCAAGAACCTTACGTATTATTTGAGCAAGGGGAGCCAAGTCGTGCAGGAAAATAACGAGTAGTTTCGAGTGTGCTTGTGGCTTCACGAGTCTAAACCTGATTTCCGTAATGATCCCAAGAGTTCCCTGCGAACCGACAATGACTTTAACGAGGTCAAAGGTCCCATTCTCCCGGTTAAGCGTGTTCCAGAGAGAATAACCGGCGGAGTTTTTGGAAACATGCGGTTGGGCAGCTTGAAGCGCCTCGTAATTCCCATCTACAAGGTCATACATTTTGCGATAAATTTCTCCAGCCAAGGAATTTTCTTTTTTCTTTTCTTCTAATTCTTTAAGGGATAATTTTTTGAACTCGTGTTCATTCCCGTCGGCAAGTACCATCTTTAGACTTTCCACATACCGTTCTGTTTTCCCGTAGGCTAGATTTTTTTCTCCGCCCGAATTGTTGGCTACCATACCGCCCACCGTGCAGATTTCGCGGGAGGCGGGATAGCTCGGTAAAATATATCCCTTTTCTTTGGTTGCTTTATCCAAGTCGCGGTAAAAAACTCCGGGTTCTACGACCGCATAACCACCCTCTTCACCGGCGGGCGGGTCACCGACTTCTTTAATACGGTTGAAGTACTTAGTCATTGACACGACAACCGATTCAGTAAGCGGCCCACCGGTCATATCAGTGCCGGCAGAGCGGGGAGTGAGGGATATATTTTTGTTGGTCTCATGCTCTTTTACGGCGAATTTTACCAGATTTTTTATATCCTCCGTGTCTTTTGGGAAGACTACGACAAGCGGATTAATCTGGAAAATACTTGCGTCACGGCTGTATTCTTGAATAGTCTTAGGGTCGTGAACCACCTCGCCTTTCAAGAAGTCTTTTATTTTTTCCGCGATATTTTTCATATGGTCATGATGCCGCTTCTTGTTTCTAAATAAGAAATGTATGCTAATTATAGCCGAATAAATGAGAAATAAGAATTTTGATAAAGATATCGATTCTAATCGATAAGCCGAAAGGAATTACTTCATACGACGTTATTCGGATTTTAAGAAAAAGGCTGGGTGTTAAGAAGATGGGGCATTCCGGAACGTTAGACCCTATGGCTACCGGTTTGATGATCATTGGGCTAGGCTACGGTACGAAAAAATTGAAAGATTTTATCAAGTTACCCAAGACCTACGAGGCTGAAGTACTTTTGGGGATAAGTACTACGACTGGAGATATGGAAGGCGAGGTTTTGGAAAAGAAGTCGCTCATGAGTTTGAATATTAATGAAGTGGAAGAAGTGATCAAGAGTTTGAAAGGAAAACTGCTTCTTAAAGTACCTTCTTATTCAGCAGTTAAAGTAAAAGGCAAAAGGTTGTATAAGTTAGCGAGAGCTGGCAAGATAGTAGAAACTCCAGAAAGGGAAATGATAGTTTTAAAGATTGCGTTGAATGGTTGTATTAAGGATCAAGATCATTATGTCGTGAAGTTCACGCTTAGGGTTACGAGTGGTACTTATATAAGATCCATTGCGGAAGAAATTGGGAGACGCCTTCATATTCCCGCCACTTTGAGGGGTTTAAGGAGAACGAGTATAGGGGATTATAGGTTGACAGATGCTATGCCTGTTTAATCGTTGACAGTTACTTGGCAGATGCTATACTTTAATACAGTAGATTCGAGCGCTAAAATGGTTTGCAAGCTTTTTGCCTCGAGTTTCAAAAGGTACGAAAAAGAAAAAGAGGCAAAATGGACCAAAATACAAACGGTTTTGAGCGCAAAATGTATCAGGGCAACTGGAAATGTTCCAGCTGTGGTACTGATATAACCGAGCTACCTTTCGAGCCGGCTTCGGATAGGCTCGACCAGCTTCTCTGTCGCAACTGCCATCGAGAAAAGATGGGAGATCGAAGAGGTGGAGGTGGTGGAGGCAGGAGATAGAAACCGTTAAGATCGACAAAAGCCCCCTGATGTACATCAGGGGGCTTTTGAGTATTTAGTAGATTGCTATTTCCCCATGCCTGGGTTGCACATTCTGCACATATTCTTGTGCATTACTAGCTCATAGACGGCTGATAGTCCAATTAAGACATAGAGTAACATTGCCACAGTAGAGGGTAACCACATGCCGACTCCATAGTCGAAAGCTTCAAGTAGCCAGTTTAGACCACCGACAGCTAGAAGCGTAAAAGTAACTTTATGCAGCATTATTTTATAAACTTATTTGTTTTCGACCTTTATAGATATCTTGCTTACTTTTAATTATAGCATATTAATTTTTTGTGACATGCCGCCTCCCGTGCCTTTAGTCTATCCATCACCTTTCCGCGGAATATTCGGCTCTGTTAGAATGGCCAAGTTATTGTTTGTAACCTTGTGGTAAGACTGCGTGGTGTTCAAAAGGTGCTGGATAGACTAAGATTACCTCGACATTTATGGTTACAAAAAGTAAATTGGTTGTTTTTTCTGCTACCGCTATTGTCATAACTGGTATATTTATGTTGGTATTTAGTGCTCCAAGCGGTTTGGGAGGGGAAACGGCGCGATTGGTCGTGTCTCTCTCGGAGAAAGGCGATAAGGAAACAGTGAGGAGTTCTATCGCCTACCTTTATGATCAAGGAGTTATTAGGAACAAAACCGCTTTCTATTTTCTGATGTTCACGCATGGTATGAGTAACCACATTGATCATGGGGCCTATGTTTTGGCCAAAAATTGGAACGCGCTTAAGGTGCTCCGCAAACTTAAAAGTCCAGATGAAATTTGGATAGTTATTAAGGAAGGCTTGAGGAAAGAAGAAATTGCCCAGATGTTTGCCGAAAAGTTTGGTTGGAGCGATGAGGTAAAAGAAAAATGGGTCAGGGAATACACAAATACCGGGCCAGATTATACGGAAGGCGTTTATTTTCCGGACACTTACTTGATACCGGTAGATGATGAGCCAACCAAAGTAGCTGAAAGACTCTTGAACAGATTCAGTGAAAAATTCGCCCCATATCAAGGAGCTTTTATAAAGGAAGATATTCGTTGGCCTACTGCCTTGAAGATTGCTTCAATAGTTCAGCGGGAAGCAGCCGGTAAAGATGATATGCCTGTTATTGCCGGAGTGATCTGGAACCGATTGCTTAAAGATATGAAACTTGATGTAGACGCAACAGTGCAGTACGCGAGGGGAGACGTTGGTAATGGCTGGTGGGCTCCGATAACCAAGGAAGATAAGAAAATAGACTCGCCTTACAATACTTATCTTTATAAGGGGCTGCCACCACGCCCTATAGATAATCCAGGCATTGATGCCATCGAATCCGTCTTGCGTCCGGCTAAAACTAAATGCCTCTACTATTTACACGACAATGAGAAAAAGATCCACTGCGCCGAAACTTACGAAGGACACTTGAGCAATATAGAGAAGTATTTGAAGTAAACCTTCTTATTGTTCCTTGGAAGTTTCCCTCACTGTTACTTTCTCCATTACTACGGGAGTTGCCGGTCGGTCTTGAGGTATGGTTTTTGATTTGGCAATCGCGTTAGCTACCTCTTGGCCAGAGGTTACTTTTCCGAAAATGGTGTAACTGTTCGGTAAAGGATAGTCGGCAACCATAATGAAAAACTGACTGCCGTTAGTATTCGGTCCAGAGTTAGCCATCGCCACTACACCCTTTTTATACCCTTCTTTGTAAGAGTTCGTTTGAGGGCTTAGCTCATCTTCGAATTTGTATCCCGGTCCGCCCATTCCGGTACCAGTCGGATCTCCTCCTTGAATCATGAAGCCATCGATAACTCTGTGGAAGATTAAGCCATCGTAGAATCCTTTTTGGGCGAGAGTTATGAAATTATTAACAGTCTTTGGAGCGTCTGCGTCATACGTCACAAAACTTATCTCGCCCATATTAGTTTTGATAGTTATGGTGTATTTCATATTTTTTACTGTGGAATTATTTACCTCGACCTTATTTACTTCCTCTTTCGGTATATTGTTTACTGTTGGTGTTTTTGATCTTGTCATGTAAATTCCTACCGCGAGAAACACTATAATGGCCGATATGATATAAATTTTCTTCATGGGTATTATTTTACCACTTTTCTAGTAAGATCCGCTAGATCGACAATTTGGTCAATACGAATCTTTTTCACAAATTCTGGGATGTGGCTGACTAATATCATTGCCCCTTCATATTTATTCAATGCTTCCGCTATCACGGGGAGGTGTCTGAAATTGATGTGATTCGTGGGTTCATCTAGTATTAAAAGTCCCGGTCTCTGAAGAACGAGGCGCGCGAAACTGATAAGGCCCTTTTGACCTTCCGATAGATCGCCTATAACGCTTTTTAGAATATCGGCATTTAATAGAAAACCAGAGGCAACGGAGCGGAGTTCCTGTTCAGAGCCGTTGCGCATAACTTCCTCTAGTGACCGATACACGGTTTCTTTTGGGTTAAGGGTCGAAAAATCTTGTCTGTAGTAACCGACGCGAATTCCTTCGGCGATAAGAGCGCTGGAAGATTTGCCGGAGGCGATATCCTGGAGTAGGGTAGTTTTTCCTATGCCATTTGGGCCGGAGAGGAGGAGATGTCCTTTACGCTTTAGAGAAATCTCAACTTTCTTTTTGACAGGCTTGCCATTACGCATAAGAGAAACGGAATGTATAGAAATGATTATTCCGGAAAGATCTTCTTCGGATGGGATGATAAAGCGTCGGATGGTTTTGTCTTCTTCGCGCGTTTCCACCTTTTCTTCGTCAAGTTCTTCTATTTTTTCTCTCATTTTACGGGCGACATCACGCATATGACCTCCTTTTTGGGCGAAGAAACCGGCTTGTTCTTTGCGGTGTTGAATGTCTTTCTCAAGGCGGACGTTTTTACTCTTTTCGCGTTCTATGCGGGCGGCTATTTCTTTGACTACATTAAAGTAGTTCCCAGTGTATTGTTCTAGTTTGCGCGTAAAGATATCAAGGTAGAGGACACCTTGGGTAAACGCGTTCAAGAATTCCGCGTCATGAGATATAACGATGCAGGTTTTTTTATAGTCGGTTAGGAAACGTGTGAGATGTTCTAGTCCCTCGGTATCAAGGTTATTGGTGGGCTCGTCGAGGAGCAATAGGTCCGGTTTTTGTATGAGGGCGGAGGCGAGAAGGAGTCTGGCTTGTTGACCACCAGACAATGATCGTACTTTTTTCTCTGGGGAGATAAGGAGATGAACTATCTCAAGAACTTCCGCGATCCGGGGATCGATATCATATACTTTTTCTTTGAAGACATTTTCAAAAAATTCTTTCACCGTAAAGTCCATTTTATCAACTGGGATTACCTGTCTAGCGATAGCGATACTTAATCCTTTTTCTATGGCTATTGATCCACTCTCCGCAAGTTGTGTTTCGGTTATGAGATTAAAAAGCGTCGTTTTACCGGCCCCGTTCTGGCCCATTAAGGCGAGTTTGGTTCCCCGGCGCAAGGAAAAATCAGCCTCATTGAGGATAGGTTTCTTTGCTCCGTAGCCGAAAGAAACTTTATTGAATCTTAATATAACGTTATCGTTTGCCATCACAGTGCTAAAGAGTAGCAATAAATTTATGATTTATCCACTTCGACAATTCGACAGGCTCACTGCAAGCAAACTCGGCGCAGACACTTCGATAAGAGATATATTGACATATTTTTCACAAGGCCTTATCATTTCAAGCAATGAAAACAGGAAACAGTAAAAATCTGTTTGCAACAGTCTTGCTAGGCCTACTACTTACGGGGTTCCGGAAGGCTGGTTTGCGTTTGTCTGTGTTCTGATGGTTTTCATAAAATAAAGTATAGCGCGAAATAGGCCGGTCTTCCGAAAAAGAAGGCCGGTTTTATTTTGGCCTGAGAATCGAGCGTTTTCCAGTCTTTTTGAGAAGAAGGCTCAATTCTCAGGCTATAGAGCCTGACTGTTCCTTTACTCCTTAATAAGGGAAGGAGAGAAATTCTCATGGTCACAAACGATACAACAGGCGATCCTGTCCTTCAGGGAAGACACCAAGTTATCGTGATATCCAAGCCCACCAGGGCACAACAGGAAAGGGACCTAGCTGGTGAGGCGGGATGTCCGTGCAATGATTGGTGGAGAAGCGTCGCCTGTCAGATAGGCGACGAGCTTGCCCGTCACAGGATAGCACGCCGCGAAAGTATTTTTTGGCATGAGAGAGAGTAGTTTTAAGGACTTTTCGAGAGCAATCTCGGAGAGTCCTTATTCAATTGGGGATAAGGAAAAGGTTATGAAAGTTTTAATTGATTACCGACCATTTTCGGTGGTATGATAAGGATAGGCAGAAAAGTTCCGCTCTTTACCAAAATGTTTTGCCGTGCCGCAGCAAGATGCGGCAAATCCAGAGAAGGGAAGGAGGTGATAGTTATGGTACCGATTTTCCAGGCGGTGCTCGCGTTCGTATACGTCGCGGTCGCGGTCGTTGTGCTTTATCGCGTGATAAGCCAATGGCTCGGCGGTGAAGGAGTTGACGCGATGCATCTTGTCGCGAACGCCCTGAACGCGTTGGTGGTTTTCGCAGCGTTGATGATCCTTCACGCTGTTGCCGCCGCGTACGGGGTCGCCCCACCGTTGCACGTCGTCCCGTAGGGAAATCTGTCCAGATGTTTTGGGCCGATTTTAACTCTACGATTGGTTGAGCCCGATCTAATTTTACGGGCCTAAACCAGCGTGCAAAGCATCACAACAAAGGTGATGCAATTGATACTCCGCGATCTCCTTAGGAGGTTGCATGGTGTCTTAACGTGGGTCTCTCCACAACACCCACCACAACACCCGCCCCCATTTCCCCAGTTGAAGCCCGTACTCGCCAGAGTCCGGGCTTCTCATCTTTTTGGGAGCATGTTCTATTGACTATTCGCGTGATATGTGGTTGTATTGAGGTCAGAAAGGTCAGTGTGTGGTTTGTTATTTACTAATTTTTATAGAATATTATGAAGCCAATTCTTTCAGGTAGACTTAGTTTTGAGATTGTGGGCGAATTACAAGAGGTTGAAGGGGGGAAGTGGCAAAGGAATTTATTGTTCCATTCAAGCGTGAAGCAGACCGTTTTTATGTCTGGATTGATTCGTGATGGGTATAAAAAAGTTTCGGTTCACCTTGATATACATTCACCCACTCACAAGCTTTTAGTGCCCGCTCTTCTTGCTCACGGTCGCGTAGATCTGATAAGCGGTGAGGAATGTGAATTAGAGCTATGTTTTACTAAAACAATAAGCCCCTCTTCTATTATTCTCCTGAAGCTAACAAGTTATTGTCGCGGTACGTTAGATAATGGCTTGACGGATCATATAGAGATTGGAATTCCCGCAAAAGGAATTCAATCGAGGGATATGTCTCCTGGAGCATTATTAGGAGGATTGGAATTGCCGCAAGAGCTTCCGGGTGGAACCCTCGTTATTTAATAACGAGGGTTTTTGTTTTATCTTCTCTTTTGTGAACCAAATCGAAAATGATGAACTTTTGCTTTGTCTAAAGAATAATTACTCGTCATGCTTCCATTAGGTTTTGATGATAAAGTTGAGCGTTATATAAGGCTGTAGAACGTTATGAGCCGCGCCACCGCCCGTGCTGCCGGTTGACCCACCGCTTGCGCTTGCGCCATCCGGATTCCACGCGCCAGCCGAATCGTGGGGAGCTACGAGAGGAGTAACGCCTTGAAGGGAGTGATTATGTGATGGCATTTCCGCTATCGTCAGAATGTGTGTTTTCTCTCCGCCAGTTTTCCCAAGCGCGTTGAATTCAGTTTGGGCAACATCGTAGCCGACCGGAACTTTCCCTTTAAGGTTGGGTAGATTGAAAGTCGTTGAGCCGTCGCCAACTCCATAAGTTGTGCCGATGGCGGTAAAAAGCGCCGAGTAAATCGCGCGGGAAACTGCGGAGCCATCGGCGAGGAGCCAGCCGCTCGAGGCAGAGTTACCTCCGTACATCGTGATGGTTCCGGCTGGGGGACCGCCTCCGCCAGCCGCTTGCCACGTCCCTACACCAGACGCATCAGAGGTGAGAACCTTGTTTGTCCCTTGATTGCCATCAACTATCTTGATGCTGCCAGCAATCTCAAGCTTAGAGGTGCTAGCCATATTGATTGAGAGTGCGTTTACTCCTAAAGAATCACGAAAATGCATGGTGTTGCCGTTGGTGTTGCCTTCCAGGCTACCAATGATGCTGCCGGTCGAAGTTTGGACCT
>CAZFGN010000007.1:0-12431 GCA_964518695.1 uncultured Candidatus Saccharibacteria bacterium
GTATCCCCCACTTTAACCCCTCTTCGCCGTTTATAGCCTTCGACTGAACGCTTCTCAAATCGGAGACAATAGCACTCGCGTTAGATTCAAATTCTACGTTCTTAGAGTAGTTTCGATAAACCCCTGACCCCGCAATGGCCAGCACCACTAAAACAGCTATCACTAGAAGCATTTCTAAAAGAGAAAATCCGTTTTTGTCACCTTTTCCGCTACTAGATACTATATACTGCATACCATGTCCTACATTCTAAATCCTATATTCTATATTCTCTACAAGAATCCATTAGCAAGTCTGTATATCGGCAAAAGCACTGAAACCGCGATAAGTAAAACGATTAAGCCCATAGAGATAATAAGCACGGGCTCTAGAAGCGAAACCAAAGTTTTCAAAGTATTATCAATTTCTTCGTCATAGAAACTAGAAAATGTGCTAAGTGTGTTATCGAGGGTTCCAGTTTTTTCACCAACCGCCATTAAGCCTACCAAAAAGCGCGGGAAGAGGTTGGGATAAACTTCTAATGAGTTGGAAAGCGGGATACCACCTTTCACTTTTTCAATAGATTCAATAATTGCTTTCTTATAAGCTTCATTACTCACGGCATCCGCTGAAAGGTTTAAGGCTTCTAACATTGGCGTACCGCTTTTGATAAGACTGGAAAGCGTCCGCGTAAATCTAACTAAAGCAATTTTCTTAACGAGTTCTCGCGCTATCGGTACTTTTATGAGAAGAGACGCAACGAAACGGCGGCCGCGAGGCGTCTTCCTGAAATATAATAAGAACCAAAGCAGTACAATTACCAGTGTTGCATCCAATAGTATATTAGAAGTAACAGCATTACTTATGGCAATGAGAACAGTGGTAATAAAGGGCAATTCCGCGCCGCTCGTTTCAAAGGTTTTCGAAAGCCTAGGCAGAACAAAAATCAAAATCAGCAAAACCACTAGGATTGCGGCACCCAAAAGTATTAACGGATACATCATTGCTGACTTCACCTTACCGGCGAGGGCATGCTCTCTAGCTAAATGGCTAGACAATTCGTCTAATGTTTTATCTAACTCACCGGTCGCCTCTCCCGCTTTTATCATGCCTATTACAATCACTGGAAAAAGATTCCCATACGACTCGAAAGTCCGCCAAAGCGGCAGACCATTCTCCAGGTTAGACTTAGCCCCAATGAAAACCTTCTTTACGATTTTCTTTTGAGCGTCAGATATCATAATATCTAAAGCTTCGATAATGCTTAAACCTGCCTTGATTGCTACTGAAAGGTTTCTTACCATCATTATTCGATCAAGGGCCGTTAATCTCTCAAAAACCGAAGAAGACAAGGATAAGCGTTGCTTTTCACTAAGTTCACGAACATTTATAGGAATAAGTTTTCTCCCATCAAGGTGGGCTATCACATGAGCTTTATCCTCCGCCTCAAACTCCCCCGTTACAATAATTCCACTTTCATCAGACGCTTCGTAAACAAATTTAGACATAGGTTAATTTAATAATCGATACTTTTATTCCCTAACCACTCTTAGTATCTCTTCTATAGTGGTAACGCCTCTTTCGACCTTCTCTAAACCATCTTCAAACATAGTAGTCATGCCCTCTTCAATGGCTTTAACTCTAATTTTACTAACCGGGGCAAGTTTCTGTAAAAGTTGCCTTACAGCTTCACTAACGACGAAAATCTCAAATATACCTATCTGACCCCGAAAACCAGAACCACCACAAACATTGCATCCCTTGCCACGATAAAGCACTTTTGGAGTAGTTTTTATATGGCTCTCATTAGAGAGCTCAAGCTGTGCCTTAACTAAACGTTCCACCTCCGGCGTAACAGCCGAGGATTCTATACAAGATTGGCATATTTTTCTTACCAATCTTTGGGCAATAATAAGATTCACCGTTGAAGCTAATAAGTACGCGGGCGCACCCATATCCAAAAGCCTCGGCAAAGCTGACGGAGCATCATTGGTGTGTAGGGAAGATAAGACGAGATGCCCGGTCAAAGCCGCGTGGACACATATGTCAACAGTTTCATTATCACGAATTTCACCAACCATAATTATGTCAGGATTCTGACGCAAGATACTCCTTAGACCATTCGCGAAAGTGATTCCCGCTTTGCTATTCACCTGGGTTTGATTAACCCGAGGCATCTCATATTCTATAGGATCTTCGATGGTGGTAATGTTCACTTTGGGAGTATTTAAAATATATAAAATCGCATAAAGTGTAGTGGTCTTGCCATGCCCCGTAGGACCGGTAACCAAAAGCATACCGTGAGGTTTAGTTATCTCCTTTGTAATTATGTCAATGCCCTCTTTTGATATCCCCACGTCCTCCAAAGAAAGTGGCTTAGCGCTTCCCCTCAACAAACGCATTTCCACTTTTTCACCATTCATCACAGGCATAACATTCACTCTAACATCAACATTACCGCTAGTTTCTAAATCGAACCTAAAACGTCCATCCTGCGGAACGCGATGCTCGTCAATCTGAAGATTGGCTAAAACTTTGACGCGAGCGACAAGAATCGGGTCAACTGGTTTAGCCAAGCTTAGTATTTCATGAAGCACGCCGTCAATCCGATATCTTATTAAAAGTTCTTTAGGCAATGGTTCGAAATGGATGTCAGAAGCTCCCAATTGGATGGCATTTTCGATAATGCTGTCTAAAATAGTGATGATGGGAATGGCTTCGACGAGCTTAATTATATCAGTCTCTCCGGAAACTGATATAACTTTATCCACATTCTCTTGGATGATTTCATTGAAGTCGGCGCCAATCCTTTCTTTATACTGCTTTAAACCGTATCGCAAACTCTCGGAAGTAGTTATATAAGGCTCTACCCTTGCCTTAAGTTTGGAGCTTAAGAAATTGATAACATTGTAATCAGCCGGATCAATCATGGCAATCTTAACCACACCTTTATCCTTATCGTCTTCGAAAGCCACAACGTTTTCTGATTTGGCATAGCCCTCTGAAATCATCTCTATAACCTCCTTAGGTATCACGACATTTTTTAAATCAATCGAAGGAACATCGAAATATTTTTGCAAAAGTTCAACTAAGTAATATTCAGGAATATCACCTTTACCAACCAAAACATCGGTCAGTTTTTCACCACCACGTTTAGCCTCCTCTACGGCGGAATCAAACTTCTCTGAACTTACTGCTCCTGATTCCACAAGAAGACTCTTAAGCTTGCCATCCGCTATGTGCATTTAAATAAGTATACAGTATTGTAGTATGTAGTATAAACCCAGACAAAGAATTATTCGGGCTTGTTGTATTTTTAAATCCTAAAAACCGTAAGTTGAAGAAGCTTAATAAGATAACTACCAAAAATCATTGTCGTCGGCGTAGCTATTAGCATGGGAACGCCTAAGGTGGTGTAAGCTTCCCTGAAATACAAACCGCGAAAGATAGATACAAATATGACCGCTATAAAAACAAGCGGTATAAAAATGATGAAGTTAGGCCAACCTACTACCAAAGCCAAAATGAAGCCAAGTTCCAGCTCTCCTTCGTTAAAAAACCTATCACTGTACTTTTTTAAAGCTTTGAGAAAAATATAGAACACAGAAGACATCGTGATAATGAGTAAAACGTTTACCCAAAAGTGACCCCAGGCATAAAACACAAAATATCCCAATCTACTGTCTAAAATAAAACTTAGATTTTTATGGAAAAAATCTGATAATGGAACTTCAGAACTAATAGGAGAATTAACAAGGGCTTTGGTAAATTCATCCCCAGACCAAACATAATACTGCATTATAGAAACTATTCCAGCGTAAAAAACTCTAAAAGCGAGGATTGTTATAAGCAGTACTTTAAAATTTAAAAATTTACCTAACCATTCTTTTTTAAAATAAGCGAGAAGTGATCCAAAATATGCTAACCAGAGAAGAACGACAGGAAATATCGGCAAAAATTTGTTAATAAAAAAGGCCATGGCTTCATTATAATCAAAAATAAAAAGACCCGCAAGAATCTAGAGATTAGAACGGGTCCCTTTATCTAAAGCGTAGATATCTATTAGAAATCGTTAGCACCAGACAAAATGGTTAGACTGGTACCGACCTCGAGAAGATTGGCATTATTCCCACCATCCTTAGCAGCCCTGTCATCGGTTCCACCGACACCATACGCAGTGCTTTCCAGCCTAGCGTCCGCTTCGAAGACAACATTAGTGACAGCGCAAGCATAACGGTACATTTGAGCGCCGTTATTAAGAACTGCGGCAGTACTAGCGTCAGCGCCTGTAGTTATAGAAAGGTCGTTAGTTGGATCTAAGGGCATATTGGAAATAGGTGAACCACCAGTTATCCCAGCAAGGTTTACAGGAACCCAACCTGTTCCATCGACAGCTGAAGCCGCAGTACTCGATGCGCGTTGCACTGCTGTTAACATTCCTCCATACGGACCGAGGTCAGTGATTGTTTCTGTCGCTGTTGGCACGCTCACCCAAATACTATCCGATCCAGTCCCACCAACACATAGCGTGTTGCCAGCTGTGTTATCTAATAGAGGAGAGATTGTTTCTGTGACATAAATACCTATTGCCGTCTTCAAGCTGGCCAAGTCAGAGATCCTCTGACTATCTCTAGTCTTCCTTAATGTCTCCGCGGGGTTTAGCGCCACAATAAGCACTACCGACAAAATAGCGATGATGGCTATGACAATTAAAAGCTCGAGAAGTGTAAAACCTTTTGTAGAACTTGTTGTTTTCATCCGTTTTTAAATGTTTCGACCTTTCTGTTAAAAGAGTTCCAATCATTGAGAACTTTATATAATCATAACATAACTGAAAACCCACGCCAAAGATCGATGTGGATAAGCCTTGATCGTGGTATAATAAGTAAAATGGATTGGGTTAAATTTTTCACAAGGGAAGAACCGGTAGCCGGATTAGAAATAACAAACGACTATCTGCGTTTAACGCTTCTCTCCCAAGGGGGAAATAGAAAAGATGATAAATCTGCTATAGTTGCTCTCGCTGAAAAATCTCTTAAAGAAGGTGTCATAAGTGATGGCTTGCTCATAGATAAGGAAGAGTTCGCTAAAGCCATTAAAGTCATTAAAAGTCTCTTAGATAAAACAAGAACTAAGATTAGATATGTCGTAATTTCCATACCGGAGAATAAAATCTTTTCTAGAGTATTTGCTTTCCCCAAAAGCATCAAAGACGAGAAGCTGAAGGAAACCATGGAATTGAACATAGGGTTTCAGCTCCCTATAAAATTGGGGGATGTTTATCTAGATTGGGAAAAAATAGAGGACCTTTCAAAAAATGAAGTTCTCCTCGCGGCCATTCAAAAAACAGTGATTAACGACTACGTATCTGCCTTAGAACCAACTGGACTCAAAATAATAGCCGCCGAATTCCACCTTTTAAGTATTGCGAGATCAATGCCTCCAAGTGTGAAACCGGTGATGACTGTCATAGTTAGAGAACAAAACATGACTGTAGGCGTTGTTAAAAACAAGGTATTGAGATTTATGCATACTATCTCTTCTGATAATCTGCCCAAGGCAAACTTTACGAAAGAACTTAAGAGGATAATAGATTTTTATGAAGGTGAATATGAACCGCTATCAAAAACCATAGTCCTCAATAAAGAAACAGCTAGTAGTTTAGAAGACTTAGCTAACCTGGACATAGAAGTAGCGAGCATTATTGAACCATTCTCGAGTCACCATAATATCGAAACAAACCCAGGTAAATGGTTAGTAAGCGCTGGGGCGGCCATAAGAGGATCTCTGCCACGGGTAGAAGATACGTTAATAAGCTTACTCCCCGTAGGGACAGAGGAAGCTTACGAATATCAAAAAGCTATCACTTTTTCTAAATTTATTGCCGATGTTGTCGCTATCACCTCGATAATCTTCCTGTCTGTTTTCGTCGGAGCTTGGTTTTTAATGCTCATGGTCCAAGAATCGCTGGCTAATGAATACAGTTTTTCTTCTTCGCTACCTATACCGCGAGAAGCAATCGAACTTGAAAAAAAAGCTATACACTTAAACTCTATCCTTGAGGAGACGAACAAAATAGTTAAAACAACCCCACTTTGGAGTGATGTTATCACCGAAATAAAAACAAGAGCAGTACCAGGCGTTCTAACGACTAATTTAGTTGTGAACTTACCAAATATGCCAATAAACCTCCAAGGAGTAGCCAGAGACAGAAACGCCATTAACCTCCTGAAAAGAACTTTTGAGGCATCGAATATGTTTACGGAAGTAGATATCCCGTTTACGCATCTAGAGAAAAAAACTGATATTCCTTTTTCTATGTCGTTTAAATTGAGAGATGCCGAATCTATATATTTAAAATAGGAACCATGTTCACTAAAAAACAGTTAAAAATAGAACTCACAAAACAACTTGCTAAAGCTTTGGTATTTATAATTGTTGTATTTGTCGCTATCTATGCGTTCAGCGGGAAAATTGCAAAAATCGGGCAGACGGCAAAGCAAAATAGAACCGCTATCGTTATACTAGGCAATAAAAAGGAATCTGCCACCCAACTTAAAAACGATTTAATTATGATAGGCAATGGAGATGAGAAAATCGAGGAAGCTTTTATTAAAGTGGAGAATATAGTCAGTTTCGTAAACCAGTTGGAAAAAATAGCGCAAACTAATCACCTCGAACAAACTTTAAGATTCGGGAACCCCGTGCCCCTGCCAAACGACCAAACTCTCAATGAAGGGGAAAATAACACCCCAAAAACATTCAAACTTTCGAAAATTGAATATGATATTAGCTTGGGGGGTGGCTCTCTCGCCTTCAACCGTTATCTTGAAGAATTTGAAAAACTTCCGTACTTCACAAATATTTCTTCCATAACTGTTTTATCATCTCCTACTCCTAGTTTAGAAGGCCAGTCATCAATATCAATTAAAGCCCAACTTTATGTAACACAATGAACAACCCTAGAATAAAATTTAAGTCCATACTCTATCCGGGAATTTTGATATTAACCGTGATTTGCATAACTCTATCAGCCATCTTCACCGTTAGATTCTTGACCTCGAACATTAACGCCGCTTTCGATGTCAACAAATCGGCACTTGAAGCTAGCACTATAAAAGTAAATACCGAAGATTATAAATTAGCCGCTAAGAAACTGAACATCCTATATCCAAGCGAACCTTCCTCTCCTACTCCCCAGATTGCCCCGGAGGAACGACAATAATAAGTTTCTCATAAGAATTTTTCACGTTAAACCTTGCACGTAACTCCTTTTCCAAATTATGAGGATTCGAAAAATATCCTATATCCTGTCTTAATTTTTCGTTCTCTTTAAGTAGAACTTCTTTTTCCGAATTCAGTTTGTTAAATTTCCCTTGGACGTCTTCTGCTCCCAGGTTAAGTTTATAAACCTCGTAGCCAAGTATTAAAGAAATTACTATAAAAACCGGATAAGTGATGGATTTTCTCACATCTATATTCTATCTTTTTAAGAGCTCCTTGAAAACTTGAGGAGATACCGTTACTCTCCCAACTTCTTTGAGACGCCTCTTGCCTTCTTTCTGCTTCTTCCAAAGTTTCATCTTTCTCGTCCTGTCTCCACCGTAAAGATAACCCGTCACGTCTTTCCTCAACGCGGGGATAGTCTCACGAGCCAAAATCCTGCCATGCGCGACGGCTTGTATCGCTTGGGCGAATTGTTGCCCAGGCAACAACTCCTTCAATTTTTCCACTGTTTTTCTCGCAACCGATTCTATGTCTCCTTCGTGAACAACCCTTGATAACCCCGGTACAAGCTCGGTCGCGATTACAATATCTAATCTTTTTACCTTAGCTTCGCGATAATCCAAAAATTCATAACTAAAAGAGGCGAAACCGGAAGAAACAGATTTTAAGCAGTCATCAAAATCAGAAACTAAATCGCTTAAGGGCATTTCCGCGGAGATAACTATCCTTCCTCCTTTAGTCTCCGTTTGCAACGAACTCAATCTGAATGAATCTTTCAATCTTAAAATATTTCCTAAATAGCTTACTGGAGAAATTATGATGATTTTAACAATCGGCTCCATAGCCACGTCATAATCATCCGGGAAGTCCTTAGGATTCTCTACAACAATCCAACCCTTGTGAGAAATCATCACCTTATAAGCCACCGTTGGAAAACTATTCACCACTCTCACTCCAAATTCTCTCTCTAACCTTTGTGAAACTATCTCAAAATGCAGTCTCCCCAAAAAACCGCATTGGAATCCCCTGCCTAATGCTTCACTGGTAGTGGGGAAAATAGAAAAAGATGAATCGTGCAAACGTAATTTATAAATCGCGACTTTCAAACTTTCGTAATCATCTCCTTCTTCCGGGTACAAAGAAACGAAAACCACGGGTGTTGGAACTTGGAATCCGATAAGTGGTTTTGTGTAAGATCCCAGACTGATAGTATCTCCCACCTTAACAGCATCAGGATCTTTAATACCAGTAGCGATATATCCTATTTCTCCGCAATTCAAAGAATCTTCTACTTTCCACTCGGGCCTAAAAGAACCAACTTCTTTTACTTTAAAAGAAATGTTTGTGCCTAAAAGTTTGGCGTTATCTTGCCCTCGGAAAATTCCTCCGAAAATGCGAACGAAAGCAACAACTCCTTTGTGCTCATCGTAGAAGGAGCTAAAAACCAGAGCCGAAGGGGAATCATTCTCTTTAGGAGGTGGAATTTCTTTAACGATCTTTTCCAAGAGCTCATAAACCCCTTGTCCGGTTTTACCAGAAACTTTCATAATTTCTCGTGCGTGAACTCCAAGCAGTTCGGACAACTCGATAATAGATTGTTCTATTTGGTCAGCCGTGGCTACATCCACTTTATTCACCGCGCCTATTATTTTCAATTCAGCCTTCCTGGAACTGTCTAAATTAGCCAGAGTCTGCGCCTGTATGCCTTGTGTGGCATCAACTAAAAGTATGGCACCCTCCACCGCCTTTAAAGAACGAGAAACCTCGTAAGAAAAATCGGCATGGCCGGGAGTATCAATAAGATTTAAAATAAATTCTTGTTTTGAGTTTCGTTGGAAATTGGAAATTGGAAATTCCGCATGATATATCATGCGGACGGGCGCCATCTTGATGGTAATCCCCCGCTCTCTTTCAAGCTCCAGCTGATCCAAATACTGCGCTTTCATTTTATGCATCGGCACCGTATTAGTAATCTCGAGCATCCTGTCAGCCAGAGTACTCTTGCCGTGATCTATATGAGCAGTTATTACAAAATTTCTAATATTATTCATACTATGCAACCGATATTTTACACTACTATACTATAACACCGATCGGTGTTATAGTATACTTACTAATTTCTATATTAAGTCAGATCTTCTCTAGAGTCAGGTCGATCACCAATCGCGCGGGCATTGTATCGCTTTTATACCGATAAATAAAGTCATTTACTTCTTTCCACTTAAACCCTGATGGAGCTTCTAGAATATAATCAAATTGAGATTCCACGCCCGACTGTTTATCAAGGACAAACTGGAAACGCGAGCCTGGCTTCAAATTGACTTTATTTTGTCCAATATAGCTCATATCCAATTCTTTGGTTTTGCCCGCGGGGACATCAAACCATGTACCGAAAACCGTCTTTCCGGACTCACTATATATGAAGGTGTCAAATTCCTTTAAAAATTCTTCCGTATTTTCTATTATGGCGAGGTCGTAATCGACGCTATACCCCTTCTTTTCGTAATTCATTACTAGTGGCTTTATGGTTTTCGGAGTATTGCCGGTAAGAGCTGCCAATTTTGATCCAAAAGGCGTAAAGATCTTCACAAAGTTATAATTAGTTTCTCTGTACCAATCTTCTTTCTCTTTCTCACCGTTATGCCTACGTATGATATTTAAATTGTTGATTAAAGTACCATCCGTGCCTATTTTTGAAACTAATTCAACCTTTTGGATAACAAACAAGTCAGTTTTCCCACCATGCACATTGGCATCTACGAGAGCTAAATAATCTCCGTTCCAGCCCACCGGAATGTTATACACCTCTCCCGCGAAATGAGCTTCAGAAACCATATTCTGCATCTTTTTGTCCTTAAAATAGAATTTAATATCTTTATTGTTTAATCTATAGGTCAAAGCATCCATAACTAACCTCTTTCGGCCCTGATCTAATTTGCCCAGATTCTCTAAAACTTTAGGTAGAATAAATTTGAGGATCTTTTTAGAGTTTTGCCCGGCTTTGTTACCCCGTCCAGTTTCAACTTCCCATTGAACCTCTTTCAGAAAATTTTCACTATCCAAAACAATTTTGTATTCCGGTATCTCTACCGGTCCCGCAATCTTCAAAAAATCCTCCATCACTCTAACATTTACAGCAACGACACCGTCAAAAGTTACCCCATCGTTTTCATAAATTGAAGAACCTTCCAAAAATTCCGTAATCTTTCTTGCCGAATCGGGAAAATTAAAAAACCAATTGGCATCACGCGCACCCCAATTACGAGTTACACTTTGAAGCTGCCTAGGTGGTACAATTTTTGAATCCGAAAATATTTCTGGCCGATAGATATCGTCAACTTCGATGCTTTTAACACTACCGTTTAGGAAAATCAAGTCAGCATAACTGCCAACAAAACCTCCGCCAGGTCTCATTTCCGACGGATTTTCAAAAAGGACAGCAAAATGGATTTGCCCAGGCTTTTCTAATAGACTTATGAGCGATTCCAGCCCTTCACTAAGACGGCCTGCTTTCAAGTTAAGGGTAAGATAGTTATCCGACTCATCCGTTGGTAAAACGCTGAATTTAGAAAACCTATTTCTTAAATCAGAAATGATGCTCCCAACAGTCACAACCTCCGTCTTCAAGTTCTTTAATAAGGGCACGATGCTCTCTTTGTCGTCAGTGAAAAGCACATCAAATCCCTTTTCTTGCAATTTCTCTACGGTACCATTTATGTTTCTCAATCTCGAAATAAGATCCTTAATCTCCGATATCATAATTGGAATTTCCTTCAAAATCGGGAAAATACCAAAGAAGCTAACTTTCTTTTCTAAACCGAGGACTTCTTGCTCGGCAATCTTAAGCGATGAGTCAGCGGCATCCAGTTCTAAATTAACCGAACTCATGCCCGCTGATTTTAAGTTATCGTAAATAGCGGATTCTGATACTAAGGCGTGGTTTTTAAAATCCCATAAGTACCAGCTGAAAATAAGAACTCCGAGCACAGAAATCACGGAAATAAAAATAGAAGCTTTCCTTAGTGGCCTTAATTTGCTGTCTCTAAGTACAAACCCTCCTCCGGGAATTTTATTTTTAGATTTAAGAAGAGTTTTTGCCCCATCCGCGCTCACAGCAGGCTTTATTAAGGAATCGCTATGATGTCTTATGTCTTTTAAAACGCGGTGGATATTTTTCCTCGATAACGGCTTCATTGCTTATATTACTATAAGACCATGAGGCTTTAAAAACAAAATTAATCAGCCAACTGATTGACAAAAAGTAAATTGCGTGGCACCATTAAAACATCCTCATAAAAGTCGTTTTTTAATAACCGCAGTCAACTTCCCTAGCAGGAAAACGACTGCCCAATAATATGAATACGTTGAAGCGAGATGATACCGTTCGCAGGAGAATCTTTGGAAAGCTGCGCCGCGAAATTGAAAGCGTCATGATTTCCATCAAAAGAAATCCCAATGAAGCCAGCCCTGATTTTTGGATAAATAAACCTATCCAAATCATAGAGAATGAAACCAGGGTGCCAAGGAAATATCTGCAGCCATTATTAGCAATCGTGAACGATGAAATTATAAAATTGCCGAAGGGATTGGGCTTCGAATATTTCCGCAGTATACACTGCCCCTCCATTAGGCTCAAAGAGCATGGAGGGAGGAAAGGCTGGTTATACGAAAGGCATTTCGGAGAAAAGGCCATGATAGCAGAAACCAGGATGTCCGAAGAGGCAGGGTTGGAGGGCCATTCCGTGAGGCCAGCACAACTGCCGCTACCGTTCAGGGTACATTCCGCTTCACCGACCGCTTTAAGGAGAGCTTAATACCAAAGCTCTCTTTTGATTCATTTAAATTTCTTTGACAAAAATACCTACGATATAGTAAATTAATCTTACAACCGTTGAGGGATTCTCTCTCGCTCGGTGTGTCAAAGGTCGACACGAAGAGCGAATTCTTCAAAGGAAACGCTCTTTTATAATTAATTTATAAGCAGGAAATAGTTACATAAACAATTATTTTCCGCTTTCGTGGCTTATGCATAAAAGGAGCGATGTGTCATTAGACACCTTAGTGTCTAAAGCTCAGCACCTCGCCAAAAACGGCGGGGATCTCAAGGAAAGACTCGAGACAGCTTGTTGCCTAAAACGCTTCCCTGCTACGTATTGGCTCCGCTCATGGCTAGTCGTGAAAGTCTTTGGAGAGCTTCTCAAGAACGATAGCCAAGACTTTTTGGTAT
>CAZFGN010000007.1:12441-19571 GCA_964518695.1 uncultured Candidatus Saccharibacteria bacterium
TATCTGCTTTTCGGCAAGGCATCCATTGATGTTTTCCCCAAAGATTTGAAAGCTCGACATCCAATCATGCCTGAATTCGCAATGGCGAAAATGAGTGAAACGAAAAAATGCCAAAGGCATGAGATACAGATTAAAAAATTCGCAAATGAGATGAAAAATCTCAATGCGCCGCAGATACCGATGGCTATATCATAAGCATAACAACTAAAACCAGAAGAGCGTTCTCAATAGAACGCTCTTCTCGTCTCTACGCCAGATAGTCATTTTAATACACTTGACTTGCTAACATCAATTGTGTCCAGTAACTCCTTAAAATATACATCTAAATCCTCTAACTGCTTAAGTTCTTCGAAAGAATACCACTTATACATATCATGTTCCTCTCCATCTAACTTTACTTCTCCTTCGGCTACTCCCAAGTAGGTCAAGCGTACAACGTGAGAGTTGGGATTTCTTAGAATATCCTGCGCGGCAATTAGTTCGGGCTTTCCCACCAAACGAAGATCAGTTTCCTCTTTTATCTCGCGAGTCAGGTTCTCGATTAAAGTCTTCCCCGCGTCAATCCTCCCACCAACAATATCCCACCTCCCCAAAACTTCAGGGTATTTTTCTAACGAACGGCGCAGTAAAAGATACTTCCCTTTTCCGTTTCCAAGCAATATTTTTACCCCCACTTGTAATTTGATTTCGTCTCCCATCTTAGTAATTATTAAACCGTAAATGCTATAATGTAACAAAAGGTCGGCAAAGAACTATTTTCATCAAAACCATGGATCGGAAAAGTTTTTCTTTAGTTGTTGGTACACTATTCCTACTGATAACAATACTGCACGCAATTCGTCTTATAAATAGTTGGCCTGTGGAAATCGGGGGTCTAAGTGTTCCAATGTGGCCGAGCGTCATAGCCGTTTTTGTTTCAGGATACTTGGGATACCTTGGTCTTAAACTGGCAAGAACAGGGACTTAAACACTTTCTATTTATGTTTTTAGATTACCTCCCATGGCACTTCTTATATTTCTTGCCACTTCCGCATGGGCAAGGGTCATTACGCCCAACTGCTTTAAATCCAATGTCTTTTTGAGGTAATACCGAAGACGAGGGCATATCTTCTTTAACCCTCTCTATTTTCAAGATGTTATTAAAAACCCACGTTTCAATATTCGCCATCATAGCATCGAAGAGCATTTTGCTTTCACGCCTGTATTCAACGAGCGGATCTTTCTGGCCATAGGCACGCAAGCGCACAGATTCCACAAGCGCTTCTATATCCTCTAAATGACTCATCCACAAAAAATCAAGCAATGATGAGATTTGATGCCTAACTACATCCAGATTGTCATACTTTTCTAATCTTTCCTTAAAGAAGGCTTTTGCTTCTTCCACACTTTCGCAACTCAACCCAGCTTCTTTAAAAATCTTGACGAGATCATCAATCGGCATTTCCGCTCTCTCTAGAGTATCTAGATAACCCATGATAATCTCGCTTATAATCCCGCGTAAACCGTCTTTGTCTAAAGCACCTAAAATTTCCTGCCTTTTCTTATAAAAATTAACTCTCTGTTTATTTAAAACGTCATCGTAATCTAATAAATGCTTACGAGCATCCAAGTTGAATCCTTCTATTTTCCCTTGGGCTTGAGCCACGGCCCGAGAAACCATTTTATTTTCTATGGGCATATCATCGGGTAAATTTAATCCCCCCATGAGTTTTTGAATCCACTCGCCACCGAAAACACGTAGTAAATCGTCCTCTAAGGAAAGGAAAAATTGAGAAGACCCCGAGTCTCCCTGCCTACCACTCCTTCCACGGAGCTGGTTGTCTATGCGCCTTGCTTCATGACGTTCGGTACCAATAATATGTAAGCCTCCTAAATCTCTCACTTTCCCCGCTTCTTCCGGATTGGGAGGATTACCGCCTAAAATGATGTCTACTCCACGACCAGCCATATTTGTAGCCACGGTAACAGCGCCCAGCCTTCCAGCTTGGGCTATAATCGCACCTTCCCTTTCGTGATTTTTAGCGTTTAAGATTTCGTAAGGAATACCTTCTTCTTTAAGATATTTAGAAAGTATCTCATTTTTCTCTATTGAAACTGTGCCGATAAGAACTGGTTGACCAGCTTCGTGTCTTTCTTTAACTTCGTTAACCACAGCGGTATATTTGGCATCCAGATTTTTATAAATAAGATCTGATAAATCCTTTCTTATAAGAGGCTTGTTTGAAGGAATACTTACCACCTCTAAACCATAAACTTTATGGAATTCTTCCGCCGAAGTTTGAGCCGTACCGGTCATACCGGCTATCTTTTTATAAAGACGAAAGTAATTTTGAATAGTTATTTGAGCTAGAGTTCTCGTTTCTTCATTGACTCGAACCCCCTCTTTCGCTTCCACCGCCTGGTGGATTCCGGCCGACCAGCGCCTTCCAGACATCAGCCTACCCGTAAATTGATCGACAATAACTACCTCTCCATCACGAACTACATAATCTCTATCTCTTAAAAATAATGCTTTGGCCTTCAGACTGACTTCAAGGTAATGAACCAGTCTTAAATTGTTCGTCGAGTACAGATCTTTAACCCCAATCATGGCCTCAATTTTATCGATACCCGACTCGTTTATCTCCGCGGATTTCAATTTTTCATCAACCTCGTAATCTTCGCCTTCTTTCAACCGGTCAACTGACCTCGCGAAGATTTTGTAAAATTCCGATGACTCTTTATCCGCTACGGAAATAATAAGCGGCGTTCTCGCTTCATCTATTAAGATAGAATCCACTTCATCTATAACGGCGAAATTAAGTTCGCGCTGAACTTGCCCGGTCGGATCCTGGGCTAGGTTATCCCTAAGATAATCGAAGCCAAATTCGTGATTGGTGCCATAGACAATATCGGCCAAGTAAGCTTCCCGCCGAGATATGGGACGCAAAAATTCTTCTTGAACCAAAAAACTACCTGTTGTGTCCCGCTCTTTATCTATGAGTGCCTCGCCCTCTTTTGTAATATGCCAGTCAGGATCATAAATATAGGCGCCGTCGTGCACTAGGCAACTAACCCGCAGGCCCAAGAAATGGTATATCTGACTCATCCAAACAGTATCTCTCTTAGCCAAATAATCATTTACAGTAATTACATGCACTCCTTTAGCCGTAAGAGCATTCAAATATATAGGAGCGGTAGCCGCAAGGGTTTTCCCCTCACCAGTGATCATCTCGGCTATTTGGCCATGGTGGAGAACCATACCTCCCCAAAGCTGGACATCATATTGGCGTTGGCCTAAAGTCCGCCTTGAGACTTCCCTTACTAAAGCGAAAGCTCTCGGTAGAAGGCCCTCAACATCGGCTCCCTTTGAAATCAAGCCCTTTAGGGATTCACTCTCAACTCTCAAGGCCTCCTCTGTAAGATTCTTCAGCTCCCCTTCAAGGGCATTTATCTCGTCTATTTCCCGTGGTGGAGAATGAGGAGAACCAAAAAAGTTCCCCAGTATATTGGTAAATATCATTTAATTATTTACCCTTGTATTTCTCTATCTCCCTTCTCAATTTATCCTTCACGGCATCAATGGCTGCTCTCATATCATCGTGATCCTCTTCGGCTCTCAAAACCTTTCCAGGTAAATCAAGATTAATATCCACATGATAAACATTGCCACTGCGATGATGACGTGTCGATCTTGCCACCTCAACCCTAGCCCGGACAACATCCGCATCTATCCCTCGCAATAGCCTATTAAGGCTATCCAGCTTCTCTTCAATATAGACTTTCAAAGGCTCTGTTAAATCCAAACCAGTTGCCTTAATCATAATCTTCATGACTTCAATTATAAAGATAAAAATCATAAAAGCAAAATCCCCACGATCAACCTATCGGTGGGGATTTTATTGACAACAAGAAAGATTTATCTCCTCTTCTTAGCGGTCTTTTTTGCAACTTTCTTTTTCTTTGCCTTTGCCATTGTGTTTAGTTTTTACTCATCGGCCTCTCGACTAGGAAACCAATTTTTATTTTTTAAACCTAAGCTTCTACATTAAGTTTACAACAAATGAATTATAAAAACACTGTGGATAACTATTAGATTACTTAGAAAATCAAAATTTCTTCTTCTAGTTCGATCGCGAACTTATCTAAAACCGCCGACTTAACTAACTTTATAAGATTCTTTACGTCTTGTGAGGTCGCGTCTAGGACATTCACTATAAAATTGGGGTGTTTAGGCGATATCATCGCTCCCCCATTAGAAATGCCCCTAAGGCCTGTTTCAGAGATGAGGAAAGCCGTAGGTATTACCGGAAATGGATCTTGTTTAATAACACGATTAAACCTCTCTAAGTCCAAATTGGGATACTTGGCAATAGAAACGTTCTTAAAAACACTACCGGCATTTGGATATTCCATAGGATGCCGTTCACGGCGATAAGATATCTTATTTTCTATATTATTTTTAATAGATTCTACCTCCCCCGGTAGTAGCGATAGAATAATTTCTATAATAATTTCCCTACCGTTCGTTTTAAAAACGCTAGTTCTATAATCAAACTCGCATTCATCGTTGTTCCTTCGAATCAACTCCGAAGTTTCAACATCTAAACTCAAAACTCCTTTAATTATGTCCTTAATTTCACCTCCAAACGCCCCAGCGTTACCGCGAACAGCCCCACCTAATGTACCGGGTAACCCACCAGCCCATTCAAGACCGGAGAAACCATGAAGTATAGTAAATTCAAGAAGATCGACCATTAGAATTCCTGCTCCGGCAGTTATTTCAAATTCATTTTTTCGCAAAGTCTCAATAGTAGGTTTTAAAACCAAGCCGTCGAATCCAGAATCGGCCCAAAGGATATTAGTACCTCCCCCCAAAACAAAAAGAGGCAAGTTTTCCATACGAGCTTTATTGACCGATTGAATGAGTTCCTCAATGGTTCTTGCTTCTTTAAAAAACCTAGCTTCTCCACCTATTCTGAAACTCCCCAGTTTATTTAATTTAATATTACTTTCAAAATCCATATTCGTAAAAAGGCCTATCCTTATCCCCACTGGGGCGACAGTGGTGACCTCCAATACTTATTTGTTGTAAATGAGTGCTCGTCCTGTCGCCCGATTACATTCTACCAATGTTTCAAGCGTTACTCCAGATTGACACTTAAGCACCGCCTAGCTGGGACTAGGCTCCAAGAAAAGAAGTAAAGTCGTTAATTGAGGCTTACATCAAATTCTCTGTAATTAACTTTATTGATAAACTCAGGGAGTTTTTTAGTGACGGCGACTGGCTTGAATTCGGAAATAGAAGAATTAATTCCAAAAGCAATTTCTTGAGCTTGATATGGCGTAGGAGCAGAAATGAGAATCCTAAAACTAGTTAACCTCTTCGCTCCCTTCCCTTTGACGGCAACAAATTGAGCCACTACTCCTTCACCAACCTCGTTCACTCTAGAAAAATCTACAGTTTTCAGATCCAAATCTAGCGCATCACTCTTAAGATAAAAACCCATGTGACTTCCGCCGGGATGGTAAATATTGTATTCCGTAGCGACTATTGCTCCGATTGATTTAACCACCGATTGCACCCGTCGCTCCGGTATTGCCAGATAATAGCGGACATCTTCACCTAAATGATGAACTGCTATTTCAAAAACGAAAGGAACCGGTATGGACTTTATAATATCGTTTAACTTTAGGTCCTTGTAATAGGACTCTGGGATTTCAAGAAGCACAAAACGCTTACGCAAAAGCAATTTATGGCGCATCGCTTTCATTACTGGCACTGCCGCCAAAATAAGCAAGAACGCAATGATCGCGAAAGCGACATTATTTGGATTAAGATATAAAGGCATTGTAGTATTATTGTAGATGAGAAAAGAATATGGTTTTCTCTTCGTTATAGTTATTATAGCGGCACTGTTTAGACTTGCCAATCTGTCAGTCATTCCTCCGGGTTTATACCCTGATGAAGCTATGAATGGCAGTAATGCCCTAGAGGCAATGGAAACGGGAGAGTTTAAAATCTTTTATCCCGAAAATAATGGTAGGGAAGGGTTATTTATTAACATCCAAGCTGTTTCGATAGCTCTCTTTGGTAATACTGTTTTTGCCCTACACTTACCGAGCGCTTTTTTTGGCATTATGACTGTTCTTGGAATCTATTTCCTCTCCCGTGAACTTTTTAAAGATGACAAATCCATAGCGATTCTAGCCGCGTTTATTTTGGCTACCAGTTTCTGGCACATAAACTTTTCCCGCATAGGCTTCAGAGCCATTATGGCACCCTTTTTTATGACTTGGGGAACTTATTTTCTTTTCAAGCTCATGGCCGATCGCAAGGTTATTTACGGCGTTTTAGGAGGTATGATTTACGGCTTGGGATTCCATTCTTATATAGCTTATCGGGCCACTCCCGCCATCATACTTTTTATACTCACGGGGATATGGCTCGCATATAAGAAACAAAAAATGTTAAAAGAGTTCTATCTCTATTCTTCAATTTTTATCTTATTTACCTTGATCGCAGTCGCCCCTTTAATGTTTTACTTTTTAAACAATTCTCAAGATTTCTTTGGACGAACGAGCGAAATATCTGTTTTCAACTCTCCCACACCGATGAAGGATTTAGGACTCAACATTGTGAAAACTTTAGGAATGTTTAGTTTTGACGGCGACCACAACTGGCGCCACAATATTTCAGGGTCGCCCCAACTCTTTTGGCCAGTCGGAATATTATTTGTGATTGGCATAACATCCGGCCTTGCTTCCTTGTTCCGAGGGGAAAAACGTTTGGCATTACTTACTATTTTTGTTTGGACCGGCGCAGCCGCTCTGCCCGTGATCGTCTCCAACGAAGGTATTCCCCACGCACTGCGGGCGATACTCATGATCCCGCCAGTTGTAGTAACGGCAAGCCTTGGTGGAATTTGGATATATCAATGGCTCAAGGAAAGAATAAATGAAAAAAGTCTTCGGCTTACCACGATTATCTTTGCCCTCCTTTTGGTCTTCAATGCATACCGGAGTTATTTTGTAGTTTGGGGCAAAAACCCAAACGTTCCTGGAGCATTCGCCAAAAATTACGTAGAGCTAGCTAAAGAAATCAACGACCTCCCTCAATCAACCCACAAAATCGTGATTGTTAACGCAGG
>CAZFGN010000007.1:19581-20479 GCA_964518695.1 uncultured Candidatus Saccharibacteria bacterium
GGTAGAGGTGAGAGGCATCTCTATGCCCGCGCAAACAGTAATGTTCCTCACTAACTCTTTCACCGAAAAAGGAAGGTTAAAAAATAATATAGAATATCTAACCCCCGATAAATTCACAACCGCTCCGGTTGGAGCGGTTGTGTTACCTCTGCGCTGAAAAGATTAGAGACTCTTCAAATCGGAATCAATATCACCGAATTCTTTTTCTAAATCTTCAACGTTTATACCATTCAATGATTGATCAATACTCGCACTCGAATCAGCAGGAACAACCTCGCTAACCGGTACCGTAGTTGTCGGCGGGTTTGCCGGTGGAGTAACATAACTTGACTGCATATTCCAAACAACAATACCAATAAAGGCAGCTACTATTGCGAGAACGACTATAGTGATAGAAACATTTTTACTCATAGTTTTAGGTCTTGATTTTTCGACTTCTTTTATTGGTTACTTGGAGTCCCGCTAGTCGTAGATGGCGTATTCTCGACCTCATCAACCCTCGGTATTTGCGCCAAAGCTACCGCGGCTCGCCTTACTGCGTCATGAACGGCTTTTATTGCCTCACGAACTTTAGCGAGATCTTCGTGGAGAGCTTTGCGAGCTTTTCCCACGTCCGCACGCAACTTGTCCTCGCTAGTTACGGTAATCGTGTAGGTTTTGCCAGTCTGTGTCTGTATAGCCGCCCTCGCGGTTTCTATACTTTTTAACGCCTCACTTATGGCACTTCTCACGCTAGCAACATTAAGCCCCCGCTGTTCTGCCTTATCGGCTCTCGAAGCAATTTTCTCTAGAACATCCTCTAATTTGCCTAACACATTGGAAAAATGGTTTAGCATTCTTTCGTTCAATTCACCAAGCCTAGCATCGATTCTTTCAACCACCCCTCTCTTTCTCTCAT
>CAZFGN010000008.1:0-19790 GCA_964518695.1 uncultured Candidatus Saccharibacteria bacterium
AAACTAGAATATAATCAAGTAAGCGCCTCGTATCTTTGGAGACAAAATGAAACTCTTTGGGCCAAAGCGGCGTTGTGACTTTAACCCTTGCCCACTCACTGGCAATTTTTTCTATTTTCTCCCTGTTTATTGAAACGTTTTTTGCGAGCTTTATAACGCGCGAGGTTGAAGTCAAAACGGGATTTGTCATATTTTCTTTCTCTATTATAACTCATTTACCATTTTGCAGAGGAATAATATTTGTATTATGATGGTCTTATAATATAACGATAATTATAGAATAATGACAGAAAAAATAGCTTGTTTGCTCCCGGAGAATGTGAAACCGGTAAAATATCATCTTTGGCTCGCGCCAAACCTCAAAACTTTTACCTTTGAAGGGGTCTTAAGTATCGATATTGAAATTAAAGAGCCGACTAATACGATTACTCTACATGCTGATGATCTTGTGGTAAAGGGCTATGCAGAGTTAACGCAAGAAAATTTACATCTATGGGGAGGGGTTTCTTATGACAAAGAGCGGCAAATTATAATTTTAAGTTATAAGGATGCTTTGTTGCCCGGACTTGCTACATTGAAGCTTAATTTCACAGGACAAATCAACGATCAATTATACGGTTTTTATCGAAGCAAGTATAACCTTCCCAACGGAGAAGAGCGTTATATTGCAACAACACAGTGTGAGGCGATCGACGCGCGACGCATATTCCCTTGTTGGGATGAGCCGGCTAGTAAAGCAGTGATCGAGGTCGTTGTAAGAATTCCGAAAGAACTTGTGGCTATTTCTAACATGCCGATCGTAAAAGAGGACCTTCTTTCGGGCGACCTTAGTCTTCTTAAAGAAGTTGCATTTGCTCCGACACCGCCTATGTCAACTTACCTCTTTGCTATGATGGTTGGAGAGTTTGAATGGGTAGAGGCTCACACAAATAGTGGAATTTTGGTTCGCGTCTGCACTACTCCAGGCAAAAAAGATCTCGGTAATTTTGCTCTAGACCAAGCAGTTAAAACACTTGAATTTTACACAGAATATTTCGGGGTGCCATACCCTTTACCTAAACTGGACCTTGTGGCCATCCCCGATTTCGCCGCGGGCGCTATGGAAAATTGGGGTGCCGATACTTTCCGAGAGACAACACTTTTAATTGATCCGAGAAACTCATCCGCGGCCGCAGAAGAGCGCGTGGTAGAAGTAGTAGACCATGAACTTGCGCACCAGTGGCACGGAAACTTAGTCACAATGCGTTGGTGGGATAGTTTATGGCTCAATGAAGGATTCGCTTCGTGGATGGAACTCATTGCCTGTAAGCGAATTCATCCCGACTGGAAACCGGAGGATAGATTTATCGCCGAAGATTTCCTTTCCGCGTTGAACGCTGATGCCCTCAAGAGTTCGAGACCGGTGCAGGTTACGATCAATAACCCTCATGAAATTAACGAATCGTTTGACGCGATTGCCTATTCAAAAGGGGCTTCGATGATTCGAATGCTTGAAAATTTTCTCGGTCCCGAAGTATTCCGGCGCGGTCTCGGACGATATATGCGGAACCATGCCTATAGCAATACAGATCCTCGCGACTTGTGGGATTCACTTGAATTGGAGTCCATAAAACCTGTTCGAGCGATGATGGATACGTGGTTGAGGCAAACCGGTTATCCGGTGATTCATGTGAAGCGCGAACATAAGAACGGCCAAATGAAATTAGAACTTTCGCAGGAGAGGTTCTTGTATGAAAAGAATTTCGAGACCAGTGAGAATTCCCTATGGAACATTCCCGTTGGTATCACAACCGAAACTAATAATACTAGGGCGTTTCTTCTTCTTGATACCAAAAAAACAGAAGTGGATACATCACTCTTCCCGGTCGTTCCTAACCAATCAGAATGGATTAAGCTCAACGCCGCGCATACCGGTTTTTTCAGGGTCAATTATGAACCGGAAGAGCTGCTTAAGTTTAGACCTGTTGTGATGGGACACAAACTACCGGTAGCAGATAGAATTGAACTCTGCGATGACGCCTACGCCCTCACAAGAGCCGGGCACTATTCAGCTGATCTTCTTCTCGATTTTTTCTCTGGGTATAAGAATGAGATGGAACTTCCTGTATGGCAGGTTTTGCTTTCGCGAATGAACGGAATAAGATTACTCATTTCTCACGAGCCTTATGTAAAATTATTTGAATCATTCGTAAGAGACTTAACGAGGCCCATTGCAAAAAGCGTTGGATGGGTTGAAGCCGTACACGAAGGGCACCAGTTGAAAATTCTTCGCGGGATGGTACTAAGAACGCTTGGGGAAGCAGGAGAAAAAGAGATAATAGAGGAGGCGCAAAAACGGTTTGAGGCATTTTTAAAAGACCATGATTCATTGAATCCTAACCTTCGAGGCGCTGTTTATGGCATTGTTGCTTCAGTTGGTGATGAGACAACTTACGAGGCAATCTGCGATCTTTATAAAAAAGAAATTCTTCAAGAGGAGCAGTTGCGTTTATTGGGCGCGTTAACTGATTTCCAGAATCCGGATTTACTCGCAAAAACTCTAAAGTTCTTCATCGGAGGAGAAGTTCGTTCCCAGGACGTCTACCTTGTACTCCGCAGTATTGCCACAAATCCAGCCGGTCGTGATTTGACATGGCAATTTGTGAAAGAAAATTGGGAAACATTTCGTATGATGTACGAGGATGGCAAACTCCTTGGACGAGTCATAGAGGCGGTTTGCAAACCACTTGCGTCTTTCGCGGATGTTGCCGATGTTCGATCTTTCTTTGAAACTCACCCCGTACCGGATGCAAAACGAACCATCGAGCAATCGCTTGAAAGTATTCGCATTAATGCAAAGTGGTTGGAGCGGGATCGTTCTGTTTTCGCTTCATGGCTAACAGGGCCTAAATCATAAAAAGTATACTACGTCACCGATCGGACATATAGTATACTGTCGTTACCAAAGCTAGTTTATATTCTTCATTCGCTTTGTTTTCTCTCCGGTTCTTTCTTTAACTGCAAGGCGCAGGAATTAATGCAGTACCTTTTGCCGGTAGTTTCTTTAGGACCGTCTTCAAATACATGCCCCAAGTGACCGCCGCATTTAGCGCAAGTTACTTCAACTCGTTCCATTCCATACTCGCTATCTTTATGATACTCCACCGCTCCCGGCAAAGCTTTATCAAATGAAGGCCAACCAGTGCCGGATTCAAACTTGGTGTCAGAGGAAAAAAGTTGACTACCACAGGCGGCACAGGCATACGTCCCCTTATCCTTGTTATGAACATACTGGCCGACAAATGGGGCTTCGGTTCCTTTTTTGCGCAGAACTTCGTACTGTTCCGGCGTCAACTTCTCTTTCCACTCATCTTCCGTCTTCTTAATTTTGTCCGGCATATTCTTTTAAAGAAGTACTTTAAAACTGGATTACGTACAAACCCTTTTTCTCAAGCTCTTTCTTTTGCCCGAAGCTATTAAGCTTAAACTTGTAAATGAGTTTTGCCTTTTTTCGGATGGATCTCCCAGTATATTTCTTCTTTCTTGGGTCCCATTCTCCAAAAACCAAAGTGTCTCCTTCTTTGATTTTAAACGGAACCCGAAGGTCAAATTTTTTCTTACCGGACTTTATGAGTTCAAACGACTGCGGCCAACTTTTCTTTTTTATTACTGCCATGTTTTTATATGATATAACCTAGCCGACCTTTTATATTATCTCAAAAATCTTGTTTCTTGATTTCGCGCCTTTAATTAATCTTACCTTGCCAGCAGGAACTTTAAAATATACCGCCAAAGCGGCTACTACAGCCCTATTTGCCAGCCCCCTTTCCGCTTTTTCTTTAACGTAAACTTCAAAGCTGTCTTCATCTTTTTTGATTATCGTTGGCTTTTTAGAGCCGGGGTGGGTTTTGACTTTGAGATACATTGGTCAATATTCCCCTTTCAGATATTTGGGTCATTTGGGGGGGTGTGGATAAGTGTTGACTTATCGCCACCGCTTGCTATTATACAATTAATACTCACGAAAAAGACCCTTATGCGGTTCCGTTCGCATCGGGGGCTTTTTCTTTTATAGTCTGCAAAATTAGTCTTTGATCGTTCAGATAAGCAATGGGAGCATCTGTTCTTTTGAGGAGAATCGAGCATTTTTCCTTGGTATGCGGCGATAATATGACTTTTAATTTTCTACGCTCTTTCAAAAACTTTACCAAGCTGGCATAATCACCATCACTCGAGACAAGCACCGCTTGTATGTATAATTGTTTTCTTTTTGCTTCATTTTTATGACTGTGTTTTAACTTCTCTGTTTATTAACCTTAACATAGCTTCCCTCTAACTTTCTGCACTCGGCCAATTTGACCGTCTTCTAAGCGAACCTTAATGCCGTGCGGATGAAAATCAGAATTTGTTAAAATTTCTGTCACTATCCCACGAGTAAGCACTCCGGTTCTTTGGTCATCCTTTAGCACAACCTCTACTTCCGAACCGATTTTTACATCTTCTCTGTTTTGCCCATTCATAAAATTTCTATCGCGAGATTTTTCGCCTTTTAACTTCAGCTTGACGTACCCGGGTCTCATCCATCCCGAAATGATGCGCGATTTCATGCCAGATAGTATTCTTCACTATTTCTTTCAAATCTTTTTCGTTTCGCGCCTCTTCCTCAATGGGTTTTTGAAAGATGGTTATTTTATCGGGAAGCACCGCGTTGTAGTTCGCTCCCCGCCCTAACCGCGACACGCCTTCGTATAAACCGAGCAATGTCCAACCTTCATGAATATCCAGCTTCTTCTTTTGGACTGGAGTCGGCTCGTCTTCAACAACAACAGCCACATTATCTAATTTACGCAAAAACTTTTCCGGAATGGCGTTTACCCCTTCTTCCACAACTTTTTCAAATTCTTCCCTTTTTAACTTTTGCATATTATTCTAAAATCTCAACTTCTATTTTACTTTTGTATGGCCTGAAACCATGATCAAAAGTTACAAGTGGCAAAGAATATATTTTAGCAATACAAGCATATATCAAGTCCCCTCCTTTTAAAGTTTTGAAAGTGGTAAGTAATTCTTGGTCCCTGGCTTCATTCGCAAGCTGCTGAGTAATATGAATATTGTCAAAAGGAATACGGAGTTTATCTTTCTCAAACGAAAGATAGGGTGTTTTCAATACTTCCCTTCCCCTTGAAATAGCTGCCATAAACTCAAAAAGGCCATGGGCAGGAAGTAACACTATTCTATCCCGAGGCATTGTCTGTATATAACCAAGGGCTTTTTGATGATTTGGATCTAACTTATTGAAAGCAGCAACAATGACCGATGCGTCAAAAAGCACGTGTTTATCGGGGTTGATTTGGAACATACACTATTAAATTTCTCCTAATTTTTTATTGGCAAAAATAGCTTTTCAATACTTCTATACTGAGATCCCAATCCCTAGAGGTTTCCCACCTAATCTTACATTTGTTTCTTTTACTACTGTCGCGAAATTAAGAACAGACTACGCAAAAGTTTGGATTTCTACCTGATGAGACTGACCACCAAACTTAACTGTTAAAGTCTCTTGTTGTATTAGATTAATCTAAGAATTTTTGAACATGAAGTGTAAGTGGAAAATATAATTAAATTACATCCGAAAGGAGTGGCAACTACTAGATTATACACGTCTAAATGTATTCTAACAGGCTGGCCGTAGGAAGGCAAAAAGTCTTAATTTACCTTAATACGCCCCTCCCAAAAATTCAATCCTTCTTTAACTGTTTTTGGGTTAGCTTTGACTTCCGGTTCAAAGACTATAGTAAGTAGTGGCGTTGGGCTGCCAGAGCTTGCGGGTTAGAAAAGTCAACTTGGCGATTGATTTGTAGAGTTTTAATTTTTTATTGCGGTTGGTTTCCTTGAGGCATTTTGCCAAAACGTTATTGCTTTTATTCCTTACCAAGCAACCCTAGAGCCTCTCCGTATTCATTAACGATTTTCTTTACTACTTTTTCAATCTCTCTTTTTCTGTCTTCGGTAAGTTCGTCGTCTAAAATATATGGTATATCTTTATTACGGCCGACAATTTTAGATTGTATTTCTCCTGATTTAATTTTTTTAGTTGTCCCCTTCTTCATCTAAGTCGCCTTTGATTTCTTTGAATTTATTCTCTATTCCCTTGAGTTTGGATTTGAGGTCTTTTACGATCTCCGCGCCCTGTTTAACCTTTTCCAAGCCCTCCTCTAAATCAATGTCCTCCTGTTTATCAAACCACTCCACGATGGATTCGAGTTTATCCAAAGATTCTTTTACTTTTTTGCCTTCTTTGCCCATATTATTTAACCTCTTTTATTTTTGATACAACTTTGCCTTTATAAAGTTTAGTTTTGATATCCTCGCCTACCTTTACTTGAGACGAGTCTTTGATAACTTTACCAGAATTGTCGGTAACTATGCTATAGCCGAGCTTTAAGTTTCTTTCCGGGTTTACGCTCGCCAAATACTTCTCGATTATTCCCACCCGCTCTACTACCTTTGCAAGCTCGCGCTCGCAGACTGCCAAAAGCGCTGACTTAAGACTTTCAAATTTAACAAATGCCCGGCGGAAGTAGTTAATCATTTTTTCGCGCAGGGATTCAATCCTGCTATAAACCGCCCGTAACGCGGTTTCGTAGGCATAAATGATCTCCCTTTGAAACATAGGCAGGTCTTTTACCAACCTGTCCCAGGATTGGTTTACTCTCATAGCGGCGCCTGTCGGGGTAGACGACGCTTCATCTCCCACCAAGCTAGCAATGGGAGCGTCCTTATGGTGCCCTATGGCACATATGGTAGGGATACAGGAAGCAAAGATGGCACGAGCCACAAGTTCGTTGTTAAATGCCTGTAAATCCTCCAAACTGCCTCCACCGCGCATGACGACTAATATATCAAGGTCTAATTCGTCGGCATTACCGTTGAACCACTGCAGAGCTTCCGTGATGTCTTCAACCGCCCTTACTCCCTCAACTCTCACGTCTTTGAGGAACAGCTCAAAACCGAGATGTTCGAGGTTGTTTTTGAAATCTTCAATAACCGCACCCTGTCCTGAAGTAATGATGCCAATTTTATTTATAAATTCCGGAATAGGTCGTTTTCTTACGAAAAGTCCTTCAGTTTCAAGTTTCTTTTTGAGGAACTCATAAGCTTTCTTGAGCGAACCCTCACCGGTAAGCTCCAAGGTTTGAACCATAAACCTAAACCTGCCGTTGCGTTTATAGACGCTTGGGAACCCGCCAATTTTCACCTCCATGCCGTCTTCAAGCTCAACGCCCAAGTAGCTGTAAACATGAGGACGTATATAGCAATCTAATATCCCATCGCCTTTTTTATCCTTCAAAGTAAGATAAATGCCCGTAGGGTGAATGTTAACGCTTGAAATTTCTCCCTGCACCAAAATATTTTGAGAGTAAAGAATATCGTTTATGTGATCCAGAAAATCACTTACTGAAAACACTCTTTCCCCCGAATCGCTTACCTGGATTATTTTCTCTTTTATATTCACTTCTCCGCCTCCGGTAATAACCAAGATAGCTGGACCAAGTTCTTTGAGCTTCTTAGGCCCGATGCCTTTAATAGCCGCGAGCTCTTCTAAGGTTTGCGGCATTGCATCTACAATGTAATCAATGGTTTTGTTCTGGAGAATCTTATACCGTTCTTGCCCGGACTTTTCGGCCAGTTCATTCCTTAGATCGGTCAAGCGCCGTATTGCTTCTTCTTTCCCATTATTAAATTTTTCCGATAACGGCAACGTATTAGGCATCCTTTATTCTTCCTTTACGACAACCAAAATATACTTTGCAAACTAAAGGAGCCCGCGCCTAAAAAGAATAAGGCAATGTTGGCGGCAAGGAGTATAAAATCAAACTCCCAGCCTCCATCGCCGGTAAATTTCTTTTTCCAAGTGTTGACTTTCATATAGATCGCCCCCAGCATAATCAGGCCCAGACCTACGGCAGTGAACTCAACGAACAAACCGGCAATCATAGCCAAACCGCCTAACGGTTCTGCTACAGAAAGTAACTTCATAATGTTCAACAATCCCGCCGGCATTTGTTCTGACGATTGCATCCTCCACATACCGCGCTTCTGTAAACCGTGGACTAAGAAAATAATACCTACCGCCAGACGCAAAGCTAAGAGACCAAAATCTTCGATATTAAGTAACTGCATCATTGATAAATATCACAAAAAATTAATTTACGACCTTTTTATTTACGGCTGTATAAGCCGACGAGTTCCGCCGAAGCTAATATGTGACCCTCCATAGCTTTCTCTAACGCCTCTTGATTAGAGGTTTCTGGAATGGAAAGTATGGTATCGAGGGCATAGAGCTTGAAGAAATAATGGTGAGTGCCGGAATGAGGACAAGGACCGCCATAACCGGATTTACCGAAGCTTGTCATTCCTTCTATTCCTTCTTTCATGCTGTTTTCCGTAATTTCTTTGAGGGTTGGATCCATATTCCAAAGCGTCCAATGAACCCAAATGCCCGCGGGCGCGTCGGGATCATCCATTATGAGCGCTAAACTTTTCGTACCTTCCGGGACGCCGGAAATGGTAAGCGCTGGGTTAATATTCTTGTCGTCACAAGTATATTTAGCGGGAATATTTCTATTATGCTCAAAAGCGGTACTTTCTATTTTCATCAGCATGCGCGAATTAATAATGAGTCGTAACAAATTTTACACTTTCTCTCGTTATCGCTTTGATAAGGTTTGTCATATTATGAGCGAGCAATGGAAGGTCTTTTTCCGCCCAGCCACTTTTTTCTTTTCCAAAGTATATCATAGCATAGGGAGGCGAAAACATTCCCATGTGGTTTGTAACCGCGGTCATCTGCATTAAGGCATTCATCTTCCCCGCTTCGTTGCCGTAAACAATGAATCCGGAAACTTTGCCTTCCAGCAAGAAGCCCGAATTCTCAAGAGGAGTCAGGCGGTCGATGAATAATTTCATTTCGCTTGACGGAGCGAACCAATGGACGGGGCTTGCGAAAATAATGCCGTCGGCTTTGTAAACCTCCTTAAGGATTTCTTCCATATCACTTCCGTTGCTAACTTCTTTCAAAGAGTCGTTTTCCGGGTCATGGGCGACCTTCGAGATGGAGGAAATGTTGTAGTCAGAGAGGTTAATTATCTTGGTTTTTACGCCCAATTTCTCCGCTTCATCCAGGCAAGTTTTTAGGTAGCCGCCAACCCGGCCGCCTTTTTTCCCGCCATTAATACCGATAATGTAGATATCGCTCTTATTTTTCATAAGCTTAGATAATACCACAAAAACAGGTAATTGGCAAGTAAAATTTGTTGCTAGTGATTAACCTTGTAGTGAAGGAGAATAGTTCCGGTGCGATTGAGTCGTTTCACTGAAAGCAAATCAAGTCGTGTTGTTTCTGCGCCGCCGGTGAACATTTCTTTCCCGCGTCCGAAAATAAGCGGCTCAATGGTAACGAAAATCTCATCGAGGAGTCCACTCTCCAGCATGAAACGATATACTCCTCCACCGCCAAGCACGGCAACGCTTTTGTACCCTTGAAGAAGTTCGGTGAGATTAACGTTTTCAGGATTAACAAAGGTAACATTTCCTCGGCGTTTGATAGTTTTCGGACGGCTCGAGAGAACGAAAGTATTTCGCTTCCGCAATCGATCGAATGCGGACTCATAGGTATTGCGACCAACTACAACTGCTTCAGCACGCGAGAGCGCATCTTGGAAAAATCGCCAATCTTCTTTACTCGTCCAATCTGGTAGAGTTTTGTTAGACAGCGAGATGCGCCCATCAATGCTAGCGGCAACGTAGGCAATATACCGCGGTTTACGTCGCAGTTCACGTCTTTGCTTCATGGTGATCACGAAGAATATGGATTAGATACTTCTGGTCAATGTGAAGCCCGAGATTAAGGATGCGTTTCTTTTCTAAGAGACGAAGAAGATTGTTTACAAGGACAAATGATCCGGTAATTCCAAGCGCAAACAAAAATCGTTCCGCGGCTACCACGGGAATTAGCGAATGCCAAACCGGGGCGGGAAGAGAAAATTTCCAAATCCATAGAGCACCGCCGACTGCGTGGGCGGTAAAGGTTGAACCAAGTGCCCGCGCAAACAGAAACTGGTCTCGGAAAAAATAGGTAACAATGGGAATTGTCCAGAAAAGAGAAAAGTACCAAACATCTCTACCGATGGGATGGGCCACAAACGCTAAGATTGCAATCGCGGGAATGATGAGGTTAAGCTTCCCCTTTTTTGCGAAGTAAAGCGTTGCAAAGAGCATGGGGAAAAAGCGAATAATTGTTCCTGCATCTTCAATCTTTGCGCCGTGCATGAGGAAATTGAAAAATTGCATCAGGAATACCGCTATGATTCCAGGAATATTTCCGATGAAAGCTCCCGCGACAGGAGCAAACGCGTCATAGACTGTAAATTCTACTTTTGACCCCGCAAGTTGTGCCACTGGGATCTGAAGGGCGATAAATCCAACAAAAGTAAAAATTACGACGAAAATAACATTTCTTTCTGTAATGTATTGTTTAAGATTGTTCATAGTCTTTTTATGGTTTTATTTAGTAATATCAACAGTCGAAACAAAAAATCACCCGATAGGACGGGTAAGGTATCTCCTAATAAACAAAACCCGACCAAGTTTTTATTCGATGATTGTGAAGCATATTTTTAGACTATGAATTCAGACATTAAAAGCTTAATAAGATGCGGCCTGATTTGCAATACTTTCATAAAGGTTTATAGTTCAAAAATCGAATGGTTCCTTCGACCAACTAGTTCTTTGTTCAGAAAGGAGCCAGCCATGAACTACTGCGGGATACCGTTCGGCTTTCCAATACGAACAATTGTAAAGGAAGTTGAGATATCCTCCGAGTTGGAGTTCATGTCCGATTTCTGGCATGCCGCCTCCGAAGCTTATAAAGAGCTGCAGGCGTGGCAACCGGTAGATATGACCCAAGACGAACTGGTCATATCTTACCGCAAGATGAGTCCCACGAAGGTTAACGTCAGGGTCAGCATTAGTACGATAAGCTAACTTATGACAAACCGCAAACGGGGACACCAGTGAGGGCAAGACCAGTCAGTCTTGCCCTCAACTATCTTTATTCAATATAATTAGCGCGGATAGTCGTTTCCGCGTTCCTTAGTTCTAGAAGGGGGTTAGCCTTATGGGACATGGCTACCGTTGCGACTTCAGTGGGTGCGAGGAATACTTCCCCTCGGTCTCGGAGAAGAGGACCCATATGAATCATTGCCGATTCAAAACACGCAAACGTCCAGTGAGAAGGAGTAACAGCCATGACGTGGCCGGGAGCCCGAAAAAGCGTTCCAAGAAACCGGCAGCCGATCGTGAGAGACGTGGAGATTTCTCCGGATTTTCGGGTATTCAGTGATTTTTGGCAAGCAGTGGCAGAGGCCACGAACGAGCTAAGAGTCAGGGACCACCTGGGAGCTACGGAGGAAGTCGATGTTTCTTATTGGAGAAAAGGCCCCAAAGTACGCATCAGCGTGAGCCAGCTTACGAGCCGACCCCCAGCCTGTTAATGACAGGCAAACCAGTTTCCGAGACAAGTTGTTGCCACGCAGCAACTTGTCTCTTCGCATTTTAAACGCCGCTTTGGAAAACATTTTTTGCCTCTTCCCATATTTCCAGGTTGTTGCGCTTTTCTTTAATGAAATACCACCACTCGGCACCCCACAAATAATATTCATCAAACCCGGCAGCTTTCGCGTAATTTATCGTATCGCGGAAATAATCCGAATTGAAAATCTTAATCTGCTCGTCATACGAAAGCAACGGGACTTCAACCGCTCCCCATGGCTCGGCTTGGAGCTCAATCACGATAAACGGCTTCGTGAGTTCAGCAGTCAAAAACCGGAGCAGTTTCTGCTTCAGTCTGAAAAACGACGGACTTAATGGATAATCGATAATACCAACGTAGCGTCCGATTGACGGCGGATAGACGCGGCGATACATGGTCGTGCCGAAAATGTCTCCGGCCTTAATTGCCCGATACCACAGTCCAAATTCTCCTCCGTCCGTTATAACGATCGGACGCGAGGAATCAAGCGAACGGACAAGGGTCGCTTCTTTTTCCAAGAAATCCGCTTCCCGTTCTTGGCATAATCCGAATTTTAGAAACGGTTCGTTCTCAACCTGCCAGGCCACGATTTCAGAATCATCGCGGTAACGCTCAATCACACGCGGGATGTATTCGTAAAGGGCTTGTTCGCGATTTTCCGGCGCGAGTTCTTCCGCCCACGCGGGAACATGGCACTCGGGCCAACGAGGAGTTCTTAGGCCCAGAATAAGGATTACACTAATTCTGTTATCCCTCGCACGAGAAAGCTGCCAATCAAGATCGGAGAAATCCAATTGACCGCGCTCTTTTTCAATTTCATCCCAATACGCGATCAACCGCATCTTTTTCGGACGCAAATCAGTTACGATAGCGTTGAAATTATCTTGCCAATCAAGTCCCAACGCACGGCTATATTTTGAAGAGAAAGTAACTCCCCAAGTAATATCACGGTGAACATTGACCGGAATACTATTGGCGTACCCGACAGTACCAAGCCACCCCAAACCGAAGAGGATAAGTATCGTCGCCACGATTTTATAAAAGAGGACGCGACCGGAAAACCCTTCTTTAAGGATCAGCCAACCGCCCAAAAAGATTATGATAAATTTAAACCCCTGTGCAGCTTCAACAAGCGCCGGATGTCCGACCGCAATCGCCAAGCTTATGAGCACAGTTCCCATAAGCGCGAGTAGACGATTAGCGAAATAGAATGTCTTGCTTACCGCCTTACTTTCACCAATAGTTTTCAAAACCTTTTTTCGAATATTTGGGAATACTAGAGAAACAAGCACAAATAAAGACCCGCCGATGCTCATCCAGAAAAAACCGCTCAAAAAACTTCCTTGTTCGAACGTTATTTTTTTCAAAACATTAGAAAGACCGAACAAAGCAGAACTCACGATGGCAAGAGTTGTAATTTCCAGTCGTACTTTTTTGGGCTCAACACCGAGAAAAATAATTCCGCTTACGACAAGTATAGAAAAGCCGATAATATTTCCGACACCAAGCTCGTTATGCAAAATCCATAATCCAAAAAGATAGGTGCATATCGGGGTCAAGCCGCCGATAATCGGCAACGCTTCCGATGCCTCGCCATCACGCAAGGCCCACAAGAAAAAGAATATCCCAAGCAAGAAGATAGCCCCCGAAATAAGGCCGGTTATTATAGCCCATAAAGGAAGCGGCATAACTCCAAAGGGCAGTAATAATAAAGCGGCAAACCCGAGGATTCCAAGCCAGAATGTGTAAGCCCACGGATCAGAAAATCCCCGTCGTTTAAGCAGAAGCTTATCGAAAATACTTACAATTCCTAGAACAAAAGACGCGAGAAGCGTGAGGATAAGCCAATTCATAAATCGCTTTCAATAATTTTCTTATATTCCCAGGCGCTTGGGCGGATGGTTCGCTTAAGAGTTTGTCCGCCGGAGGCGGATCCGCCTTTGGCGGAATAGTCCACCTCCACCAATCCGAAGCGCGGCCAAAAACCCTCGTTCCATTCGAAATTATCAAGAAGCGACCAGTGAAAGTAACCGCGGACGTCGACGCCTTCAGAGATGGCTTTTCGCGTATATCGGATATGTTCTTTTATAAAATCGGCGCGCTTCTCATCCCTTGAATCCGCAAGTCCGTTTTCCGTGATGTAAATCGGCTTATGGTACTTACTAAGCTGTTTCAAAACATGATAAATACCTTCCGGATAAATTTCCCATCCGAAATCACTGACGCTTTTATTCTCATTATGCTGAATCCCCCATCGCGACTTCCAAGGATTAAGCCGAATTCGTGAGTGAAAATAGTACTGAAAACCTATGTAGTCGGAGTGGGTAATATATTCCTCTAAGAAAGGGTTGTTCCGCCACCATCTGACTATCCGCAAGGCGATGAGATGTAAGGGCATACGACTATAAGATTCAAAATAAACTAGACTCTCGCTAATTCCAACCTGCGCACTCGGGTCTATTTTTTTGATTGCCTCGTACGCCTGGACATATACCTTAGCAAGAATTTTCAAAACACGGTAATAGGAAAATATTCGCCAATTATATCCGGGTGGGCGATCTCCGCGAAAATATCCGTGGCGGGCGAATGTTTCGGGTTCATTGTATACTCCCCAAAAACGTACGTCGTCTTTATATTCTTCGACAACATGGCACGTGAAGCGCGTACACGCTTCTCCAGCTTGAGGATGCAGCCATCCACCACGCTCGGAAAACCATAAGGGCAATGTCCAATGCCAAAGAGTCACGAACGGCTCCATCCCCCGCTTACGAAGAGCGTGGATTACTTCACGGTAATGTTCGACCTCCGCTTGGTTAAACTTCCCTTCTTCTGGTTCAATCCGAGACCATTCAATCGAAAAGCGATGGGCGTTGTGGCCGAGGGATTTGGCAATATCAAAATCTTCTCGGAAACGGTTATAGTGGTCGCAGGCCACCCCTGAAATATAATTTTCTTCTTGGAGAGGGTTAGGATAATTTTTTAAAATGTAGTCCGGCCAACTTTTTCTCTTCGCGCTTTCAACTTCGTTCTTCGCGTTTTTCACCTCCCACTCGCTCCAGTCATTATGATTGCCGCCTTCTACCTGATGACTGGAAGCAGCGGCCCCAAACAAAAATCCTGGTGGAAACATTGACTAATTATCAACAGAGTTAGAACTTTTACCGGTTTTAGCCGCCAGCAACTGCGGCAACAAATTACCTTCTGAAAACCCCGGAATCAAAGTCAATTCATTGCTCCCTTCCACTATCCTTTGATACTCGAGTATGTCGAACATTGCTCCCAGAACGTCCTGATCTTGAGAGATTTGTTTCATAGTCGCGCCTACGATTTGAGGCCTTACGGTGGCCGCTTTGGCGAATTCAACCGATGCCTCTCTTTCCGCTCTGCTTTTAATGACATTTACTTGGTTCAAACCGTCTTGCCTTATGGCTGAAGTTACTTGTCTAAGGCGGTTAACTACTTTGGCTTCAATTTGTTTCACCATATCGTTGTCGCGGAAATGAACTTTTCTAATGTAAACCGAACCTAATTTGTAACCCCACTCGGTTGATTCCGGAGAAACCTCCTCGCGGACGGTTTTGCTCATACCATGACGATTAACCAACATGTTAGCGAGCGGTAAATTGCTTAAAGATTTGATGGTGGCGTTTCTAACATTAGCGCTTAAAGACGCTTGTGGGTCAACATTTTTGAAGATATGGGCTACCGGGTCGGTGATAAACATCTCGTACCAGACACCTATGCCCATAGGCGTGCCTTCTTCCGAATTAACCGGAATGCTTCTGATATATTCTTGGTCTAAAGTAAGACTTCTTCTATAAGAGTGTCCAAGCCAGTTGACGAAAAGGGCGCGCCAGCCAAGTTTGAACCAAAGGAAATGAAACCCGGGTTGATCTATAATACCTACAATGTCGCCAAAGAGAATGTAAACTCTAGCTTCCTTCTCCTGTACTATTGCATAGAAACCGAAAAAGTTACCAAGACCCCTTAGAAGGTATTCCATAAAGAAAAGGGAAATTAGAGACAAAATGCCGACTGTTATCATTTCCATTATTTTTTAGTATTCAAAATAATACGAGACGCTTTCGAGAGCAGGGCAAGTCTTACGTTTCTTAAATAAGCAGGCAAAGTTTTATTATCGCCGGCTTTTATATCTGCTAATTGGTGAGCTAATTCATTTAAAACCTGGACCTCCGCTTCGGCTTTCAAAGTTTCTATTTCCACCGCTCTTCTCGACTGTACTACTCTTTGATCAGCTCCGGCCTGGGCTAAACTTATTTCCGAAGAAACTTGGTTGTTAGCGGTGTTAATAGCCGCGAGAGCCGATTCAACTTCTTGGGGTGGTTCAATGGCCGTAATCAAAGCAGCGTCTAAAGTTATACCGTAGCGAGCAACTGACGACTTGCACTCCTCTTCCATATGGCGGTTTAACTCCCCCAAATTTTTTCTCAAATCGTTTATAGATATACCGTAAGCGGCGGAGAGAGAAAGGTTTCCGGTAGCTACTTCGATGGACGGTTTCTCCGGAGCTTCAAAGTTGGCTATGCGCTCACGCAAAATGGATACAAAATAACCCATAACGTGGGCGATGGGTTTTTTAACTCCGAAAATATAAGCGTAAAGATTGCGATCGGAGACAGAATAGCGTAACTGCCCCTTTAGGCTGATATTAAGTTGGTCCTTGGTTACCGCCTCAAGCGAAGTGTTTTGATGGTTGACCATAGGGTCCTCGGGATCGTAAGCGATGCTTACAAGTTCTGTTGCAACAGAAACCTTACGCACTTTCTCCCAAGGCATTTTGAAATAAGGACCACCAGGCTTAATCACTCGAAGTTGAGGGAAAATATATCTTTCCCTCTCATCTTCGTTTAAAGAGTCAAAAAAATCCTTATCGTTTAAGGTAACCATATTGCCTAAACGTTGGGCTTTGCCAAAAACTGTTTTAACCGCGCGTTCGTTTTGCTGAACCACGTAAAAACCACCTATCACCACGCGGATGATTATCCAAAATAGTATGCCTAAAAAAATTCCCGTGAGTTCCATGTTCCTTTGTCTGAATTATACCATAAGATGACGTGGATAAATCTATTTTTCGGCTTTTTCTTTCCTATCAAATAATTTTACTAAATAGACGCTAATCACAACCACGACAAGCGTTATGATGGACGCGTAAATAAACTTGGCTACGAGATTGTTTTTACTAAGAGGAAACAAATATTCTATGAGTGCCTTAATCGCCTCGTTCCAGGCTAGACCGGCAGTTAAACCAAGCGCGCCCACCACGTAACCCATTGTTCTCTCTTGGATTTCTTTCCTGAACGCGCCTCCTTTTTCTTTCAGTTGCCCCAATTTTTTATCAAGCATAATAATTATTTCAGCGGATCTTGGAACCTGGCGGGACAACGCCAGCAGTTGTTAAAATTACCGGACCTTCGCCGCCGTCAGAGGCAAGAAGCATTCCTTGGCTCTCCAAACCCATTAGGTTTCTGGGTTCCAGGTTCGCAACAACTACGATATTCTTGCCAACTAAACTTTCTGGTTCGTAAACCTTTCCTATTCCGGCGATTATTTGCCTTTCCTCCAGTTCATCGCCTAAATTCACTTTTAGTTTCAGAAGTTTTTCGGAACCATCAACTCTTTCGGCGGTAATAATCTTGCCGACCCTTAAATCAATTTTTTGAAAATCAGCGAAAGGAATCACTTATTTAGTATAGAACTCTTAATTGAAATCTGCTAACCGATTAAATACTTTTTGTTTTTCAGTTTCTCGGGCAGGAAGCAATCTTGCGAATATTTTTTATATCCTTTGCCGTATCCCAGTTCTCTCATCAGTTGAGTAGGAGCGTTGCGGAGATGTAATGGTATTGGCAGATTGCTGTGATTTTTGACATCCTCCATGGCGGCCATATAAGCATTGTAGACGCTCCTGTCTTTTTTACATCGCGAAAGATAAGCCGCGCCGTGAGCTAAGTTGATACCAGCTTCCGGCAATCCTATTGTTTCCACGGCTTTAAAGACATCGTTTGCGACCACAAGCGCCGTTGGTTGAGCCAAGCCGATATCTTCGCTCGCAAATATTACCATCCGGCGGGCGATAAACTTCGGGTCCTCCCCCGCTTCAACCATTCTTGCTAAATAATACAAAGCCGCGTCCGGTTGACTAGCACGCATGCTCTTAATGAAGGCGCTTATGATGTTGTAATGTGCCTCGCCTTTTTTGTCGTAACGTAAAAATTTGGATTGCAGAGTGTCTTTTAAAGTTTCGATGGTAATCTTTCCATAGAGCCGTTGGGTATTTTCAAGCACAGTAATGGCTTGTCTGGCATCGCCGTCAGCCATATTAATTAACCAATCGCGCGAAACCTTATCCATCTTCAGTCCTGTACGCTTTATAATTTTCGCCATTTCTTCGCCGGATAAAGGATTTAAAACGAAAGCACGGCAACGGGAAAGAAGCGGAGAAATAATTTCAAAACTGGGATTCTCGGTAGTGGCTCCTATTAAAGTAATCTCGCCGCTTTCAACAAATGGTAACAAATAATCCTGCTGGGCTTTATTAAAACGGTGGATTTCGTCTAAAGACAAAACTTTCGGCTTGCCCCACGAGTTTTCTTTAATGATATTTTCAATATCCCCTTTGCCAGCTGAAACCGCCGAAAGATCGTAAACCTGCGCATCAAGAGTTTTGGCGTAAATTTTCGCGAGAGTTGTTTTTCCGCTCCCCGGCGGACCCCACAAAATAAACGAGAAAAGGTGCTTATTTTTGATAGCGATGTTGAGGGGCTTATCCTGTCCTACCAAGTGTTCTTGGCCCACAAAATCGCTTAACTTCAGCGGCCTGATTTTAGAGGCAAGCGGCTCCATAGCTCAATGCTACTATCAAAAGCGTTCCTTATCAAAACGCCGCTTTTTGATTTAAGCTTGCAAATTATGCAAGTGGCATAGTACGATGGGCACACGCAGAAGATAGGGAATCCCTAACTATAAGGAGCGAAAGATGGGAAAACACAACCTATCAATTTATGCGCTCATGTTCTTCTTTGTGTTGGGCAACATTTTCCCGTCGCGGCTTGCCGCCAGACATGGACAGCAAGTTCCACCATGGATTGATGCCGCGAAAAACGGCGCTGGTCACTCCTGCTGCGGAAAACAGGATTGCGTTTTGGTTATCAATACGGCAATTCTTGAATTTCGTGGCGATAAGGCTCTCGTTATGGTTAACGGGAGGATAGGAGAGGTTTTATACAAAGCTCTAGTTCCTTCAGAAGACAAGAATGATTACGTTTGTTTCGAGGAAAAATTCCTTGAGGAAAACGAATGGCTGCCGTGTTGGTCCCATAAGCCCGACGGTACGATTAACATTGTGGTGCACCAAAAGTGCATTAAATGCCTCCTCGTTTCCCCGAGAACTTAATCATTCTCGTGAAGAAAGTTATGCCGTAGGCGCCTGTGTGACGCCTACGGCTTTTATAATTCAGATAGGAAAAATCCCTCTTATCAGTGAGGGATTTTTCGTATCTAGATAAGCGATGATTAGCTCTTAAATTGCTTCATTGCGGAAGCCCAATCTTCAAGGTGATACACCTCCTTGATTTGATTGTCTTGTACGGTGTGGATATCGATGGTCATAATTTTGAACGACTTGGAACCATCCAGTGGCATACCCATAAAATCTCCTTTTGGAGAACCGGAAGCCATGCTTCTTACAATCACTCTGTTGCCATCTTGAAACATTTCTTGAATTTCCCACTTCAAATCCGGAACCAATTTCCAAAAAAATTGGACTTGGCCCATAAGCTGCTCTTTGGTTTTTGTTTCCAAGCCATTCATTGACTTGAAATCATCAGCCAACATTTTATCCATGAAAGCCGCAGCGTCAGCATGCGTGTTCACAGTAAGGGCATCTGTGTAAAACGGTCTTACTATTTCTTTTAAATCTTCCATTAGAAATTTATAAATAATTTTCTATTTTCCGACCTTTTAATATATTCATTCCTAACCCGGTGGACCTACGGGGAATCGGACCCCGACCTCCTCCATGCCATGGAGGCATAATACCATTTTACTATAGGCCCTATTTTGCTCTATATGAGTTACTACATTCTACTTTATTTCCCGAAAAAATAAAGATATGATTGTGGCGTAACTAGGTAGGGTGGCCGAGCGGTTTAAGGCGGCAGTCTTGAAAACTGCTATATCCGAAAGGGTATCGTGAGTT
>CAZFGN010000009.1:0-18381 GCA_964518695.1 uncultured Candidatus Saccharibacteria bacterium
AAGGCTTCATCCTTGGACATTTCCCTACGAACCATATTCAATTTGTCTTTTATCTTCTCGTTTACCATATCTTGGACCTCCGCGATTTGCTCTTTGGTCATCTTCTCCGGATAAGAGAAATCTATTCTAAGCCTCTCTGAAGTGATATTACTACCCCTCTGTCTGACGTTCTCTCCCAAAACTTTCTGAAGCGCCGCCAAAAGGAGATGATGGGCGGTGTGAAGCCTTACTGTTTCTTCTTTCGTGTCGGCGAGACCGCCCTTGAATTTCTTATCGGAGCCGGTGCGAGAAACTTCCTGGTGTTTCTTAAAAGCTTCTCTTTCCTCTTTGATTGTTTGTTCATCAAATTCTACCCCCCATTCTTTCATAATTTCTTGGGAAATTTCAATTGGTACACCATATGTCTGACGAAGATTGAAAAGCTCATCACCACTTACTCGGAGAACATTACCTTCTATTCTCATGCCTTTTGGAAGGTTTTCTGGATCAATTCCACCAATCGCTTTATTAAAGAATTTTTTCAGTGCTTCAATATAACCCCTTTTAATGGCCTCTCTAAATTTATTTTCTTCTGCGCTTATATTGCTTTTAATTGTCTCCCCCAATTCTTTTATTTCGCTATAATCGTCTCTATAATTTTCAATAACTGGTTCAGCAAGCTGCGCTAAACTCCCAGCAGGCATCTTTAGTATGTCGGCCTGTCTTACAGCCCCCCTTATTAATCTTCTTACAAAATAACCTCGTTCTGTATTTGTTGGCATTACTCCATCCGCAATCATAAAAGAGGCCGCCCGAATGTGATCGGCCACTATCCTAAAAGATTTCTTGTCCTCGCTCTCATACTTACTGCCAGATAACTCCTCAATCTTTTTAACGATTGACCACAGAAAATCTATTTTAAAAATATCGGGGTCACTATTTGATGCCGCGGCAATCCTCTCCAATCCTCCCCCAAAATCGACATTTCTCTGTTTTAGTTTTTCAAAACTTCCGTCTTTATTTTTCTTATATTCCATAAAAACGGAGTTGCCGATTTCAAGAAAACGTCCGCAGTCGCAATTCGGGTGGCAATATTTCCCGAATTTTAGGTTGTGCTCCACTTCAGTGAATTCATAAAACACCTCTGAATCCGGCCCCCCCGGTTCGCCCGAAGGCATTTTCTCCGGAACCCCGGAGCGGCTCCACCAATTCTTCTTTGAGTCGTAGTAAAAAATCCTTCCGTCTTGCATCCCCAACTCGCCTCCCTGTTCCTCTGTTAGTAGTTCAACATCTTTCGCCTCTATGCCCTTTTGTGAAAATAACTTCTTCCAAATGGCAACAGCTTCTTCATCTTTAGGAATACTGTTTTTCGGGTCGCCCGCGAAAACGGTAACGTAGAGCCGACGCGGGTCAAGTTTAATTTCATCCGTTAAGAATTCAAAAAACCACGCCAGCTGTTCCTGTTTGAAATAATCTCCCAAGGACCAGTTCCCCAGCATCTCAAAAAAAGTCGTGTGCCGGTTGTCGCCAACCTCGTCAATATCTTCAGCCCGAAAACATTTCTGCGAATTCGCAAGCCTCACGCCCGCCGGATGTTTTTGTCCCAAGAGATACGGAATCAAAGGTTGCATCCCCGAACCGGTAAAAAGCGTCGTCGGGTCGTTCTCCGGCACAAGAGAAGCGGAGGGTATTATCGTATGCCCCTGCCTTTTGAAAAATTCAAGATATTTCTTTCTTACTTCACCCGCGTTCATAACTTCTATCTTAAACTATTATTTAGTTGCCACGCAATATAAATACCCCGCTTAATCAGGCGGGGTATTTAAGATATGCAAACTATCATTCCGAAAAGACGGTGTCGGCAAAATCATTATATCTATCTAAAAGATAGACAGTCTGGGCGATTAAGTCCGAAATAGATTCTTCCATTCGTGCCATTTCTTCCACGAAGTCTTCTTTGGCCTGAGACTCAGGAGCCAATCTCATAATCTCTTCGAGATTTTCCCTTTGTCTAATTAATTTACCAATACTTCTTACTTGGTCTTTAAAAACTTCCCTAACAGCTTCGGACTGCACGAATAATGTGCATCTTTTCATAGTGTGAAGATTGATTGTTAACGAGCCGTGACTTTCGGCTCGTGGGCTTGTAATAAGATTACATCAACCTTTAAACCGAAGAATTTCTAATTATCTGCGTCACTTTAGCACAAATCTATAAAGCTGTCAAGTCAAAAACCCGCACGTTTTGCGTGCGAGGAATATACCCATTACCAAACCCCCAAACTAATAACTATCTCCCAGCCGGTTCACTTCCTCGTGAAGCCTAATCCTTTCTAAAGCCTTAGATTCGATTTGCCTTATCCTTTCGCGAGTTACATTAAATACCTTACCAACCTCCTCCAGAGTGTGAGTAACGCCGTCCGCCAAACCAAATCTCATCTCCAAGATTTTCTTCTCTCTTTCAGTCAAATCATTAAGTATCTTTTTAATCTGATCGCGAAGTAATTCTTGTGAAGTCAATTGGGACGGAGTTAAGTTTTTTTCATCTTTGATAAAATCAGCTCTAATGGATTTATCATCATCGTCTCCTATAGGCGCCTCAAGAGAGACTACGGTTTGAGAAACTTTTTCTACGTATCTTACTTTATCAACAGCAAGTCCCATTTCGATAGCTATTTCTTCGGTCAGAGGTTCTCTGCCTAGTTCTTGAGAAAGCTTTCTCTTTGTTTGGGTATATTTAGAAATGGTTTCGACCATATGAACGGGGATTCTAATCGTCCTTGACTGATCAGCTAAAGCCCGCGTAATAGCTTGCCTTATCCACCAGGTGGCATAGGTGGAAAATTTAAACCCTCTCCGATAATCAAACTTTTCTACGGCTCGGAACAATCCCATGTTCCCTTCTTGAATAAGATCAGAAATATTTAAAGGACCCCGATTGATATAACGTTTGGCGATAGAGACAACTAACCTCAAGTTGGCTTTAGTTAACTGCTCCTTAGCCATAGTGTCACCAGTTTCCGCGCGTTTAGCCAAATCCTTTTCTTCTTGGGATTTCAGAAGTGGCGTTTTCCCTATCTCCCGCAGATACATTTGAATATTATCCGGAACTTCACCTTCTATTATTAGAGCCCGTTCCAATTCTTTCTTTGGGATTTCCTCTGACGGCATCTGTATAAGAGAATCCGCCTCGACAATCTTAATGCCAGCTTGTTCCAACTTGTCGTAAATTTCCTCTAAATAGCTAAGGTCTTTCTCAACCTTTGGGAAGTGATCAATAATTTCCCAACTTGTAACAAAACCTTTAGACCGACCACGTTCTACAAGCTCTTCCAATACCTCTTCTCTCTCGTAGCCTTTCTTCGTTTCCTTGGTTTTAGTCGTTTTTACAACGCGCTTAACTTGATTCTTCTTCTTAACCTTCTTCTTAACCCTAGTTTTAATTTTAACCTTAATCTTTTTCGCCATTGTCTATATAATGTATTTTCTTTGATACGTCATCAAACTCTTTTAATTTAACCAAAAGGTCTTCATTAGAACGGTTATCTTCGGCTTGTGATATTTCTCTGCTTATAGTTCGTCTCTTCTCTTTCCAATGTTCTAGTTCCAATTCTTTAAGCAATTTCCCCAACTCTTCTTTAACTATCTCTTCCGTGAACTCTGCTTCAAGACCCGAACGTAGCCTTAGCATATCGAAAAGCGCTTTTGCTTCCCTATCCAACTCACCTTCTCCACCCCCGTTCAAAGCCAGATAAACACTTCTATATCTAAGAGGCAGAAGATTTAATTGATCGTGAGCCAATACATGTAGCCCTTCCTTTATACTAGTTAAGCTCAAAATTCGCAAGATAATATTGTCCATCCTAGTAAGCTCGCTCTTCCCAGGTTGAACGGGCACAACAATCTGTTCGCCGAAACCGCGGTTTACTTCTCCTTCCTCGAGTCGCTCTAATTCTTCCGTGAGTTCTTTAGTTGGTAACCCAACCCTATGAGACAATTCCCTGATCCAACTCGCTTGTTCAATATGGCTCCACACATTCTTAATCTTTCTAAGCAAGGTCATAATATCCGTCTTTGTGGGCGCTTCATCCTTACCCAAAAGATATCTCTTAAAATAATATTCCATGGCAGGAGTAGGAGTTTTTGAAGCCTCCTCAATAAATTCTGGCTTTTTCTCCGCGGCTTCAGCTGGATCTTTAAACTCTCCGAAATCAAAAACGAAAGCGCTAAAATCTGCCGCGTGAGCCAAATCGATAGCCCGCTCGGTAGCAATTGCGCCAGCCTCATCCTTATCAAAGGTAACCACAATGTTATCGGCTAACTTCCGAAGAACTTTTAAGTGATCAACCGTAAGTGAAGTCCCTGAAGTCGCGGCTAAATTCTTAACACCCGCTTGCCATAACATAAGAAAATCCATCTGCCCCTCCACGATGAGAACCGTCTTTTTCTCTCTTATAAAGTTCTTGGCTCTAAAGAAACCATACAGCAACTTCGATTTATTAAAGATGGGTGTTTCCGGGCTGTTAATATATTTCCCTACCTCTGAATTTTCAAACTCTGGTAAGATTCTTCCAGAGAAACCAACTACCTTGCCAAAGTGATTATGAATAGGGAACATAATCCGACCGCGGAAACGATCAATATATTTACCCTTTTCCGTTTTAAAAGCCAAACCGGCTCTCACAATATCCTCAATGTTAAACCCTTCCTTAATAAGATGAACAGTTGAAACATCAAACTCATTAGGCGCAAACCCTAATTCAAATTCGGCAATTGTCTCTTTTTTCAAACCACGGCTCTTAAAATATTCTTGCGGTCGTGGATAAACTTCTAAACTTTCGCTCCAAAATCTTGCTATCGCGTTATTGATATCGTAGAGAACCCCAAACTGTTTCTGATCAACCGGGCTCAACCTTTGAAGTGCAACTCCAGCTTTTTCCGCAAGAATCTTTAGGGCTTCGTAAAATTCAATGTTCTCGTACTTCATTAAAAACTTGAAAATATCCCCACCCTCATTGCACCCGAAACAATGCCAAATCTGCCGCTCCGGCGAAACCACAAAAGAAGATGTTTTCTCCTGATGAAATGGGCAAAGTGCCTTAAAATTTCTACCCGCCGGCCTCAAATCCAAGTACTCCCTTAAAACAGTGACAACATCCAGCTTCTCCTTGATTTGTTCGGATGGCAAAGCCATAATCTTTGACCTAAATATAGCCGAGTTATAATGATTTTTAAAGGTTCCTCCTGACTTTTCTAAAGCTTTCTATTACGAAGCTCAACCAATAAGAAGACCTTACGACTAAATCCTGCGCCCCAAGATACTCCTCCTCCATCCCCCCAAAACCTTTCTTAAATAAAGTCAGCCCAGCCCAAGGATGATTTGGCTTATTGTCTCGCGATATTCCCCAAAAATTATAAATCTTGCAACCTCTCTTTTTAGTTTCTTTAATCGCTTCCCATTGTAAAAGATACGAAGCCGGTATTTCCGGATGCTCTGAAGAAGTCGCCCCATGATGGTAAAACGCGGCATCACCGTAAAAAACTATCATCGCGGCGGCGATAATCCTGTTTTTATATTCGCCTAAAAAGATGAGTACCTGATCGTCTCCTTTGAAAGAGGCAAATTCTTTTCGAAGATAATCATCCGAAAAGGCCACAAATCCGTGTCGCTTCGCGGTCTTACCATAAACTTCTTCAAAGACGGCCACATCTCTTGGATTTCGGCTCCTAATAATCTTCACGCCATCCCGTTCCGCCTTCTTAATGGAATATCGCGTTGTTTTTCTCATGCCCCCTAATATTTTCTCCTCGGGTTGGGACAAGTCGAGAACCCACATCAATTCGGCATGCATATGGATAGGCGCCATCCGAAAACCCGCTCTCTTAAAAAGACTCGCGTTTACGGGGTTGTTGGGCAAAATCGGGCTAATCCTTACAAACCCACAAGATTCTCTAAGCGCCAGATTTTTCAAATAATCCCGCGCAACTTCTAAAATTTCGAAGTTGAAATCGTGAACTACGGGGCCTTGGGGCACGAACAAAAACGACCCGCGCCTCGCCACAATCTTCAAAGCCAGAAAAACGGCTGTGAGCTTCTCATCGCTGTCATATATACCCAATCGGAAAGTCTTATTTCCAAGACTTGCGTTAAATTCACCCCAATTCCAGGAATGCAAGAAAGTTTTGTTCTGTCGGGATAAAACAAAACTTTCCCAAACTTCCTTATCCTGAATCTCGCTTATCTTAAACATTGCCATTAATTAAATTGATAATTTTCAAAACATCTTTCATGGTAACAGTCGGATGTGTAGGCAAAACTATACTCCTTAAGGCCAAATCTTCAGCTGTTGGGCAAGTTCCGGAAACATAAAAAAGTTTATTAAGATTTGTCCCTCGGGGGCCAATTACTGCTCTTCCAGGCCAAACATCAAGATAAATGCTTTTACTGTTGACTTTCCTTAAGATTTCATTGGCCATAGAAGAACTTTCCAAAAGGAGTGGGAAATAAAGGGGCGTGGGTTTACTTCCGGGAATGTTTTTAGGTAACATCAGCTTTTTATTCTTATATAATCCGTTCTCATAAACCTTAGCTAACTTAACCCTGTGTTCGTTAAAAGTATCAAGTTTATCAAATTGTTTTAGCCCCAATAAAGCCAAAGCGTTGGGCATCAAACTTGGGCTCAAACTTGGACGACCTCCTCTTTTCTCGACTCTACTAACTGAAGGCGTATAAAGCCGGAGCGTCTTAGCCGCTAAAGCTATAACCCTCCCAAGATATAAAAAGTTATATAAAGACTTAACTAAACCAAAAATAACGGGATGGAGAAGTTGTCGCAGAATCCAGCTACTTTTTGGTGAACGGCACGATCTATAGAATATCTCTAAATTTTGAGCAATAGTTTTGTTTTTAACTACCGCCGCTCCTCCTGAAATCGAAGAGATAATTTTACTTCGCCCAAAACTGAAAATAGCCGCATCCCCCATCGTGCCTAATTTTTTCCGCTTGTATTCGCCTCCCAGTGCGTGAGCGACATCTTCTATAACAATCAATTGATGCTTTTTAGCGATACCCAGTATCTTATCCATGTCTGCTGACAAACCAAAAGTGTGCTGAACTATAACCGCCTTACTCCGAGATGTAATTTTTTTCTCTAGATCGTCGGGCCGCATATTGTAGTCGAGCGAGGAAATATCTACATAAACCGGTTTTGCCCTCACCCAAAGAATAGGGTTAACAGCCGCCGTACAAATAAAAGCTTGTATTAAAACCTCGTCCCCCTCTTTAAGATTTGTAGCCAAAAGAATCGCATAAAGCGCATTGCGACCAGAATCAAATAAAAATATGGATTTCACCCCTAAATAATTCTGCAGTCTTTTTTTAAAGTTCTTCGCGCCCGCGCCGCGTTTCCACTTCCATGGCTGAATTAAAAATTTCAGTGATAGAAAAATATCATCGCTTTGGGCCGTAGGCGAAATAGATGTAAATATTGGTTTTACGAAAAATTTCATCGTACAAAATCCACAATTTGTTGTGATAAGCGACCCTCAAGCAAAACCACACTTTCTGAATTCAGCCTGCTATCCAAAAATTCTATCACTTTTTGAGAATCAGTCACTAAGCGCGCCCTCTCGTGGGCACTCTCTTGTATTTCAGAGAAAAAATCAGGCGTGATAACAATGACTACATCACAAACCTCGCTGATTTTCTTTCCTATTTCTCTGTGTACACGAGCCCCCGCAACCCCCAATTCAATAATGCACGGCATAACCACAATTTTAACTCGTCGCTCACTACGCGATATGTAATCGAGCGCGGCAAGAACACCGTGCGGATTTAAGCTGTAGGTATCATCAATTATCAAAGCACCTCTTCTCCCGATAAAACTCTTCATCATTCGCCCTTCGACCCGTACATTCTCCACCGCCTTTTTAATTTCTGCTTCACTCATCCCCAAATGTCGAGCGGCCGCAACCGCGCCACTCAAATTCAACCGATAATGATTCGGCAAATCAGACCTAAGATTAGGATCAAGCTTATAGAGCGTTGTTTTACCATGCCACTTCGCGGCTAAATCCACACATTTTTTATCTTCACCATTGAAAATAGCCAAGCCCTTCTCCGGCAAATTTTCGATAAGTTCGAATTTTGCCTCTTGAATTGCTTCTTCGGATCCAAAAAGTGCCCCGTGTTGCAGTGATATACCCGTTAGAATCGCAATACGTGGAGATATAATCCGACAAACGGTGGCAATTTCCCCTTTTCGATAAGCCCCGATTTCAGCAACAAATATTTCTGTTTCAGGTTTCAGGTTCCGTAACACATACCAGGCAATTCCCAACTCGGTGTTCACATTGCCGGGAGTTTTTTCAGTTTTAAACTTCTTCGCCAAAAGTTGAGCAAGAAACTCCTTAGTGGATGACTTTCCATAACTGCCCGTAATGCCGACTACCGTAAGATCCGGAAGCGCGCGGATCTTTCGCCCAGCGAGAAAGTAAACAAGCTGCCTTATAAAAAAAATAGGGATTCTAAATATGGTAACCACGATAAAAACTACAAACGGTGTTAAAAAATATGCTCCAAAGTAGAAAAAAATATTTGAAACATTTGGTAAAACCAATTTAACTTGCGAAAAAAGTATGAAAATTATCAAGAACGAGGAAACAGTGATCAGAAACACCTTTACTGTGAACCGGGGAATATACATTCTCCGTCCACCGCTTCCTATCCAAAATCGCATAAGCTTATTCGCACTACCATATTCCGCCAAAAAACGGTCAATACGATATTCTTTAAGCTGCCATAAGTAAATCCAAAAAAGAGTAGCTTTAAGAATAGCCGTAAGAAGAACTGCCTCCAGTATGAACATCACTGCAATCATCAACTTGGTATATCTTTTAAAAAAGACAATATAATGTTAGTAAATTCTTGAGGGCGATCTTTGTGCGGACTGTGCCCGGCATTCTCTACTACTTCCACAATCGAATCATGAATATGTTTCCCCATTTCTCGAGCGTAAGCCAAAGGAGTTATCGTATCAAGCTTACCCCACACAATAAGCGTTTTTATGGTAATCCGAGAGAGCTCATGCGTGAGATCTTCACGCAAGATCTTTTCCATTACTTCCTTCATAATTCCTTGGGCTTCAAAGTAATCCCTTCTCCTTATAGCACGGTAGAAAAGTTCGCGCGTCTTGTCTTTAAATTGCTTCAGAAACGGAAGCGTAAAAATCTGACCGAGAACCTTTGTGAGACTCAAAAAAATGTTAGTTCGAATCGTCCGACGACGAATTCCCGCGGCACCGCAGAGAATAAGCGCGGGTAGGGTGTCGGGATAGGCTAGTGCAAAACAAATTGCAATTTGTCCTCCAAATGAGTGGCCAAGGAGTGTAAATTTCTTAAAACCCAGCGTGGCCGCAAACTGCTTAACAAAATTGGCGTATTCCTCAATTCCCCATACGGTCGGCGGCGGTAAAGTACCCTTAAACCCCGGAAGGTCAACCGTGACAACCAGAAATCCTTTCTCCGCGAGTATCTGTTGTACCCCCACCCATGAGTCAAGAGAACTCCCCCATCCGTGTAGAATGATGATGGGCTTGCCAACTCCCGCAATCCTATATCGAACAGTTTGTCCATCAACAATAATATTTTTGTCCTCTGAATTATCCATCTAGTTTTGAACAAATACTCTAAAGCGAACTTGGAACCGGAGGAACATGCATCTTACGAGCGTCAGTCTTATACAACTCCGGATCTATATTCTTTCTAAAACATTTCTGTCCAATACTATGTGACCACCTTACTTCGTATCCGTACGGATAAACCGATTTAGGGATTCGAGACGAATCGGCCGCACCTTCATTGTCAGTGGTAAAGTTGGCGCATAGTTCAAATTGGTATTGACCCAGAACTCTATACCCGTATTCGGCATTTGTTTCCGGGTCTCTGGGCACATTGAAATAACTGGTGTCGTTCTGTAATTCATTTAACGCTAAAGGCAACCTATCCTTCTTTGTCCAGAAATCAACAATCTCATCTTGAATCGTAGAAAGGTGGTTTACCCGTACATCGTCAAAACGCCGCAACCGCTCGGTCCCCGGCGTACCAATCACAAAAAAACTAACCGCCACAGCGACAACTATCACCCCAATAACTATATAAGTAAAATTTTTCATTACTCTGTTTTGTATTTCCGCAAATCAAAAAGGTAATAAGCGAAAATGCTGCCAACAACCGCAAAAACGGTAAAAACTTGAAGTATAAATCTTGCTGTGAGTCCTCCGCCTAAAAAAGTATTTATAAGAGCAATAAGATCTCCCATGATGATAATCGTAGCGGCAAACAAAGTAAAATAGACTAACCATTTCCGGATTTTCAAATCCCTTTTTTCAGGATTCATTAAATAATCTTTATTCATAAACCACATAGTTCCCAGATATAACGGGAAAGAGACGACGAGCGCGGAGATCGCGAAACGTATGACGCTGTAAGCTATTCGCGAAGAATCCGTGTAATTGCCAAACTCCAAAATGTCCGGGAATAAAACATTGATATACTGGAAAATGAGAGCAACGAAACTCCCGGCCGAGGTATAAAGAGCGGCTATTGATAAAAGATTTAAGAAAAAATCTTTGGGGGAAGTTCTCGATTTCTCTAATTTATCGTGCATTTCCTTCATTATGTCCCCCTTTCATACAATTATCAATTTTTGAAAATATTTCAATCCAACGCCGCTTTTATGAACTCTTTAAACAGTGGGTGAGGCGTAAGCGGTCTTGACTTGAATTCGGGATGAAACTGACTACCTACAAAAAACGGGTGTATTTCTCTAGGCAACTCCATAATTTCCATCAAACGCCTATCTGGAGAAACGCCTGAAAAAACCAATCCCCCTTTTTCCAATTGAGCCACATACAACGGATTAACTTCATAACGATGGCGGTGACGTTCTGATATTTTCGTTTCCCCGTAACCGCGTTGAGCAATCGTTCCCTTTTTAAGCTCGGCCGGATAAGCACCTAGACGCATGGTCGCCCCATAATTACTCTCCTTGATATTCTTTTTTTGCTCGGGCATTACATCAATCACCGGATAGTTTGTTTTCTTGTCGTTCTCGGTAGTATTGGCACCTTGGAGATTTAACACATTTCTCGCGTACTCAACAACCGCAAGTTGCATACCATAACAAAGACCGAGATAAGGAACCTTGTTCTTGCGAACATAGGAGATGGCGTTAATTATCCCCTCGACGCCCCGTGACCCAAATCCCCCCGGCACAACAATGCCGCTATACTTTTTAAGCTTCGTGAGATTAATTTTCCCCTTCGCGCCCTTCCTTGGATCAAAATCTTCAGCGTCTATCCAATCTATTATGGGTTTCCGCTTTTCCTGAAACGCCGCGTGTTTAATAGCTTCAATCACGGAAATATAAGAATCAGCTAAAACATAACTGCCTGTCCCGAAATATTTTCCGACAATGCCAATGCGTACGGTCTTTCTCGAACTCTTTATTCGACTCACAAGCGAACGCCATTCCAAGAGATCTCTCAGCCGAGGTTTCAGGCTAAGTTTCTTTAGAATACTGCCACTAATATTATCGTTCTCAAAATTAACAGGCACTTCGTAGATACTCTCCACATTCGGAGCCGCAATCACGTCTTCTTCCAGCACGCTACAGTGAAACGCTATTTTCTCCTTCCGTTTCTTATCAATCTTAACGTGCGACCGCGCGACGATAATATCAGGATGGAGACCGGCGGCGTTTAGAGCACGCACCGCGTGTTGTGTGGGTTTTGTTTTAAGTTCATTGTCGTTATCCAAAAGCGGCAAAAAACTTACCAAAATAAGAACAACATCATTAGGATACTTTATCTTAAGCATTCTCACGGCTTCAAGAAAAAGGAGATTCTCATATTCTCCGGCAGTACCGCCTATTTCAGTAATTACTATTTCAGCACCGTTTACCTCGGCCGCGTGGTTAATACGGTTGATAACTTCAATGGGAATGTAAGGCACCACGCTTACCGATTTTCCTTCATAACCCAGATTGCGCTCGCGATTTATGATCGAAAGGTAGATGCTACCAGTCGTCATATAATTGCTACGGCCGAGATCGCGGTTCAAGAAACGTTCATAATTACCCAGATCCTGGTCGCATTCCATCCCATCGTCCAAAACGAAAACCTCACCGTGTTCGGTGGGGTTCATAGTGCCTGCGTCGACGTTTACGTACGGGTCAATTTTTACGGCGGTGACTTCAAACCCGCGGGATTGGAGAATCTTCCCGATAGAGGCCGTTGCTATGCCCTTCCCCACTCCGGACATTACTCCTCCCACAACAAAAATGTACTTCGGCTTTATTTCCCGCATTCTCAATTATCCAAATACAAATTATCCCAATTATCTCAAGTTTATTTATATAATTCCAGTCCCCGGTGGATAACTCTTCACGCTGAAATAATAAGGACACCTTGTTTAGGGGTGTCCGTATTTTTCTTGGGCTTACTCGTCATCGGAGTAGCCTTGCACGTCTTTGAACCTTTGGAGCATCTCATTTTCAGAAACACCCAAAAGCTGGGCAGCTTCTCCCAAAGAAAGAGAGGTGCGTACTTCAGATTGTTGGCTCATTGTAAAAAATCTTTAATTAATAATAGTTTAATTATACCACACCTGTAATGAATTGTCAATGCCTTAAAACCTGCGTAATTGAGGCTGTCTGACCAGTTCAAAAAAATAACAAAACCGCTGGGCGAACCATGCGGTTTATGTAAGTGAATCTAAAATGGCTTGAAAGAACCAGAAACTCTCAAGCCGTAGGTGCGCCCTTACGAACATGATTCACCGGGCCATTGCACCTCTATATCTCCTCCTCCTAAGGATTTTTTGATTGCTTCAATAACTGGTTTATCAAGATCTCTAAGACTCGGGCCATCCCACTCATTAACTGAGATTGAAATTTTATATGGGTAGATATGGACTTGAAGAACTCTTGAGGAAGCAAAGAGTCCCCGCAAGAGAGAAGCACCTCGCTTACCAATTATCTTAAGGCTCCCGTCTTTTAAATTCCTTCCAAAATCCGGTTGCCAGAAAATCACCCCAGTTGGGAAATTGGAAATTCTGACTGTACAATGATAATCACGAAAATCCCGAGAAGGATGACTAAATATTCCGATCCGACGATCAACTTTTTTGGGCATATGTTTGCTTTGTTAAAGAATAATGAAGAATTAAATCTTTGAAGTTTGAGCCTCGTCTGGTTGGCGAGTCTTCAGTTTCACCTGTTTTTATACAAACATGGAAGCTATGCGAATGTCAAGCTCACGTAAATAATTATTGACATGAGATAATTATTGTTGTATTCATACCATGGTTATAAGCCTCGGAGATAAGCCTCGAGGTTTTATAAAAGCCCTTTCACAACCAAATTAAGATAGAGAGGAAAAAACGGTGATTATAGCTCTCACTGGACCATCTGGTATTGGAAAAGGATGCATCAAAAGACAACTCTTGCAAACCTACCCATTCATCGAAGAACTGGCGTGGTTTACAACCCGCCCGCTTCGGCCGAATGAATCAGACGGCAATAGGATTAATGTTCCGGAGACGCAATTCGAGCAGCTTGTCGAATTGGGACACCTCATTTTGGTGCAAAATCTCTACGGCCACCGCTACGGACTAAGGAAACATGATTTGATTCCTCATCCAAATGTTAGGCTCACAGAGCTCCATATCGACAATTTGAAGGAGGCGCTTAGAATCAACCCGTTGATTATTGTTATCGGATTGATAACCGGTGACATCTCGTTTCTTCGGGAAAGGCTTTCGGTCAATCGAAACACGGCAAGCCCGGCGGAGATAGAGCAAAGAATCGCGGCAGGCGCCTATGAAATTGTAGCTATGTTGCGCGAGCGACTCTGGTTTACCTCGATTATAGAAGTAAGCAGAGGTTCCGAAGGCGCAGTCTTAAACCAGGTTATTGAAGTTTTATCCCCGCATCTGGAATAGATGTGGTGAAATAGCGTCTAGTTACAGACGAGCGGCAGGTCCAAAACCAGTCGCTCGTTTTTCTGTCCGGTTTATAATCCAAATCTGTTTTTAAAATAATCCGGGACATAAGAAACGTAATCGAAAACTTCGTTCACTTCTTCATTTAAACGGTCGATGTATCCAAAAAATTGTTTTTTGTCGAATACCTCAAGCCCAAGATCATTACAGATCTTCTTAATTTCTTCTGTAATCTCGTGAAGATTTTCATTTCCATGAGCCATTTTTTCCGCTTCGTAGTAATAGCTGTGGCCCGGCACTTCCACGAGCGCGAACTCAATTCCCTTATATTCGTAGACTTTGCTTTTCCTTACGCAAAGCATCCCCTTAACGAAACCGAGCACGGCGAAGATTTCAACGAGCCTGTCAAAATCGCCGCGCTGCGCCTTTACCGAAAGCTCCCTCCGTTGATCAACTCCACCCCACTCGCCAATTTTCACTATGATTTCCGGGATTCCGTTCGTTACTCGCAATCTTATATCCTTTTTTCTATCTTCAACTCCGCCTTCAAGAAAAGTAGAGTAATCAATCAAAACTCTATCCTTTTCTCCGATTAATTCCCCATCGGCACCAAAAAGCTTAACAAGCTTCTCGAACTTGTCCTCAGATAATGGTCCTCGTATTTCAACTTCAATATCTTTATTCATATATTTGGATATCTAGATATGCCCAAATTTTAAATCACTATACTATAACACCGATCGGTGTTATAGTATAGTGTAAATATAAATTCGGCCGTGATACAAGAAAAAGATAAGTGAGGGTCAATTACTTTTTAAGCAAATTGGCTAACGACTGAAAACCACTTCCTTTCTGAATCGTTTCTTTAAAATACGTACCCGCCTTCCAGTAAACTTTATAAGCATTCGCCATAGATTTAGAAGCGATAATACGATATCTATCGTCGACAATTTCGATAGCACAACAATTATCAACTGCTATGCCAATACAGGGAACTCTCTTCATCATCTTTTTAAGGCCTGGCTCTCTATCTTTTTCGGAGTCGTAATGCGGGCAGTAAAGCGCGTTTACCAAACCCAAACCGGAAACTTTTATAAAATCGGCCGTTGGGTCAACGGATTTTCTCGAATCCGAGTGAACCCATTTGAACCAACAAACCGCGCCCGCGCTCACTCCCGATAAGACGATGCCCTTTTCATAGGCCTTCTTTAAAGTCTTATCAAAACCAATCTTTCTCCAAAATTTCATCATTTTTTGTGTGTTCCCGCCACCAACATAAATAATGTCGGAGTTTAAAACTTTCGCCTCAATTTCCTTCCTATTAAGTTTTCCTTTTATCAGATAAAGAACGTCCGTTTCACAGCCAAGTCTTTTACCAAAGTGTTTCTTTACAATTTCGTAATACGAAGCGTCATCCGCGCTCGCTGTCGGAACAAAGAGTAACTTAGGATGTTTCTTGCCGGTCAATCGAATTATTTCCTTGTCTATTTTGGTCGTTTGAACCGGATAGCCCGGCCTGCCTATCTCTCCGCCACTAATCGCAACAATCTTTTTCATGCTATAACTTCACCCTTCAAAACCTCATCCACCATTTCCAACTCCACAGGAATCCCGTCAATCAAATCATAGACTTTTGATTCCTCAAGACTGACCCACGCGTAATCAATGTTCTCTGATTCATCAAGCTTCACCTTACCCTCCTTCCAAGGCGCGTAAAAACTTATCGTTATAACCGGTACGTTATCAGGCCGAATAAAAGCGAGGTCAAGCAAGTATGTGAGCTTTCCAATTTCCAAACCCACCTCTTCGCGAACCTCGCGACGCAAAGTGTTCTCCAAAGCGAAATACCAAATGTTCGATTGCGTGGTTGGCGGCGTATTTATGTAATCATCAATCATCATCCCGCCTCCCGGAACAGTCCACTTCCCCGGCCAGGCCTTTTTATCCAAGGAGCGCTTGGTAATCAAAAATTTACTGTCTTTATGAATAATGGCGGTCGCGACTATGCGATGCAGTTCACGGTTCTGAATTTCCATCTCAATAATATTATCTGTTGCTAAGCGTACTGCCAAGCAACACGCCGTTAGCCCAGTAAAATCCTGTTTCTCCCGATGGCAGAATATCATATGTCGCGCCTTGGTCATAAGGGACTTGCTCCACGCCTGTGACGGAAGCGCCATCATAGAAATCGCCCGGCGAAAGCTCGCCAACTGTCCGTCCATCAACAGTCGGATGTCCCGGAGAAACGAATAATTCCCTTCCGTCACCAAGAACCAAGCGGACCATTTGATGTTCCGGCGGTACTGGCGTTTTAGCAGTCTCCAAAATAATTCCCGCGACGCGGTGGCCGGCCTTATCACTCGTCCAAACCGGCACGCCCTTCCACAAATATTTCACCGGCACGCGTCCGAAAAGCGTATCAATAAGTGTATCGCCCGCGAGGCAGATTGGACACGGCCTGTTGAAATCCGTTTTTTTGATAAACGTGGCGACATCTCTTTCAATGCGAGTAAGCGTCAGCGTTATAGTGCAGCCATTACTCACGATTTCTCCAGCGCGCAAAGTCACGGGACTCCCCTCGCCGATTGCTATCGGGTATTCCCGAAAATTAAAACCACTTACGCGGTCAGGATAAATTTTCTCCAATAAGAACGAACTCTCACGTTGGCCTTCTCGCAGAGATACTTGTTCTTCATCCGGTTTCGGTAACGGGGATGGTGGTATCTCTGGGCAAGCCGCGAATTCACAGTCAGGACCGCCTCTGCTTACGTAACTGCCGTCATGGCACTGTTTGGCCTCTTGCGTGCAGGCTATCGGTACAGGCGTTGGGACTGGGGAAGGTTTGCCAAAAATTGCTAAATACCCCACCAGGCCAGCAATGGCGATAATTAAAAAAATAATTGCTATATTTACAAACCCCTGCCTGCCGGCAGGCGCGGCTTTTTGGTTCATGCCGATCAAATTATATCACCAAGAAACCTAAAAAGAGATATTGTATATAAAATATGCTCATTTACTAACTGGCGGAAGGGGCGAGATTCGAACTCGCGGTACCATTTCTGGTACACAATCTTTCCAGGATTGCCAGTTAAACCACTCCTGCACCCTTCCATTCTTTATATTTTCCCGTAATTCTGGGGTTGGCCGAGCCAAATATGCGAAGATACCTTACCACAGAATCTTTGTCATACAAATAGATTCTTCTCCCTCTGTCTGAAATATGTGGCTTAATCTCAAATTTGAGAAAAATATCTGCTACAGAATTCAAAAGATTTTGAGAGCCACTGGTAAAGCAAAGCCCAATATTCTTATAAGCTATGCCTTTTATTGTATGCTTGTGAATATAAAGACAACCGTCAGTATCCATAAGCCCTCTTACAAATGCCTTTTCATACCGAACTTTCCCATGTATCCACCCTGGCACATTAAAGTGTTGCGCAATCTTGTTTCCTTGAACTGCGCCTTTCGTTACTAAGAAATCCACTAAAGACGTGCTTGAGGAAACCAGCTGTAGGGTCTTTTCATTTTTTCTTTTACGAACTGCCGCATCAATTCCAAACAGACTATGAAGAACTTCCACAACATACTTCGCATACTCTGCGTCTTTCTCTGAATTCAGAGTAATTACCACCTGCCAAGGATTGCTAATGCCTCCATCGCCAAACTCTATACCCATAAATTCTGCCAGCAAAACTGAATTCCTAGCAAACTTAATAGACTTTCTATGACTTTTCTTTGGATATCGTAAAGAATTTACATTCATTGAAGTTTCCACCACTAGGCCACTATGCGACCCCTCCTCGTTTTCTACACTCTATAAAAATAGAAATACTTCCTTAAAGTATCATTTTCCGACGTACCGTTCAAGAATTACGATTAGCGAATAACAGTACCGGCAAACTTTTTTCCGGTCAAAAGATTTGAAAAATTCTTAAGATCCGTGCCCTGTACTACAAACGCCGCGATACCTTCTTTATGCGCGAGACGTGCCGCGACAGGATCAACCGGCGCGTGAGCTCCCGGCTTCCATTTTGCCGGAATCATCGTACGATATTTCTTCCATGAGAGAGTATCTATCGGGACAGCATCACTATGTACGCTGAAATCCTTGTTATATACATGACTAGGTTGCCCAGCAACAACTACTTCCGGAATCTTGAAATCACAGGCAAGAGCAATAGCTACATAATCAGTAGACCAGCCCGGTCGCCAACCGGAAGCGATAGTTACCGGATATTTAAGATGCTTCGTTTTATATCTTTTATCAATAACAACCGGATCCGCCACTTCTCGAAAAATAGTTCTTAAAAGATGCGCGTTCGTGCGAGTCGTATGAATCCCTAACCAATCTCTATCTTCATCAGTTACTCTTGTGATTCTAGCCGCGGCTTCCTGATATAT